>PMAD01000241.1:0-162 GCA_003152415.1 Acidobacterium sp.
TCACTGGCGAGCGCGCCTGGGGTCGCATGAATCAGGGTGAGGTTCCCTTCAGCGGCGCGTACCAGGCCACCGTCGAAATCGACGGCAACAAGCACAGCCTCATCGGCATCGACGAACCCGCCGCCCTCGCCGCGACGAAGCGCTTCGGCGTCGGCTTCGCCC
>PMAD01000241.1:275-3355 GCA_003152415.1 Acidobacterium sp.
AACGACCAGCACGAAGTTGCCTACTCCGCCGAGCCACCCGTTGAAGACGGGCGCGCTCTCATCGTCCGCTTCACCCCTCACCCGAAGCGTCGCCTCGCCTTCCCGCCGCCCGGGCAAATGTCCCGCCTCGAGCAGTTCCCTCCCGCGCTATTCGTATCATCCGCGGATACAAATACCGTCCCCGTTGCGACGGAGGCTGGCTCCCCCAACGCCTCGATCGGCATCCAGTCCTCCGGCGTCCTCCAGCCCGGCGAAGACCGCCGCCTCGCCTTCGTCATCGGTTACTCCCGCGACGCGAACTCCGCCATGCATGCGCTCGCCGCACAACTCGCTCCACCCGTGGCCGGCCCAGCACACGACGCCGTCGGCTCCGCCTTCGCCAACGACTGGGCCAAAAAAGTCCCCGCCTTCACCAACGAGCCCGACCCCAGCCTCCGCCGCGAAATGCGCTGGAACGCCGCCGTCCTCGAGCAAATGGCCACCTGGCGCGAGTACTACGACGAAACCATCGTCCCCCAGGGCACCATCTACGACTACACCTGGGGCATGGTCGGCTCCATGCGCGACCAGGCCCAGCACGCTCTGCCCTTCTGTCACACCAACCCCGCCATTGCGCGCTCCACTTTGCGCTTCATCATGAAGCGCACCCTCCCCGACGGCAACATCCTGCTCAACGACGGCGGTTTCGGCTGGTCGCCCTCCGGCGCGCAACAAACCAGCGATCAACAACTCTACTTCTTCATGCTCCTCACCGAATATCTTCGTGTCACCCGCGACGTCTCCGTCCTCACTGACCCCATCGGTTACTACCCGCTCGAAAATTCCGGCCACGACACCGGCCTCGCCCACGTCCGCCAGGCATTCCTCTTCCTGCGCGATCGCGTCGGCGTCGGCCCTCACGGCATCATCCTGCGCTGGAATTCCGACTGGAACGACATGTTCGGCTGGTGGCCCTCCGCCCATCCCTACAACGACGTCTTCGTCGTCTCGGAGAGCCACATGAACTCCGCCATGGCCGTCGTCATCCTCGCCGACCTCGCCAACCGGATCGAGGCAGCCCAGCTCCCCGAATCCGCCGAGTTCGTCGCCGCGCTGCGCGAACACCGCGACCAGCTCCGCGGCGACTTCATGCGCGACCTCGGCGATCGACCCTTCCCGCGCCGCGCCTGGGCCTGGCACAACGAAGCCCTCGGCGAAAACGAAATGTGGCTCGAGCCCCAGGGTTTCACCCTGCAGATTCCCGAGTTCCCCGCCGATCGCAAGCGCCGCCTCTACGCCGAACTCCAGAACCGCCTGCTCGCGCAGGAAGCCATGGGTCCGCGGCAGAACGAAAAGCCGTCCGTCGAGCCCGGCACGCCCCAGGGCTCGCGCGAAAACGGCGGCTTCTGGTACGCCCTCAACGGCCCCGTCATCCTCGGCCTCTCCACCTTCGACCGCCCCGCCGCCGAAGATCTCCTCCGCCGCATGACCTTCGCCAACTATGCGCAAAAATTTCCCGACTACTGGACCGGCCGCTGGAGCGCCTCTGACTCCCTCGACTCGTCGCTCCTCAAAACCAATGGCCTCTCCTCCGCAATCCCCTGGTGCGCGCACGCCCACGCCTGGCCGCTCTACTGCTGGCTCCGCCTTCGTGAATCCGCCAGCTCTGTCTGAACCCGGCGTCCATCCCTCTCCGCCGGCCCAGGCCTCGACTGCCTCCTTGTGTATCCTGAGTGCGCAGCATCCCAGTGCTCTCCGTTTCTTTTGCCCCGGCCCACCCGGCTATCCTCCCCAGGAGGCGGCTACGTGACGTTCCTATCCCGGCTTGCGGTTCCACGCCGCTACGCCGTTTTTCTCAGGCAGTTTTGCGGATACGTCGCCGCCATCGCCCTTCCCTGGCTCGCCACCATTCTCACCATCCGCATCCACGCACTGCATGGCACGCCGCTCGCTCTCAGCTTCGTCTCCGTTGCCGGCATAACCCTTCTTTGCGGACTCTCGCCCGGCCTCCTCGCCGTCGTCTTCACCGCGTTCGTCTTCAATCACCTTGTCCTCGCGCCTCCCAGCTTCCTGGCATTCGGCCGGCAATCTCTCATTTACACCGCTATCATTCTCGCCGTCGGCTTTCTCATCGCCTGGCTCTGCGAACGCCAGCGCGTCACCGGCAGTCGCCTGCGTGCCGCTCTCACCTCTCTGCAGGTGCGTACTGACTCCCTCACTGAAGCCCAGCAAGCCAGCAACGCCGCCGCGTGGATGTACAACATCGACGATGGCCGCCTGCAATGGGCCGTGGGTGGCGCGCGCGTCTTCGGCCGCCCGTTCTCCGATGACGACCCGCTCCAGGATGCTCTCAGTTTCATCGTCGACGAAGACCGGGACCGCGTCCTTCAGGAATACGCCGCCGCCATCGCCGCCAGCCACTCCTTCCAGTCGGAGTTTCGCGTGCGCTGGCCCAGCGGCGAAATTCACTGGCTGGAAAGCCGCGGCAACCCCTCCGTTGCCAGTCTTAAAATCTGGCACGGCGTCACCCTCGACATCACTGAGCGCAAGAATGCCGAGTTCGCCCTCGTCCGCTCCGAAAAGCTCGCCGCCGTCGGCCGCCTCTCCGCCACCATCGCCCACGAAGTCAACAACCCGCTCGAGGCGGTCACCAACCTCATCTATCTCGCCCAGTCCGATCCTCTCCTGCCTCCCGAAGCCAAAGCGTACCTGCAACGCGCCGATCAGGAACTCGCCCGCCTTGCCTCCATTGCCCGCCGCACTCTCACCTTCGTGCGCCCCAAATCCTCCTCGGGCCCCCTCAACGCCATCGAGATTGTCGAAGGCGTCGTCGACATGTTCCGGCCCCGCTGTACCGCGCGCGGCGCGCAAATACGCATCCACTGCAACGCCGAACTCACCCTTCCCCTGCCCGCCGACGATCTCCGCCAGATCCTCACCAACATCGTCTCCAACGCCTGCGATGCACTTCCTCGATCCGGCGGCATCATCGAAATCGAAATCGTTCGCCACGACAAAACCGCCTCCATCTCCGTCCGCGACAATGGCCTCGGCATCTCTCCGGAAAACCTGCCTCGCGTCTTCGATCCCTTCTTCACCAC
>PMAD01000159.1:0-5855 GCA_003152415.1 Acidobacterium sp.
GGTTTCCTTCAGATGGAGGGGAGCTGAGCTGCAACAATCCTCACTGCAGCAGGAAACCGACAGAAAGCGCTTCAGTCTCGTGGAACAGAAGGCCTCGTCAGCGCAATAGTCCTCCGTCCGCGACTCAAAACACAGGCTGTTGTTCGATTTTCACGGCTCTCGCCAACGGACCAACGCGCTCATCGAAGCGTAGCTGATGGTCAGCGTTATGAGTGGTTGATCGGCAATTTGGAAGCATCGCGGAGGCCATACCGGTGTGGCCGGAATTCCCTCCCAAATCTACAATGGGATGCATCATCCACCGCGCCTGAGACGCGGCAATAACCGGTGCAGATATACGCCACATTCTTTCGAGGCTCCAGAAAAGCGATCCTGCTCCGCGCCGCTCTTCTGATCGCGGCCATCGCGCTGCTGGACTGGCGCGTCGTCGGCCCGATCCCGCTCCGCTATCTGTACCTGATTCCCATGCTGCTGGTGGGCAGCGTTCTGGAGCCGTGGCAGATCGGCGCCATCGCGGTCTTGTGCACATTTCTGGGGGAATTCTTCGACGACGTGCCGTGGAACCTGCGGACCGGCATATCGCGGGACCTGATCTACGGCATCGCGTTTTTTGGCGCCGGGGTTTTCGTCCGGGAAGTGAACCGCAATCGCCGGGTGGTGGAGCAGCACCTCGATGAAATCGAACGCCAGAGCGAAGCTCGCCGCGAAGCCGAAGAGCAGCTGCGCGTCCTCATCGAGACCAGCCCCGCGGCGATCGTCACCGCGGACGGCGATGGAACCGTGCTGATGGCCAACGAAGCTGCTTATCGCATGCTCGGCGCTTCGCCGCAGGAGCTCTCGGGAAAGCCTATCGATCGCTATCTTCCATCGCTGCGGAATGTCTCGGGGCCGGCCGTCTCCGGCCAGTTCTTCCGCACGGTCATGCAGGCGCGAGGGCAGCGGGAAGACGGCGAGGCGTTCCTGGCCGACATCAGCTTTTCCACCTATCGCACCACCGCGGGATTGCGTCTCGCCGCTATGGTGCTCGATGCGTCGGAGGGTCTCAGGACCCACGAAGTATCCGGCCTGCATCAGTTGCTCACCGGATCCCGCATCGCGATCGGCGCCGTCTCCCACGAGATTCGCAATTTTTGCGGCGCCATTGCCGCCGTCCATCAGAACCTGTCCCGCGGAGGACAACTGGCCGGCAACCGCGACTTCGAGGCGCTCGGCAACCTGATCGCCGGCCTGGAGCGTATCGCCAATATGAATCTCCGGCACTCCGTTAGCGCGGGCGGCGAGGTCGACCTGGTGGCTCTGCTCGATGAACTGCGCATTGTGATGGCTCCATCGCTGGACGAGGAGAATATCGCCGCGCAGTGGACTACGGATCCCGCGTTGCCGCTGGTGTGGGCGGACCGGCCGAGCCTGATGCAGGTCTTCCTCAACGTCATCACGAACAGCATCCGCGCCCTGTCCAAACAGGAGAGTCGCACGCTCTCCGTCGCCGCCCGGACCGAGGGAAACAGGGTTCTGGTGGAGTTTACCGACAGCGGCGGCGGCGTGGCTCAGCCTGAGCATCTCTTTCGCCCCTTCCAGGAGGGAGCCGACTCATCCGGGCTGGGCCTTTACTTGTCCCGCGCGTTTCTCCGCTCCTTCGGAGGGGAAATTCGCTATCAACCGGTAGCCGGCGGCGCCTGCTTCACCGTGAGCCTGAACCGCGCGGATTCGCCGGAGCAGGATTCGTTATGACCGATACTCGCATCGCGATGGTGGACGATCACGGCTTGTTTCGCGAGAGCCTGGGCCGGCTGCTGGACAGCACGCGGGAATTCCGCGTGGTCGCGCGATGTGCCACGGGCGCCGAAGCTCTCGACGCGCTTTCACGCATCGAAGCCGACATCGTGCTGCTGGACTACGACCTCGGCGACGAAACTGCGTTGCCGCTGCTCACCGAAATCAGGCGGCGCTGGAGCTCGCTGCGGATCCTGATGGTCACTGCCGGCCTTTCGGATGAAAACACTCTGCGCGTGATGGAGGCGGGAGCTTCCGGAGTCTTTCTCAAGCACAGCAATCCCGACCGCCTGCTATCGGCGATTCGCAAGGTAACCAGCGGCGAGGTGTGGCTCGATGACGGCTCCTTTCGTTCCCTGCTCGCCGGCAAACGCAATCGCAGCGAAATGCTGGGGCGCGCGCAGCCATTAACCCCGCGGCAGAGCGACGTTCTGCGCGGCATTCTCGACGGCCTCGCGAACAAGGAGATCGCCTGGAAACTGAAGACCTCAGAAACTTCGATCAAAGCCGTGATTCAGGAACTTTTCCAGAAGGCAGGCGTGCGCACGCGCAGCCAGCTGGTCAGAATCGCGATTGAAAAGCACTCTGCGGACTGGCTGAAAACCGAACCCGGACATTGATCCCGCGCGATGGTTCGGACTGGACCCAGGTCCTCCGGGGTCGCCTCAACTTGATTCGCCTCCCGCTTCGTGGCGTGGCCGGATTCGCCTCCGCCATTTCCACACCAGCGCGTGGATTTGCACACAAATAATGCCCGGCCTGCGGTACTTTCGCGTGCCATAATCATCCGCAACGGAAGAGTAATCTTCCCTGAAGAGAGCAGGCCTGCTGCCTCACGAGTGTCGGCAACGAAACTCATGGAACTTCCGGGAAACTGGAAGTCTCCAGACGGCGGCGAGGAAGCTTTTGCAGCGCCTGGGATCACAGGATCGTTCGCGTGCCGCGGGGTGAAACCCGCGAGTGCTGAACAGACTCCTGGTGAACAGAGTTGCGATCTGGTAGCCGAAGCCGGGTCTTCGGGAAATTCGGTCAGAAGGGGCGAGATTCCGCAAGGGAGATCGCCCCTTCGCTTTTCCGGGCCTGGCAGGGGGCGCGACGCCCAACCCACTCCCCTGCCTGTGTCACATCGCGATACAACTCCGGTAACCAACTCAGGGGCACTCCCTCCCAAAAAGTGGGATACCACGGTCACCAGCCGCTCCCTATAGTCCCTAATAGGTTTCAGCCAGGAAGAAGACTCGGAGCCGGACAGATCGGCTTCTCGCCTCTCCCTGCGACCGTGATCATGGTGCATCCGTATATGAAAACCAAGTCTTTCGGTCCTTCTGCTTTGGTCTCTCCGCGTGTGCTGCTGGGCGTGGGGCTCGTGCTGTCGCTCTCTCTCTTTGGAGGAACAGGATGCAGCCTCTCGTATTCGCTAACCGGTCTCACCGTCGAACCCGCCACGGGAGATACCTGCCTGATCCCAGGCGTCTCGGCGCAGTTCAAAGCCTACGGCACCTACACCGAGGGCGGACACACTGCCGAAACCAGAGACATCACCGACCAGGTCACCTGGTCCGCCACCATTCCTGCCGTTGCCACGGTAAACTCTTCGGGCTTGGTGACGGGCGCCGGTGACGGGACGACATCCATCCTTGCCGAAGCGTCAGCCGAGTTCGGCGCCGTCACAGCGGTTTCGAATGTTGTGGTGGAAAGCCCTGGCTGCACCGGGTTTAGTCCTGCGATCGCAAAGCCCTTTTCGCTGAGCATCATTCCCGGCAACCAGAATCTGACCGCGGTTGGCCAGTCAGCGCGGCTTCTCGCCATCGCCACCTATGGCGCGGGCGAGCGGACTGCGGATCTATCCCGGCAGGTCAGCTGGGAGTCCAGTAACGCAAAGATTGCCACCATCGACGCCAGCGGTCTGCTGGTCGCGGTAGGACCTGGCGACGCGGTCATTACTGCAACGGCTAAGGCTCCGAGCGGCGAAGTCGTCTCGACCACGCAAACCGTTCACTTCCTGGCTAACAGCCAGTAGACCCTTCGACCCGCAACGAGTACGCAACAGGGTGTGGGTTGCGAGGCGCCTGCTAAACAGCAGGCGCTTTGTGCTTTATTCCTCTCCCTGAGGTTCGGTTCCGCCCCCATTCCCATCCCTCCGACCCCGTAACGAATTTATAAAAGGTATCTACGGAATACACACCTGATGCATTGTCAGTAGATATCTTCCTATACACTGAACCTCCTGTGGAAAAGAGAAAATGGAACGGAACGAACCGAAATACGCGCAAGACCTATACGAGGGACTGACTGGCCGCTTTGCCGCCGTAGCCGACCAGGCCCAAATTGCCATTACCGGGGGAGGCGTCCAGTGGAGGTGCTCCGCGCAGCGGGGCGCGCGATCCTGCTGGGTCGGGTGCTTCGAGGTCGGCGGCCCTGAGTTCCTCACCTTTTTTGAGGACGCCGGAACAAAAGTCGGCACCGGGCGAACCTCTTCGTGCCGGGAAACCGTCGATGCCATCTGGCAATGGCTCGACGCCGCACCCCTCCCGGCCATGTATCAGAAGTTCTGCTTCGTCGACTGGGAGAAGCGGAAGCTCATGTCGATCCGGGAGACCGCGCTGAAAGGCTTCCCGCAGCTCGGAACGGCCGCTCGCAACGAGCTCACCGTGACCCCTTCCGGCGTTTCTCATCTCTGGTTCCGAAACGACACGCGGTCGGCACACATCCACTTTGCTTCCCGGCGTGAATCCCCGGAGGCGAATTTTCTTTGGGACGATAGTGAGCTGTTTCGCTTCGATGCGACCGATCCTGCCGCGCTGGGCGCCGTCCTCACCGCATGGCTTGCCGACAACGCGCCTCCGTCGAGACTGCGAAAGGAATTTCCCTGGCTGCAAATCGGTCCCCTGGCCGACTACTACGAGAAAGGCAATCCGGTCGAAGGGGAGTTCATCGAAAGCTGGAATCAGATGGAGCAAGTCTATGAAGGCTCGCGCTTTCCCCCCAGGACTCTGGTCCTGCCGTTCATCGCCGAACTGCGCCGGGCCGGCTACGACCGCCAGCTGCGCGCCGGCCAGTCCATCTGGTCGCTGATCGTCTCCCGGTCCCGCCGTCAGCGTCTGCGGCCCGAACAGCCGCTCGTCTCCTTCCAGTTCCGCGAAAGCAGCATGGAGGTGTTCTCCAGCAACGAGGCCGAGGAGCGCATCTTCGAAATTCCCATCGGCATGTCGGAAACTGTGGATCGGGTTCTGCGGCGGCTGGTGGCACGGCCCATCGATTAAGCCTCGGGGGAAATTCTCCAGTCCCGCTCGCTGGCCCTCCGTCGCTGTTCACGGGACTATACTGTGCTCTGCTGTTTTGCCGCAGGAGCAACAGATGCTGTATTCCCGTCGTGAATTTCTGGGCGGCCTCGCTGCAGCGGGCGCCCTGTCTGCTCTTCCCCAAGCCTCTTCCGCAACGAACCTCGATGCCCCCGTCCTGGCAACCTGTCCGTTCCGCCTTTCCGTCATCAACGACGAAATCTCCCAGGACTTCGATCACGTATGCTCGGTCGCCGCTAACGATTTCGGCCTGCACTGGATCGAGTTGCGCAGCATGTGGAACAAGAATGTCACCGATCTCGACGTCAACCAGCTCGCCGAAGCCAATCGCATCCTGAAAAAGTACGATCTGCGGGTGACCGATATCGCCAGCCCGTTGTACAAAGTCGACTGGCCGGGCGCGCCACGCAAGGACGGTCAGCAGCGCGATCAATTCCACGCCAACACCGACGCCGGCCAGCAGGATGCGCTGCTCCACCACTGCATCGAGCTGAGTCAGACCTTCAACACCGACCGCCTCCGCTGCTTCGACTTCTGGCGCCTCGATGATCAGGCGCCGTATCGTGAGGCGATCAACGCGAAGCTGGTCGAGGCCGCGAAAGTATGCGCGAAGAGCAACGTGATTCTCCTCCTCGAAAACGAAATGTCCTGCAATACAGCTACCGGCGAAGAGGCAGCCGCTGTGTTGAAGGCCGTTCCCAACAAAAACTTCATGCTCAACTGGGACCCCGGCAACGCCGGGACCTTCGCAAGCGAAACGCCGTTTCCCAACGGCTACGA
>PMAD01000159.1:5916-19207 GCA_003152415.1 Acidobacterium sp.
CGCGTATCAGCATGGCCGATCTGAAAAAGGCGCTGGCGGATTCCGGGGCTGCCTGCTAACCCAAACGAGTTCGCTTCTTAACGGAGACAGCATGATTACACGTCGCGATTTTCTGGACACGATGGCGGTCGGAGCGGCTGGGCTCGCCGTCGGCAGCACGGCGAAAAGCTATGCGCAGATCATGGGCGCGAACGACCGGCTCAACTTCGCCATCATCGGACTCAACAGCCGCGGCTACGCGCATCTCTCCGCCCTCGCGGCCAATCGCGACACCGCTCGCGTGGCATACGTGTGCGACGTTGAAAGCAACATCCTGGCGAAGTTTGCCGCCGAGACTCAGAAGGAACTCGGCTATGCGCCACAGACCGGCGGCGACTTCCGCAAAATTCTCGAGCGCAAAGACGTCGACGCCATCTCCATCGCCACCCCGGACCACTGGCATGCCCCCCTGGCCATCGCGGGCGTGGAAGCCGGCAAACATGTCTACGTGGAGAAGCCCTGCAGCCACAATCCTGCCGAAGGTGCGCTGCTGATCGAGGCGCAGAAGAAGTACGGCAAGCTGGTGCAGATGGGCACGCAGCAACGCTCCTCGCCGCACACCATCGAAATCGTCCAGAAGATTCACGATGGCGTCATCGGCCGGGCCTACTACGCGATGGCCTGGTACGTGAACACGCGCAAGTCCATCGGCGTTGGCAAGGATGCACCCGTGCCGCCGACCCTCGACTGGGATCTGTGGCAGGGTCCCGCGCCTCGCAGGCCGTATAAGGACAACGTCCAGCCTTATAACTGGCACTGGTTTCGAACCTGGGGCACCGGCGAGACGCTCAACAACGGTACCCACGAGATCGACGTCTGCCGCTGGGCGCTGGGCGTCGACTATCCGAATCGCGTGGCCGCAAACGGCGGTCGCTACCACTACAAAGATGACTGGCAGTTCTATGACACCCTGGTGACGAACTACGAGTACGACGACACGCTCATCTCCTGGGATTGCCGCTGCTGCAACGGAATGAAGATTTACAACCGCGACCGCGGCTCAACCATCATGGGCACCAACGGCTCCGTGCTGGTCGATCGCGACGGCTACGAGGTGTACGACCTCGGCGGCCACAAGACCGATGAGTTTCGCGCGAAGAAGGAGGCGACTTCGTCCTCCGACCTCGTCGGCCGCGACTCCATGACCAACGACCACTTTGCCAACTTCATCGCCGGGATCACGAAGGGCGAAAAGCTGCGTTCTCCCGTCGAAGTCGGCAACGTCGCGGTGACCATGCTGCAGCTCTCGAACATCGCCTGGGAAGTGCAGCGCGAACTCAAGCTCGACACCAGCAATGGCAAGATCGTTGGCGATGCCGAGGCCATGCAGGGCTGGGGTCGCGAATATGAGAGGGGATGGGAGCCGCACCTGTGACAGTCTTCAGAGTGCGCGCTCCATATTCCAACCCGTCGCCTGGTGATCCCTATGAATCCTGAAGTTTCTCGTCGTAACTTCGTCGTCTCCGGCGCCATGGCCGCGGCCGCGGCGCTCGTTCCCGCTTCCGCCCACGCCGCATCTTCTGCAGCCCCAGACGAATCTGCTGCACCCGTCAAGCTGGGCCTCGCCAGCTACACCTTCCGCAACTTCACGCGCGCGCAGATGATCGGCTTCATGAAGGAGCTCAACGTCCTGGACCTGAACGCCAAGGACGTGAAGGATCATCTCCCTATGGACCCCGCCGCGGAAGCCCAGGCGCTCGCTGACTACAAAGCCGCCGGTATCCGCCTGCACGGCGCGGGCGTCATCTCCCTGGCAGTCGACTCCGACGACGATATGCGGAGCAAATTTGAGTATGTGAAGCGCGCGCGAATCCCGGTGCTGGTTGCCGGCGACCCAACGCCTCAGGATCTGCCCCGTATCGAGAAATTTGTGAAGGAATACGACATCCGCGTGGCCATCCACAATCACGGGCCCGAGGACAAGCTCTGGCATTCGCCCCTGGACGTCCTCCAGGCCGTGCAGGGCCTGGATCCCCGCATCGGCTGCTGTATCGATGTGGGACATGCGGTGCGCGCCGGAACCGGCATCGTCGAGGCCATCCACGCCGTTGGGCCGCGGCTCTTCAACATGCACATGAAGGACCTCACTGATTTTCACGATAAAGAAAGCCAGGTGGCCGTGGGCGACGGCAAGATGCCGGTGCGTGGCATTTTCGAGGCGCTCATAGCGGTGCGCTACCGTGGCTTTGTTGACCTCGAATACGAAGTCCATGCGGACGACCCGATGCCTGGAGTAACCAAAAGCTTCGCGTACATGCGCAGCGTTCTGGCGGGCATGGGTTATCCCACCGCAGCTTAAATTTTCCGAAAGATCGGTTCGTATCCCCAACCAATCTGCGGCGCGACGGGTTGCCTCGTTACCCCCGGCGAGGTATGCCTCCTTCGTGGCATGCTCGCGAACCAGCCGTGACTTATACTTACCACCACGCGTGCCGATAACTCTCTCAAGAGAGGTGCGCGCCAGGAACGCGCAACGAGGAAAGCCGGATGGATGCAGTCAGGCTCATGACTGATCCCGAGCAGCAGTGTGACCCGCTCGCGGCCACGTCGCCGAGGCGCGTCACTGCAAGGTTCGCAGCATGGCTGGCTGCGCTGTTCCTGCCGGTTTTCCTCGCCCTCCCCGCCAAAGCTGCCGCCGACTCGCTGCCCGTGCTGCGCACTGCGCATCAGGCTCACACCCTCTCCACCACGGAAGCCATCCGGGGATATCCGGTCCATCTGGATCGCGCACAGATCACCTTCTACGATTCCACCATCCACTCCCTCTTCCTGATGGACGCGACCGACGGCATCTTCGTCGATGCGCGTGGCGATCGGGCGCTGGACGTGCACGCCGGCGACGTGGTCGAGGTGGATGCGGTCAGCGGACCCGGCGACGTGGAGCCAGTCCTTCTGCACCCTCGCTTTCGCGTCCTGGGCAACGCGAGGCTGCCCGAAGCGCCGCTCATCGGCTTCGACCGCCTCTCCACCGACTTCTACGATTCGCAGTGGGTGGCCATCGAGGGCATCGTTCGATCGGTGCGAAGACCGCAAGAGGTGACGTATTACGCCGGCCATGCTGCTTCCAGCAGCGCCAATCTCATCGTCACCGTCGCCTCAGGCCAGGATCTCATGGACGTGATTACCCTCGACCCGCAAGGCGGAGACCACAGCAACCTCATCGACGCCAGGGTGCGGCTGCGCGCCGCGTGCGGAACCCGATTCAACCAGCGGAAACAGATCATCGGCGTTCACCTGTACATGCCTGACATTTCCTATATCCAGGTGCTCGAGCCTGCGCCCGCCGATCCCTTTTCGCTGCCCCTCAGCGAAACTGCCGACGTGATGCGGGCCAGCCAGCATGAACGCGGCCATCGTGTCCACGTGCGCGGCGTCGTCACCTCTACCTGGGGTCCCCTGCAGTTCACGCTCATGGATGCCAACCATGGCATTTTCGTGCACACCGAGGTCCCCGCCGCCGTATCCGTTGGCGATCTGCTCGACGTGGTCGGCTTCCCTGCCCTTGGCGACTATACTTCGGTTTTGGACGAGGCCATCTTCCGCCGCAGCGGAGTGGCTCGACCCCCTGCGCCGGTGACCCTCACCGCCGCCCAGGCGCTCACCGGAGATCACGATGCCGAGCCGGTGCGGGTCGACGGGCAACTGCTGTACAAGTCTCGAACCGCAACCGAAACGACTCTGCTTCTCACCGACGGCGGCACCACTTTCTCCGCTTCCCTTCCCGCCGGTACTCCCGAAGGCTTTGACAACCTCGAACCGGGAAGCCGCCTGCGCATCACCGGGATCTGCTTAATCGAGGTCACTCCCAGCAAAACGCCGAAGGCGCTGAAAATCCTGCTGCAGTCCCCGGATGAGGTCCTGGTCCTGCAAAGCCCGTCCTGGTGGACGCCGCGTCACACCCTGATTTTTGCCGGCGTTCTCTCCGCGGTAGTGATGGTGTTCATTGCGTGGAACGTCGGCCTGCGCCGACGCGTCCGCGCACAGACCCGCGTCATCCGCACCCAGCTCGAGGAAGCACACATGCTGCGCCTGCAGGCCGAGGCCGCCCATCAGGCGAAGAGCAAGTCCCTCGCCGAAGTTCTCTCTCTGCAGCACGATCTTCTCGTTGCCCAGGAAAAGCTCCGCTATCAGGCTACCCACGACGTGCTCACCGGCCTGTCGAACCGCGGCGCTCTGCTCGACCTGCTGCGCGCTGAAATCGAGCGCACCCTGCGCACGCATGCGTCCATGGGCCTCCTCATGCTCGACGTGGATCACTTCAAACCGATCAACGATACCTATGGGCACCTGGTCGGCGATGCCGTGCTGAAGGAGATCGCCCATCGCATCGCGCGGGCTACGCGCCCTTACGATGTCGTCGGACGCTATGGAGGTGAGGAATTCCTGGTGATCCTGCCCTCCTGCGACCGCGACCAGACCGCGAACGGCGCGGAGCGAATTCGCGCCGCTATCTCCTCACTGCCGTTCCTCGTCGCCGGCGCGGAAATCTCGCTCACCGCGAGCATCGGCGCCACGGTCGCGCCGGATGCGGCTCAAGCCGAAACCGAGTTGCTCAGCCTCGCCGACCTGGCACTCTACCAGGCCAAGAGCGCCGGACGCAACTGCACTGTGGTGAGAATGTCGCTCCAGGAAGAGCACGCCGCAACCGTCTGAACCCTCGGCTCAGCGAGGAAGCAGGGTCGCTTTGATGAAGCGCTGCGCGGGCCGCTCGATCCACACCATCGTTAACACTGCCGCTCCCACCAGCAACACGTAACTCAGCCAGGGATCGAACCGCGCCAGTCCGGTCATCACCAGAACGTTGGAGCTGTGGATCAGATTCCAGAGATTGAAGTGCAGGATATACAGGCAGTAGCTCGCCTGTCCCACCGCGACAAACGGAAAGAACCCGAAAAACTTCGCGATCAGGTTGTGCCCCGCCAGACCCAGAATGGCCAGCGCAAACAAAGGCATCATCAGCCCATCGTGCATCATGACGTACGGAAAGTGGTCGCCGAAATACAGCATAGTATAGATGCCCACCATCCCCAGCGCGCCCAGCAGCAGCCGCCTGCGCGCGGCCCGGGGAATGAGCGCATCCAGATCCGCCAGCACAATCCCAAACAGGAACGACGGGACGTGCGGCGGCGGCGAGAATTTCAGCGCGCGCATCCAGAAACCATCGGTATAGCGTCCTGGATGCATATCCCCATCCGGATGCAGGCCCATGTATAAGCTCGGCAGGACCATCCCCAGGCACCACAATCCCAGCAGGATCGCCACCAGCGCCCCGATCTTCTTCGGCCGCTTCCACAGGATGACCAGGGGGAAAATCAGATAGAAGAACGCCTCGGTGCACATCGTCCACGCCGGCGTGTTCCAGAAGGTCGAGAGCGACGGGCTCCAGCCCTGCAGCAGCAGCGGCGTCAGCACCACGCCCCAGGTGAACTGCGAGTGCGAGCGCGCATGCCATTCGTCCATCAGCATGCCCACTGAGATCAGCAGCGCAAATAAATAGACCGGATAAAGCCGCGACATCCGCGCAACCCAGAAATTGCGCGCGCTCAACTGGCCCTGCTGGGCTCTGTCGGAGTAGTTGTACGCCAGCACGAAACCCGAAAGCAGCAGAAAGAAGCTGACCGACGTGAACCCGTTGTCCACCACCGGCGCAAACGGGCCGAACCACTTCGGATTGGAATAGTGGAAGAAAACGATGTTCAGAGCCGCAAACGCGCGCAGTCCCGTCAGCGCCGGAAGACGCTCCTTCTTCGGCTTGATCAGGACCGGCTTGCCTGCCGGAGCTTCTCGAGGCGGTCCGGCTTCCCACGCATTCGTCGGCCGGGGTACGACGTGTACTTGTGCGCTCAGGCTGTCACCAGTGAGCCGACCTTCTCCCCGGAAACGACTCGGCGGATATTGCCCGGCTGGTTCAGATTGAAGATGATCATCGGCAGATTGTTGTCCTTACATAAACTCACTGCCGTGGTGTCCATCACCTTTAACCCCAGCCGCAGAATTTCCATGTAGGTAATCTGCTCGAATTTCACCGCGTCTCTTTTGATGACCGGATCGGCGTCGTAGATGCCTTCGACTTTTGTGGCCTTAAGTAACACATCCGCCCTGATTTCCATCGCACGCAGGGACGCGGCCGTATCTGTGGAAAAATAAGGATTTCCGGTTCCCGCCGCGAAAATCACTATCCGGCCCTTTTCCAGATGCCGGATCGCCCTCCGCCGGATGTACGGCTCGCAGACCTGGTTCATTTCAATGGCCGACATCACCCGGCAAAAAACGTCCCGCTTCTCCAGTGAATCCTGAATGGCCAGAGCGTTGATCACCGTCGCCAGCATGCCCATGTTATCGGCGGAAACCCGGTCCATCTCTTTGGCCTGCTCGGCCACGCCGCGAAAGAAATTGCCGCCACCCACCACGATGGCCATTTCCACGCCCATCTGGTGAACCTCGGCAATTTCTGCTGTGATTTCGTGGATGCGAATGGGATCGACGCCGAAGCCTTTGCCCGCCGCCAAAGCCTCGCCGGATAACTTAAGTACCACCCTTTTGTACATGCCATTGGCAGTATCGCATGTTGGATGATCGGGGCGAAGACCGACATCTCACGGAGGTAACCCAGGGGGTTCGCTCAACCCGCTCATCCATCCTCCGCATCCAGACCTGGAAGATTCCTTGCCTCTTCTGTAGCATGCGGAAAGGCATTTCCAAACCTTAAAGACCGGCGTGGGCTTGATGCGTCCCCTTTTGCCTTCGCGGTCCTCTTCATGCTGTCGGGAGGTCACCTGATGGGTAGTCTTCGCCATCCGCTCTCTATCTCCGCCCGCCGTTCGCGCATTCTTCCTCTGGCGCTGATGGCCGCATGCGCCGCCTTTGGCCGCGCGCAACCAACGCCTCCCGCGGACATCGTCATTCGCGGCGCCACGGTCATGACGGGCAGCCACGGCACGATCGAACATGGTTCCGTGTGGGTGCATGCCGGCAAAATCGCGGGCGTCGGACCCACAGTCTCCGCACCGTCGTCGGCCACCGTCGTCGATGCCACCGGCCTGTGGCTCACCCCCGGCATCATCGATCCGCACTCCCATTCCGCGCTCGACAGTGACGTCAACGAGGCCACCAGCCCGGTCACACCGTCGATGCACATGATCGACGCCTTCGATAACCGGGACGCCGACCTCTACCGCGCGCTTGCCGGCGGCGTCACTACGGAGCTGCTGCTGCACGGCTCGGCCAACATGATTGGCGGCCAGGCCGTGGTCATCAAGAACAAGTTCGGCCTCGATCGCGACGCCATGCTCTTCCCCAACGCGCCCGGCTCCATTAAATTCGCCTCCGGCGAGAATCCGAAGCGCGTCTACGGAAGTCGCGATCAGCTGCCTTCCACCCGTATGGGCAATTTCGAAGTCATGCGCATGGCCTTTGAAGATGCCAAGCACTACATGGCGGACTGGGATGCCTATGACGCCAAAGTGAAGAAGGGCGACAAAGACGCTGTCGCTCCCAAACGCGACCTCAAACTCGAAGCTCTGGCCGATGTGCTGCGCGGCAAGCTCTACGTACAGATCCACTGCTACCGCGCCGACGAGTTCCTGACCGAAGAGGCGATCGCCAAAGAGTACGGCTACAAGATCCGCGCCTTCCACCACGCTCTGGAGATGTACAAAGTAGCTCCGCAGATCGCCGCCGACGGTACGGCCATCGCAACCTTCACCGACTGGTGGGGCTTCAAGGATGAAGCCCGCGACGCCATTCCCTGGAATGCGGTCATGTCCATGCGCCAGGGCATCCGCGTCGCGCTCAAGAGCGATTCCGACGACCACATTCGCCGCCTCAATGTCGAGGCCGGCAAAATGGTTCACTACGGCGGCGCGACGGAGGACGAGGCGATTCGCATGGTCACGCTCAACCCCGCGTGGATCATCGGCGTCGATGACCGCGTCGGTTCCATTGACGTCGGCAAGGACGCCGACCTGGTTCTGTGGAACCACGATCCCCTTTCCACCTACGCCCATGCCATGAAGGTCTACATCGACGGCGATCTGTTCTTTGACGCTTCCCTGCCTGGATGGGGAACAACCCATTTCTCCGGCGTCATGCACGACGGCGGCGGTTTCGGCTCTGACGACGAGGAGGATGGACAGTGATGAGGTTCGTGGCTCCTGTAACCGTATTTGTTGCTTGTCTGGCGGGTTCGATCGCAGCCCTCGCCGCGGACACGCCTTCGTCCAGCGTCGTCGCCATCGTTGGCGGCAAGCTCCTCACCGTCAGTCATGGAACTATCGATAACGGCGTGCTGATCCTCGCCGACGGCAAGATCGCAGCGGTTGGGCCCGCCGGATCCGTGAAGATCCCCAAAGGCGCTCAGATCGTCGACGCCAAAGGTCTCACCGTGTACCCCGGCCTCATCGATCCTGAGTCCAACTTCGGCCTGACCGAAATCAGCGCCGACTCCGCCACCAACGATCTCGAGGAGCGTTCCGACGAGATCATGCCCCACATGCATGTCTCCGACGCTTTCCACTCTGACACGGAGCTGATTCCCGTCGCCCGCCTCAACGGCATTACCAACGCTGTCGTCGCACCGGCCAGTGGCGACTCGATTGCCGGGCAGGACATCTTCATCCAGCTTTACGGCAGCCGCGAACAGATGATGCTCGGTACCGATGTGGCGCTGGCCATGAACTATGGCGCGGAGCAGCGCCGCCGCGGTGGCCCCACAGGCCGAGCCACATTTCCTTCCACGCGCATGGGCCTCGTCACCGAGCTCCGTCAGACCTTTCTCGACACCCAGGATTACATGGCGAAGCGCGACGCCGCCGCAAAGAAAAGCGACGCCGCCTTCAAGCGTGACCTGAAATTCGAAGCCCTCATTCCTTATCTCAAAGGCGAGCGACCGGTCGTCATCGGCGTGTACGAGGCGTATGACGTCGAGACCATCATGCATCTCGCTCAGGAATTTCACCTCAGGGTCATCCTCAACCACGTCACCCACACGCAGGAGGTCCTCGACGAGATCGCCGCATGGAAGGTCCCGGTCATCATCGGGTCCATCTACGACGCGCCACGAGCCAATGAGCGCTATGACGCCGTCTTCACGCTCCCGGCAGAGTTGGCGAAGCGCGGCGTCAAGATTGCGATCTCCTCAGCCGATGGCGGCGGCCCGGCCAGCAGCCACTCTGCGCGCAACCTGCCTTACGCCGCGGGCTTTGCGGTCGGCTATGGCCTGCCCTATGACGATGCCTTGAAGGCCATCACCCTGAATGTCGCCGAGATGTTCGGATTCGGCGACAAACTGGGCTCGCTCGACGTGGGCAAGATGGCCAACGTGGTCCTGGCGAATGGCGATCCGCTCGACGTAAGAACCGACGTGAAGCAGGTCTACATTCAGGGCGTCGCGGTTCCCATGGTCAGCCGGCAAACGCAACTGCGCGACGAGTACAGCAAGTAGACAACTCGGGCGCGTTCCCTAATCCGGAACGCCCTTCTCGTCCGCGCCGTAATCGTGCCGCTTCGCGCTGCCCTCCGGATCGCGCATCCAGTGCTTCAGCCGATCCGCATTCACCTCGACGCGCACCACGTCCAGCTCGCCATGCTCGTAGTCGGTGATGAGCATGCGCATCGAGGAGCCGCTGGGCTGCACGTAGATGAGGTCGACTTCTCCGGTGCGCGAACGATCGACGATGAAGCGCTGCCATGCCCCACCCAGAGAGTCGTCCACCAGCTTTTCCAGCTCGGCGGAATCGGAGACGTTGTCGAGGTGGTCGAACTCTGCAATCTTCATCCCCTTCACGCCCCCGCGTGTCGCAGCCCACGCGCAGAAATTCACAAAGCCCATCATCGGCACCTTCTCCGCTCGCGCGTCGTAGCGATGTTCGACAGCGGAGACGACCGCGTCAAAGTCGTGGCCGGATGCGGCGCGGACCGTGATCGGGAGAACCACCAGGGTGACCGCGGCCAGAACTATCGCCGCCAGTGCGAGACTCACGGTTTTCATGGCTGCGGATCCTCCTTCTGCGTTTTCTCATCGGCCTTCTTCTGCGTCTTGTCCTTATCCTTTTCCGTTTCCTTGTCCTTCGCCTTCAGGGTCATTTTGTAGCTGCCCTTTGGAATCCCGAAGTTCCCGCTCAGGTCCTGCAGATCTTCCGGACGAATCGGCCCCGAAATGAACACGAAGTCCAGCTCCTTCGGCTCCGAGCTCAGGATGAACATCCCCTGGACTTCCCCGTTCACCAGCTTCATGTAGATGTCCGCGTCGTCGCTCGCGTCCTTCGAGCGCGTCTTCACCAGAGTCGACCACTCCGGCGTGTCGAACTGTTTGCGCACCGCATCCAGATCCGCCGGCGTGTATTGCCCTGGCTTCTCGAACTCATAGCTGCGCACGTACACGCCGTTCAGCTTCTCGACGATGCGTTTGCCTTCCGCGTCGTCCTTGTCGTTCATGAAGCGGCTGGCGAAATCGAGCATCTTGCGGTCCAGCGTCACCTCGGTGTAGTTCGAGGCGCGCTCCGCCAGCTGCTTTTCCAGCGTCACCGGAAACGGCGGCTGCGAGGACTGAGCCGCTGCCGGTAGCGCTGCGCCGGCAACGAACGTGCCCGCCAAAATCGCAATTCTGATGAATCCCCTTTTCATAAATGAGTCCTCTCGTCTTCCTTGCCTTCCCTACTGGTCGTTGTGTTCGCGAACCGTGCCCTTCTGACTAAAGCTCTCCCGCTCGTCGCGCGCGCTCACCTTCTGCTGAACATCGCGCAGCGTCGATCCGGTGATCCGCAGCGCCAGCAGCACCTGTTCGCGCGCCCGTTCACCGGCCATCCGCTGCTGGCGGTCGTGCTCGAGGCCACCGAGCACCATGCCCGCCACCAGCACCGCGGCCACGGCCCACCTCCACATCGGCAGCCCGAGCCCCAGGAACGTCTCGCGCGGCGCCCGCCCGTGCGGCACCCGCGCCATTACTCGATCCGCAAATCCACCCGGCGCCGATCGCGCCTGCAGTTGCTCGCGCAGTTCCCGCTCGAATTCGTCCATCTTTTCAACCACGGCTGTACTCCTTCAGCGTCCGATCCGCCTTCGCCCGCAGCGTCTTCACCGCGCGCTGCAGATAACTCCTCACCGTCGCCAGCGGCATTTTCAGCTCCAGCGCGATGTCCTCCGGCTCCAGATCTTCCTGGTACCGCAGCAGCATCACCGCTCGCTGCGGCGGCGGCAGCGTCAGCAGCAACTGCTCCACGCGGTTCATCAGCGGCATAAAATCCCGCACCACCGGCCGCAGCGCCATGCCGTCCTCGTACTCCTCCGCCGCCATATCCCCTCGCGCCGCCCGTCTCCGCAGTGCATCGGTCGCGCGATGACACGCCACCCTGCGCAGCCATGCCGTCACATGCTCTTCGCTCGCGAGGCGCGGCAGGTTGCGATGCAGCTCCAGAAAAACGTCCTGCGCCACTTCTTCCGCCACGCCGCTTTCCCCCAGAATGCGATACGCGATCGAGAACACCCGCGCCTGATGACGCTCCACGATGGCTCGGAATTCCTGAGGCGATGCATCCACGGGCTGGCGTCCTCAACGGTGTACTCGCATATACGCAAATCGGCGTTCGGGATGATGCAAAATCCGCGCGTGCGCCGTGTTTTTTCCTGGAGACGGCCCCATCGGACCGGTAGACGCAGCGCCAATCAGGGAAACCCAGCTTGGCCGTCCCATTACTTCGGTTTGGCGCACCGCCGGATTCTGCTTGCCTCCGCACTCTGGGCCCGTCACACTGGATACGGATGGTGAATCAGGACTCGCTCCGTGCGGGTCCTTTTCCTTTTGGGCCTCAGGGCCCTCTGCGCAGGCATCGGCCTTGCGCCAACCAGGATCTTTGAGAAGCTGAAACCAGGAGACCTGCCACGAGCTGACCCCTGTCCTGCGAGCGTTCTCGAGCCCGACGGGCCTTTGCCTTTCCTTTCAATTAACCGTGCACAGGCCCTCTAGTAAGTAACTTAGGTTCAGACACTTGCATGATTAAACCCGCAAGAAGCATCCTGTTTTCAAACACTTGCATTTTTCAGGGGAGCCAGGGGGATACCCAGTGAGCTTGGCCAGCGCGAGAATCGCGCTGCCAGCGACCCATCACCAACTCCAAGCTCCAGGCTCCGAGCTCCGAGTTAAACCAGGAGCTTTCTTTTCAATTAACTGCGCACAGACCCTCAAATAAGTATCTTATTTTCACGCACTTGCAGAATGACGTGCGCGATAAGAATCCTGTTTTCAAACACTTACTTCTCCAAAGGGAGGGGTAGGGTACCAGCGAGCCTGGGCACCGAGAGAATCGTGCTGCCAGCCACCCATCACCATCACCAGCTCCAAACTCCAGGCTCCAGGCTCCAGGCTCCAGGCTACCAGCTACAGGCTACAGGCTACAGGCTGAAATACAGACTAGACTAACTCAACTTAGTCTATAATCGAAACCATGCGCACCGTGAACATTCACGAAGCCAAAACCCACCTTTCGCGCCTGGTCGAGCAGGCCGCGCAAGGCGAACCCTTCATCATCGCCAAAGCCGGCAAGCCCATCGTGAAAGTCACCGCCTTCGACGCGCCGGCAGAAACCGCGGTCCGACGCACCGGCTTTCTCAGCGGCCACATCGCCGTTCCCGAAGACTTCGATCGGATCGGGTGCGAGGAAATCGCGCGGATTTTCGAAGGCGATCGATGAAGCTTCTGCTCGATACGCATGTGCTTCTCTGGGCTGCCGGCGATTCTGAACGACTGCCATCGGCGGCGCTTGCCATGATCGGAGATCCGGGCAATCAGCTGATCTTCAGCGCCGCCAGCTTGTGGGAGATCGCCATCAAGCACACGCTGGGGCGCTCCGACTTTCGCGTCGACCCTGCACTGCTGCGTCGCGGCTTGCTCGACAACGGGTACGTCGAGTTGGCGGTTACCGGAAGACACGCGGTCGCCATGGCCGCGCTTCCGCCGCTCCACAAAGACCCCTTCGATCGCATGTTGATTGCGCAGGCGGGTGCGGACGGTCTCTCGCTGCTCACCGTCGACCCTGCAGTAGCGCGCTACCCAGGTCCGATTCAGATGTTCTGATTGCGTCAAGCGATGCGGAGGACTACCGGCCGCCTTTGGCCGTCGCTCCGCCAGTCGTGATACCGAGCGCGAAATCGGCTTGATCCGAGCTGCGACTCATCACCGGATGCTGGCCCAGCGTCTCGCCATCCTTCTTGCCGTCCGCAGCCACCCGATCCGAAACCTGCTGCGCCACCGTGGCAA
>PMAD01000291.1:0-1990 GCA_003152415.1 Acidobacterium sp.
CCAGCTTGTGCAGCGCCGGATACAGCGACCCTTCACTGACCTGCAGAACATCTCCCGAGACCTGCTTCAGCCTCTGGCCGAGAGCCCAGCCATGCAGCGGCTGCAGTGCCAGGATTTTCAAAATCAGCAGGTCCAGGGTTCCCTGGACCAGATCGGTGGGCTTGCTCATGCTCTCCTCCCGGTTACCGAGGGATCATAGCGCAATCTCCCCTCGGTAAGCAAGAGGTCGGCTTGTTGTATCGTTCTCCTAATCCCGAGGAGAAGTCCCACCCATGCGTCTTCCCATCCGTGCAGCCGTAACCGCGGCGGTCCTGATTCTCGCCACTCTCCCCACCTTCGCCGCCAACCCCGGCACCATTCCCAGCACCAAAGACCCCCGCTTCGCCGGCGCATACACTTTCCAGCGCGGTGGATGGACCTACGTCCACCTTGAAGGTGGTCCTGAGGCCATCGGCTTCCAGCACGGCTACCTCCTCGGCCCTGAAATTGCCGATGCTCTCCATGTCTACAAGGTCGAAGACATCCACATGACCAGGCGAGACTGGCAATTCTTCCGTGATGCTTCGCAGAAAATGTTCTGGCCGCACATCGATGCTGAATACCAGGCCGAGCTCAAAGGCATTGCCGAAGGAGCCCAGGCTCGGGGCATCAAGGTCGACGTCTGGGACATCGTGGCCCTCAACGGCACCATGGAACTGGCCGAGTATTATGTTCCCTGGCTCGACAAGCAGACCCACGCCCTCAATGCACCCAGCATCCATGCTCCCGGCAACTGCTCGGCCTTCATCGCCACCGGCAGCTACACCAAAGATGGCAAGATCGTCATCGCTCACAACAACTGGTCGTCGTACGCCGAAGGCTCTCGCTGGACCATCATGTTCGACGTCAAGCCGACCCACGGCCATCGCATTCTGCAGGACGGCGTCCCCGGCATGATCACCTCCAACGACGATTTCGGCCTCAACGACGCCGGCATCATGATCACCGAAACCACCATCAGCCGTTTCGAGGGCTGGAATCCCAAGGGCATTCCCGAATTCGTGCGTTCCCGCAAAGCGCTGCAGTACGCCGACTCGATCGACAACTACGCTGCCACCATGATCGAGGGCGACAACGGCGGCTATGCCAACGACTGGCTCATCGGCGATCGCAAGACCGGCGAGATTGCTTACCTCGAGCTCGGCCTCAAACACACTCCCATGTGGCACAGCAAAGACGGGTATTTCGTCAGCTCCAACTTCCCCCGTGACCCTTCCCTTATTAAGGATGAGACCGACGGCTGGAATGCCAACGACCTCTCCGCTTCGGCCAACGCTCGTCATGCGCGATGGGAAGAGGAGATGAAGGCCAGCAAGGGGCAAATCGACGTCGAGATGGCCGAGAAGTTTCTGGGCGACCACGAGGACGTCTTCACCCATCAGGCCGACCACGCCGACCAGCGCACCCTCTGCGGCCACGTTGATACGGCGAAGGAAGGCGTGCCCCAGTGGGACATGGGCCCGTACAATCCCTTCGGCGCGGTGCAGGGCAAAGTCACTTCGAGCGACCTTGCCGAGAAGATGACGATGATCGCCCATGCCGGACATCCCTGCGGCGAAGACTTCCTCGCGAAGCCGTTTCTCGCCGCCCACCCTGAATACTCCTGGCAGGCGCCGATTCTGCGCGACATGAAAGCTGGTCCGTGGACGGAGTTTGCTTCAGGGGAGAAGAAATAGCAGGGTACAGGGTGCAGGGTACAGGGTACAGGTGGGCGTTCAGCGAATCAGGAAGTTCGGATTCAGCGAAGTAGCGAGTGGCGGCTTCTTCGAGGGACAAAAGAGGGAGTTGCTCGGAGCTTGTCGGATGAGGTTTTTGAGTACTTTTGTTTTGGAAGTGGGGGGTACCCCCCTGGGGGGTGGTTTTTATTTCGTTTGGAATCAAATTGGTGGGGCGTTTTACTAAGTCGACAACAGGGCCGCATTCGCGGCCGTGATCAGTGATCAGTGAACAG
>PMAD01000291.1:2092-12878 GCA_003152415.1 Acidobacterium sp.
TCGTGGGAAGAGGAGTTGGCGCTGGGCTCGTCGACCGGATCGGCGATCATGGCGATGGGATCCGGGGTGGGGGAAAGCTTGCTGGGTTCCGGAGCGGGAGAAACGGCGGTGGGTTCCTGGGTTGGCTCTTCCTTTGGCGGTTCGGAACAGAGCTGGGCGACGCGTTGGCAGTCGGCGCATTTATAGGCGGCGGTGGGGCCGGGGCACCAGTAGTGGTGGGCGACGCATTTGTCCCATTCGGCGCGGGCTTTGGCTCGGGCTGACTCCGGCTCGGGAGGAGCGGCGGGGAGGTGGTATTCCTCGAGAGGACCCATGAGGTTGCCCTGCTGGTCCTTGTAGATCTCCATGACGGCCATTGGTTCGGCAGGGAGTTTCTCGCCGAGGCGGGGGCGGTAGGCGACGGGGCGCGGGAGGGTGGAGACGGCGACCTGGCAGCAGTAGATGGCNNTTGCGGAAGCCGAAGTCGGGTTCGGGGTCGCGGTGGGCGAAACAGAAGTTGCGGCCGTTGAGGGCGATCTGGAGGCACTGCTCGCCTTTGGTGGTGAGGTAGCGGCAGTAGTAGGGGACGTTGGGGTTGGTTTCGGTGGGGGTGGTGAGGACTTCGGGATAGGTTGTGTTCGGGTCGGACATGGTGGTTCCTCGCAGTCAGTGGTCAGTGATCGGTGGTCAGTGATCAGTGGTCAGTAATCGGAGCGTTCAACGCAGAGAATTGGGTGATGGGGGCGGGGAAAAAGAGAGGGGCTTGCCGCTGCCCGGCAAGCCCCTCGAACCTCGCTAAACGGAAAAAGCCCCGCCGAAGCGAGGCTTTTTTCTTTTTCTACCCTATAAGATCAGAATATCAGATTGAGAGAATAAACACGCCAAATATGATTGAGGGTATAAGGGTGTAAGTGGCATGTTATGAGGGGTCATTACTTTGGATTTTGGGGGGCCCTCTTGACAAGTTTTCCACATTTGGGGTTTTGGGGGATTTTTGCGGAATTTGGGGACGGAAGGCAGGGGTTCGGTCGCCCGCGTGCCAGGACTGGCACGCCCCGGCGACCGAACCCATGGAGGGCGCTGCGCGCCGGCTATTTTTCGGCACGACTGAAGATATCGCCTGTTTTCACGGCAGCCGCGATCCGGCGCATTGGCAAAAGCGGGCGTGAACGACGGGGGCGCTTCCCTGTCCTTCCCCTGACTAACGATTAGAAGGCGGATGAATGAGACATTCCTGGTTACGCACAGCTTCGATGACGATGGTTGGGGCGTTGGTTTTGTCGGCGACGCTCGTTCACGGGCAGAGCGCAGCCGCGGTTCAGGATGCGCCGGGGTCGATTGTCGCTGGCGGGAAGAGGCTGCTGTTTGGCGGGAACGATGCGCGGCCTCCTGGGCCTGAGCCGGCCGCTGTTCAGCCTGCGTGGGCGGGGTTGATCGGCGAATATGGCTGGGACCTGGGCAAGTTTTACGTGCTGGAAGACGGCGGTGAGCTGAAGATTCTGGCGGGGTGGTTTGATTATGAGGCGCTGCGGCCCGTGTCGGCCGATGTGTTTCAG
Source organism: Acidobacterium sp. (assembly GCA_003152415.1). Taxonomy (GTDB): domain Bacteria; phylum Acidobacteriota; class Terriglobia; order Terriglobales; family Acidobacteriaceae; genus Palsa-343. The sequence continues at coordinate 3,628 of PMAD01000291.1, forward strand.
TTGCCCGCGAGCGGACCGCATGGCGCTGCAACGGTCACGTTCGAGCGGGACGCGACGCACGCGGTCACGGGCGTGCGGATCGGGGACGTTGTTTATGCGCGACGCCCGTTCGATGCCCCTGGCCAGGTGTTCCATATCACGGGGCTCAAGCCGGTGGCCGAGTTGCGGAGGGAGGCGCTGGCGAGCAAGCCTCCCGTGGAGGCCGGGAGTTTTCGGAAACCGGACCTGGTGGAGCTGAACAAGCTCGATCCATCGATCAAGCTCGATATTCGCTACGCCAGCGACCGGAATTTTCTCGGCTCTCCGCTTTACCTGGAGGCCCGTGCGTATATGCAGCGTCCGGCGGCGGAGGCTGTGGTGCGCGCGTCGCAGCAGTTACATAAGCTGGGCTATGGACTGCTGATTCATGATTCTTATCGACCGTGGTACGTGACGAAGATGTTCTGGGAAGGGACCCCGGTGGAGAAGAGAATCTTTGTCGCCGATCCGGCGCAGGGTTCACGGCACAATCGGGGCTGCGCGGTGGACCCTACGCTGTACGAGCTGAAGAGTGGGGAACCGATCCGCATGACCGGCGGCTACGATGAGATGTCGGAGCGATCTTATCCCTTCTATCCGGGCGGAACGTCGAGCGAACGCTGGCATCGCGATCTGCTGCGGCGGGCGATGGAGGCNNGCAGTATCCGATTCTGAATCTTACTTTCGAGGAGTTGGAAAGAAGAGCCGGTAGCGGGTAGCCCGTAGCCGGTAGCCTGCGGCGGTCTGTGCGCGTTTGCACGGACGAGACGAACTTTGGCGAAGAGCCGTGGGGAGCTGCGACGAAAAGCAAAAGCAACCGCAGATCCTTCCGCTTCGCGATGCGAAGCGTCAGGATGACACCGGTGGGGGTGAATCAGGAGGCGGGCTTGAAGATGGTGCGCAGGATGGTGCGGTTCTCGGCGTAGTTGGCGTGGGCTCCAGTGGGAGAGACAAGGAAGGGCGGGATCCGGAACGCGGCGTTGCGGACGGAGAGGTTCACGACATGAACGCCTGCGATGGCGGGGACATACCAGGAGAGCAGGTCGTTGGGATCGCTCCATGCGATGATCTGCGGTTTGGGGGATGCGGTGGAACGCTGCAGGAGGTAGATCTGGCGCTGGCATTGCCAGTGGGAGATGGACGCTGGAGCGGCTGGTCCGGTCGGTGTGGTCGCTGATGAGGTCGCTTCTGTTGCCGAAGCCTCAGAGGTTGTCGACACCGGGCAGGGCGGAGTGGACTGCGGATCCAGCGGGGCGACCCGGGCCAGCTCGAGAAGCTCAATCTGGTTGGCGAGGAAATAAAAGCCCGCGGTGTGCGCGGAGAAGTAGTTGGCGGCGCTCTTCTGCTGGTCAGTTTCGGCGAACTGGGGGAGCTCAGCGCCCTTTGCACCGAGCCAGTCGGAATCGAGCGTGGCCAGCGCGAGATAACTGCCGAGCGAGTGGGTGATGAAGAAGTATTCGGGGCCGGAATCCTGGGGGTTGGCGGTGGAGAGGTCGACGCCGGCGGACTGGAGAGACTGGATGAGCAGCTCACGAATGCCTGCATACAGGATCTGCTGGGTGGGGCCGAGAGCGAGGACCGCGTCGGCGAAACCCCAGTCCATGAGATTGCTTTTGAGGTCGCGATTGCCGAAGGAAGCGTGACGGGGGATGTGGGCCAGGTCAGCGGCCTCTGAGCTGGCGATCCACTGATATTGCCGATAGCGGCCGGGGTGGTCGGGATCGGGCTGGGTGCCGTTGGGAGCGGCAGCGCAGATATTGAGCTGCAGTTTGACGGGGCCGGTGAGTTGCGCATCCTGAGCGATCAGGCTGCGGCACTTGATGGGATAGACGATGGGCCACCAGTTGATTTCTTCGAGCACGATCGGGACGTGCGAGCCGCCGGTGATTTGATAGCGGTCGATGAAGGGGGCTGAAGCGCTCCAGTCGTCGGCGGTGGACCAGATGGGCTGCTGCATGTAAGCGAAGTTGGGGGGTGGAGCGTGGACGGCGAAGGGGCCTTCGGCGTAGATGCGGCCGAGGGGAGTGACGGTGCACTCGTGGATGTAGCGGCAGATGGCTTTGCGAAGCTCGGTGGAGTCGCCTGCGCCGACCTGGTTGATGCCGTGCATATAGAGGATATGGATGGGCTGGGGGGCGGCGGTGCGGGTGAGTCCGCGAGCGCGCATGGTGTGGTGAGCGGCCGCGTCGCTGGTGTTGACCGTGTCGCCGATGGACTGGGTGCCGGCGAGGGATTTTGATGCGGAGGGATTTTGGGGACCCGCGGGGATGGTGGCGAGGAGGAGGGTGAGGATGAGGAGGGGCCGGGTCATGGAAACAGGGTACAGGGTGCAGCGAACAGTGGTCAGTAAGCTGTGAACAGCGAGCAGCGATGACTGATCATTGAATCGCCAGTCAGTCACTGTGCACTGTGCACTGACCACTGATCACTGTACCCGGCTGAGGAATTTGCGGGTTTTTCGGAACCAGGGACGTTCCCGGCGGCGAAGATAGGCCGGCATGGCGGGAGCTTTCTCGAGAATCTTGTGGGCCCAGGAGCGGGCTTCGGCGTTGCGTCCTTCAGAAGCGAGCAGTTCGGCGAAGTTGAGATAGGTTTCGGACATGGTCGAGGTCTGGGTGGCTTCGCGGAAGAGGGCTTCGGCTTTTTCCTTCTGGCCGGTGAGGGCATAGGCGTGGGCCAGGAGTCCCTGCGCACGATGGAAATCGTAGTCGGGCTCTTTGGCGACGACGCGTTCGAGGTCGGGGATGGCCGGCGCTGGTTCGCCCATGAGGACGGCACAGGCTCCGCGCTTGTAGAAGGGGTCGAGGGTGGTCGATCCGCCGGCGATGGCTCGATCAAAAGCAGCGCGGGCCTGGGGGAGACGGCCTTCGTCCATGTAGAGGTCGCCGAGCTCTTCGAAGTTGCCGACAGCCGAGTTGACCTGGACGAGCGCTTCGAGCTCGCGGATGCGCTTGCGGCGGGAGAATCCGCGAGCGGACTGGCGGCTAAGAAAGCTGAGGTCGGGAGCCGCTTCAATGAGGAGGTAGATGACTGCGCCGAGGGGGCCGAGGAAGATGATGACGAAGAGCCAGTAGGTATCGGGACGGCGGCGGAAGAAGTGGATGAGGGCGAGGCCTTCGAGGAGGAGTCCCCACCAGGTAAAGATGAGATGAACGAGAAAGCCCATGGTCAGCGAGCGAAGTTCGAGGAAGGTTCAGTGTATATGGAGCCGGTAGCCAGTAGCTTGGCTATGCGGGGGGATTGGGGAAGGTGGTGTCTAATGCGCCGGTGAGTTCGGCGACACGGGCGACGTGGTGGCGGGCGCACCACTGCTCGAGTCCCTGGGCGAGGCGCTCGGTGGCTCGGGGATCGGCGTAGCTGGCGGTGCCGACCTGGACGGCGGTGGCCCCGGCGAGAAGAAATTCGACAGCGTCTTCGGGAGTGACGATGCCGCCGAGTCCGATGACGGGGATGGTGACGGCTTTGGCTGCCTCCCAAACCATGCGCACGGCGATGGGCTTGATGGCCGGACCGGAGAGGCCGCCGGTGATGTTCCAGAGTCGGGAGCGGCGGGTTTCGATGTCGATGGGGAGCGCGAGGAAAGTGTTGACGAGAGAGACGGCGTCGGCGCCGGCTTTCTGCGCGGAGCTGGCCATAGCGGCGATGGAGGTGACGTTGGGCGAAAGCTTGACAATGACCGGGCGGCGGGATCGGGATTTTGCGCGGGAGACGAGATCGAAGAGCATGTCGACGTCGGAACCGAAAGCAATGCCGCCGTTTTTGGTGTTGGGGCAGGAGGCGTTGATTTCGTAAGCAGCGATACCTTCGGCGTCGTTGAGGCGGTCGACGACGGCGAGATAGTCGTTGATGGCGTAGCCGAAGACGTTGACAATGGCGGCGCAGGAGGGGTAGTTGCGCAGGGGAGGGAGCTTGTCGGCGAGGAATTTTTCAACGCCGACGTTCTGCAGGCCGATGGCGTTGATCATGCCCGCTGCGGTTTCAATGAGGCGCGGGGACTGGTTGCCGGCCATGGGCTCGGCGGAGATGCCTTTGGTGACGAGGCCACCGATGCGGCGGAGGTTGACGATCTCCTCGAACTCAACGCCGTAGCCGAAGGTGCCGCTGGCGGCGATGACGGGGTTGACCAGCTCGAGGCCGCAGAGGTTGACGCGCATGTCGGGCTTCATGTGCGTTCGCTCCGCAAACGCACAGTGAACAGTGAACAGCGATCAGTGATCAGGGCAGCGTTCGGAAAAGCAGCGGACAGCGGATAGCGGATAGCGTTCAGAAAAAACAAAAGCGAAACGCGAGGTCCTTCGCTGCGCTCAGGATGACAAATCAATTTCCGCTCGGAATGACAGACGAATTTCCGCTCGGGATGACAAGCCGATTTCATGGGTGGGTGGCTTTCGGAGTGGAGGTCGTGGTGTTCGCGTGGTGCGTGGTCGTGGCTGGCGCGCGGTGCGTGCGGGGCGGCGGCGGGGGCTTCGGGTAGGTGACGTCAGAGGCTGGCTTGAGGGCCTGGGTGAGGATGTGTCCTACGGATGCGGAGGGCTGATTGACGCCGAGAAGAGAAGCGAAAGTGGCGGCGAGGTCGACGGGCTGGACACGACCGTGATAGATGCCGGGTGCGAAGGGGGCTCCGTAAAAGCCGAGGGGGACGTGGCGGTCGTAGGAGTACGGGCTGAAGTGGGTGGTCTGGATGTTGCCGAGGGTTTCCATCTGAAAGTCGGCCGGGATGACCATGACGTACCAGCCGCCGTTGGGCGAGTAGCTATGGGCGAGGAGCTCGCCCCAGGGGGTTGGCGGGTAGGGGCCGTCGGCGAGTTGCTCGCGGGTGTAGCTGCGAAAGAGCACGGGGCGTGGGGGCAGGCGGGTGTCAGAAGGCTGGGGCAGTGGCTGAGCGGCAGAGGGGTTGGGCGCAGTGAGGGGGGCGTCAGTGGGTGGCGGCTCGGGCGCGGCGGGCGTGAGGGAGGCGATGGCAGCGGGGAGGAGTTGCTGGACGGCGGCTTCGGCTTCCTGTTCGATGATGCCGGCTTTCATGAATTCGGACTGGTTGAGCGAAATGTACGGCAGCTCCTGGTGCGGGAGGACGTACTGAAGCTTTTCGCCGGGAGAGAACTTCATGTTGATGGCGTAGTCGAGAGCGGCGGTGAGCTTTTTGAGATCGAGGGTGGCAGCGTTGAGGCCGTATTGCGCGGCGGTGGAGGGGATGGGAGCGATGCCGTGATCGGCGGTGAGGGCGATCCAGACATTGCCGAGGCCGCCGGGGATGTTTTTGTCGAGCCAGGTGAAGAAGGTGTCGAACTGGGTGTCGAGGGCGTCGACCATCTGCTGCTCGTCGGGGGAGTCGGGGCCTTTGGCATGGCCCATGATGTCGTTGGCGGAGAGGCTGAGGGTAAGGAGGTCGGCGACATCGTGCTGGCCGAGCTGCTCGCCCTGAATGAGGGCTTCGGCGAAATCGATCTCGTAGGAGTTGGCGGCGGGGGTGCGGCCGACCTGGCTGTAGAAATTCGTGGTGGTGGTGAGGCCGGCATCCTGCTCGGCCTGGGAGATGGCGCCGCTGGTGTTGAAGGCGGTGACCCAGTCGGGAAGCTGCGACATATAGAAGGATGAAGTGACGAATTGGCCGGAGGCGGGATCGATCCAGAAAGCGCCGTTGGCGGTGGCGCCGGCGGGAAGGATCGCGGCGCGATCTTTCAGCGAGATGCCGTAAACCCTGGCCTGGCCCTGGGTGGCGAGGCGGAGCTCGTCGCCGACGGTGGAGGCGAGCAGGTTGCGGGGCGAGCTGCCGGTGAGGTATTTGGGTGCGCCGGGAGCAGCGCCGGGCTGATTGGAGGGGATGCTGGAATCGGGCTCGCCGACGATGCGGTAGCGTTCGTCTTCAACGGAAGTGACGGGGCGATCCTGATTGCGGGCGAGGTCCCACCAGTCGTTGGAGGAAATGCCGTGGCCATCGGTATAAGCGCCGGTGCCGATGGTGGCATGGCCGGGCGCGGTTTTGGTGTTGGCGTAGTCGTAGTAGCAATCGGGGAAATAGGCGCCGTGCTGGAGGAAGAGGTTGAAGCCGCGATTTTTGAAATCGGCGCGGAAGCGGTCGAGGTAGTCACCGCGGAACTGGTCGATGACGAGGATGATGGCGAGTTTGGGGTGGTCGTTCCAGGCGCTGGGCGGCGCGGGGGTGGGAACGTCTTTGGCGCGGGCGGCAGCGTGGTGCGCAGGCGTTGGGGTTGGGCTGGATTGGGCGTCGGCGTGGGTGTGGGCGAGAGCAAGGGGAGCGGGGAGCAGGAGTGCGAGGAGGAGTGCAGGGAGGCGTGGGGGTCTCATTGGTCTCAACGTATAGGGTACACAAAGGCAGCCGGGAGCTGGGAGCCGGGAGCGGGTTGCTGGGCAGCGTTCAGCGGATAGCGGATAGCAAAGGCGGCGCGCTTCGCGCGTATCCCGGGTCTCAAGGTCGAGAGCCATTCGACGAGCTCAGGCCAGGCTCCGGGCCAGCCGGCCGGTCAGCCAGGGGCGAGCTGGTGGGCGGAGGGGGGGACACCGACGCGGCGTAGAATCCGAGCCATTCGGCGTGACGCACGCGCAGGGGGAGATGCTTATGGATCGGTTGGCAGTCAGGGCCGGGTTGGTGGTTGCGTTGGTGGCAGGTTGGTGGGGTGGGGCGTCCATGCTGGCGCAAACGTGCGGGGCGAAAGGGCTGGCGGTGCAGGTGCTCGGGTCGGGCGGGCCTGAGTTGCAGGACAAGCGCGCGTCGACCAGTTATCTGATCTGGGAGGACGGGCGTGCACGCGTGATGGTGGATGCAGGAGGAGGCAGCGCGCTGCGCTTTGGAGAGAGCGGAGCGCAGATGTCGCAGCTGGATGTTTTTCTCTTCAGCCATTTTCATATCGATCACAGCGGCGATTTTCCGGCGCTGATTTTTTCTTCGTGGTTTGAAGACCGCGCGCGGGTGCTGCCGGTGTACGGACCGGCGGGGAACGAGTACATGCCTTCGACGACGGAGTTTGTGCACGATCTGTTCAGCGATCCGCATGGGGCATGGCGGTATCTGAGCGAGCTGGTGGAACCGGGCCAGGGAGGAAGCTACCAGTTGCAGCCGCACGATGTTGCGACCGGAGCGGCGCCGGTGCTGGTGCTGCGCAACGACGCGATGGCGTTGTATGCGGTGCGGGTGGTGCATGGCGCGTTTCCGGCACTGGCCTGGCGTGTGGAGATGGGCGGCAAACGCATCGTCTTCAGCGGAGATACGAACGGAGACGGGGAGGGACTGACGCAGCTGGCGATGAATGCGGATTTGTTCGTCGCGCACAACGCGGTTCCGGAGGACGCGAGCGGAGTGGAGAGGCGTCTGCACATGCCGCCCTCGGTGATCGGAATGACGGCGGGGCATGCGCAGGTGAAGCAGCTGGTGCTGTCGCATCGGATGCTGCGGACGCTGGGGAAAGAAGATACGACGCGGGTGGAGATACGGCGGAGTTATGCGGGGCCGATCGCGTTTGCCAACGACCTGGATTGTTTTTCGGTGCGGTGAGGGAAAACCGAGCGGAAGACGAGCAAACAACGGGCAAACAGCGAGCGAGGGACGAACGGGTGGCCGGTAGCGGGTCGCTGGTTGCCGGTAGCGAGTACAACCAGGGGATGAGGTGGGTCATCTGCACAGGTGGGTCCAGGAAAGGGTCGACCTATGAGCACTGCCGCTGGTATTAGCCCGCGAAGACGTGGACTGCACATTACCGAGGTGGTCATCATCGGAGTGGTGACGGTGGTGCTGGTGGGCGTGGATTTGATGTTTTATTTCTGGCCGTTTCGTTATCGCGAGGTGCATCCGCTGCTGCAGCAGGTTTTCCAGAGCCGGGTGGATGTGAAGAGCTATCACCGGACTTATTTTCCGCATCCGGGGTTCGTGGCCGAAGACGTGACTTTCTATCGGCACGGGGATACGCAGATACCGCCGCTGGCGACGGTGAAGAAGATGACGGTGGCGGGGCAGTGGCTGGTGTTGATCTTCCATCCGCACACGCTGTATCAGATTCGGCTGGAGGGATTGCACGTGCAGATTCCGCCGCCAGGGACAAAGGCGCGCAGGATGGATTTCGATAACGGGGTGATCAGCAGCTCAGAATCGAAGCTGCGGATCGAAAGCATTCTTGCCGACGGAACGGCGCTGGATTTTTTGCGGCATGGAGGAGCGCCGCCCCTGCATTTCGAGTTCAGGGCGCTCGAGATTCACAACGTGCAGGACAAGCATCCGCTGGAATTTACCGCGCGCGTAGCGACATCGGAACCGCAGGGCACGGTGGCAGCGACGGGGATGCTGGGGCCGTTTCGGACGAGCAGCTACGGGACAACACCGATGTCGGGAACCTATTCGCTGATCGACGCAGATTTGCAGGGGCTCGAGGGGATGTGGGGCCATGCGGCGGCGGGCGGACGATTCGGCGGCATATTTTCGGCCATGGATGTGACGGGCGAGGCGCAGATTCCCGATTTTAGGGTTGGGTCGGGGCATACAGTGCGGATGGATGCGGCGTATCACGTCACAGTGAGCGGCACAAATGGCGATGTGGAGATTGAGAATGCCGAGGTGAAGACCGGGAACAGCACGATTACAGCCAGCGGATCGGTGGCAGGGTCGCCGAGAAAGGTGTCGGTGACGATCGAGACGAAGGACAGCCAGGTGGAGGATCTACTGAAGATTGTGGAAGAGGCGCCGCCGCAGGTGGAAGGCGACGTGAATTTTCGTGCGGCGGTGGAATTCGGCGAGGGGCCGGGCAGGTTTCTGGAGAAGCTGAACCTGAAGGGCGATGTTTCCCTGGAGAAGATGAAACTGGTGGACGCGAACAAGCAGGAGAAGGTGGATGCGTTCAGCGCGCGGGTGCGGAAGGCGCCGGCGGGCGAGGGGAGTGGGTCGAGCAATGTGCCGCAGATCACGATGGCGGCTCAAACGCAGACGCGGTTTGAGCATGGGATGGCGTATTTTCCAGACATTCACGCGAGCATGCCGGGAGCGGAGGCGCACCTGCATGGGACATTCAACCTGCTGGACACGAGAATTCGTCTGACTGGAAAGGTGGCGCTGGAACGGAGCCTTTCCGACGCGGTAACGGGATGGAAGGCGGCGCTGCTGAAGCCGCTGAATCCATTTTTTCGGCACAAAGATGCGGGGGCGGTGGTGGCGGTGGCGATTACGGGGACGGCGAAGAAGCCGAAGGTGGGGCAGGATGTGCTGCACGATCAGTGAGCAGTGATCAGTG
>PMAD01000080.1 GCA_003152415.1 Acidobacterium sp.
CCGGAACCTTCTCGGATTCGCGCTTATCGCGTTCGTCCGCTCCTGCGCACGGTCTCGCTGCACATGCCCATACACATGTCCAGGCAAAGCGCCGCGCTGCCATTGCGGGAAACCATGCTAGCCAGTATCAGGCCCGGTTTACCATTCGTCAATGCTGGCCATCGCCCGCCACCCCAACTTGACCTCCAGCCCTCCCCACGTCTACCGTGGGGTGCGCAAGTAAACGTTATCTCGAAAACCCAACTTCACTCCCCGAACCGCCCCATGCGCCTCGCCCTCGCCATCCTCGCCTGCTTCACCGCCAGCGCCCTCGCCCAATCCAACGCCACCCTCTCCATCGATGCCGCGCACCCCACCGCCAACGTCAGCCCCACCCTCTACGGCATCATGTCCGAGGAGATCAATCACTCTTACGACGGCGGCCTCTATGCCGAGCTCATCGCCAACCGCACCTTCCAGAACAACCGCCGCCGCAGCCTCGAACGCTGGATCCTCGTCGAGAAAGGCAATTCCGAAGCCGCCATCTCAATGGACACCGCCACCGGCCCCAGCGCCGCCCTCCCCAATAGCCTCAAGCTAACCGTCACTTCCGCGGACGCCCACTCCCTCGCCGGCTTCCTCAACCAGGGCTACTGGGGCATCGCCCTCCATCCTTCAACCGCCTACATCGGCTCCTTCTACGCGCGTTCGGATACGCCCGCCCTGGGCCCCGTCACCATCCGCCTCGTCAACAACCAAACCGGCGCCATCGCCGCCTCCGCCACCGTCCCCGCGCTCGGCAATGCCTGGAGCCCGCACTTTTTCACCCTAAAAACCGCCCCCGCCCTACCAACCTCCGCCGACAACCACATCGAATTCCTGGTCGCGCACCCCGGCACCGCCTGGTTCTCGCTGCTCTCGCTCTTCCCCCCCACCTGGCACGGTCAGCCCAACGGCTTCCGTCCCGACCTGATGGAAAAACTCGCCGCCCTCCATCCCAAATTCCTCCGCTTTCCCGGCGGCAACTACCTCGAAGGCCAGCGCCTCGAAGACCACTACGACTGGAAGAAGACCATCGGCCCCCTCGTCGACCGCCCCACTCACCCCACTCCGTGGATGTATCGCTCCTCCGACGGCATGGGCCTCCTCGAGTTCCTCACCTGGTGTGAAGACCTGCACATGGAGCCGCTCCTCGCCGTCTTCTCCGGCTACGCGCTCAATCACGACCACATCAATCCAGGCAAGGACCTCGAGCCGTATGTCCAGGACGCCCTCGACGAAATTGAGTACATCTCCGGCTCAGCCGACACGCGCTGGGGCGCCGAACGCGCCCGCTTCGGCCATCCCGCGCCCTTCCCGCTCCACTACATCGAAATCGGCAACGAGGAGTACCACGATCCCTCCGGCACCTACGACGCCCGTTTCGCCCAGTTCTACAACGCAATCAAAAAAGCTCACCCACAGTTACAAATCATCGCCTCCGCCCCCGTCAATTCCGTCCGCCCCGACATCATCGACGACAACGACCACGCAGCCAATCGCCATTTCTACCGCACCGCCGAGCAGTTTTTCTCCGACGTCCACCGCTACGACAGCTATGACCGCACCGGCCCCAAAATCCTCGTCGGCGAATGGGCCACGCGTGAAGGCACTCCCACCACCAACCTCGGCGCCGCCCTCGCTGACGCCGCATGGATGACCGGCCTCGAGCGCANNCGACCTCATCGGCTTCGACGCGCTCTCCAGCTACGGCTCGCCCAGCTACTACGCCCAGGTCATGTTCAGCAACCACCTCGGCGACCAGATTCTCGCCTCCACCCTCGAAACCTCCAACCCCCGCCTCTTCGAATCCGTCACCGCCGACTCAAAAACCCGCCGCCTCCTCATCAAACTCGTCAACGCCTCCAACATCCCCCAGCCCGTCGACCTCAAAATCGCAGGCGCGACGCATATTCGCCCCGCCATGACCGTCACCACCCTCAGCGGAAAAACCACCAAAGACACCAACTCCATCACCGAGCCCNNTACTCCATCCAGGTCCTCGACATCGATCTCGCCCGCTAGCCTCTTCGCCCACAATCCACCTCTGCTCCTCCGCTCGCCAATTAGCAGTTGACGAATATTCAGCATTATGGCTGAATATCCTTGATGGCCAAACGCAACTCCAGAGACGCCTACGAGGCCGTATTCGGAGCCCTCGCCCACGCCGCGCGCCGTCGCGTACTCCTCGCCATCTTTTTCAACGGGGGCGCGATGACCGCCGGAGAAATCGCCGCCATGTTCGCCCATGCGTGGCAAACCACCACCCGCCATCTGCAGGTCCTCGAGGCCGCCGGCCTGCTCTCGCACGAGCGGCAGGGCAGGATGCGCGTCTACCGCATCGAGCAAAAGCGCCTCACTCTGGTCAGCGACTGGCTCGCACACTTTCAAAACGCGGCGAAGCGCCGCAAGGGAGGAATCCAAAATGTCCGAAGCAAGCAAGCTGGCCGCGGTGAAGCAGCCTGACGACGCGCCGCAGTTTTTCAGGCTGAATGTTGAAGTGGGGAATCTCGACGACGCGGTTTCGTTCTATGGGAAGCTGCTCGGCGTTGAGGGGCGAAAGCAACCCGGGCGCCGTTGCTACTTCGTTTGCGGCCCGGTCACCCTGCAGGTGCTCGACGTTTCCTCGGTTGGTCAGCCCCACATGGCGGCCAAGTCCCTCTACTTCACCGTCAAAAATCTTGAAGCGGCGTTTGCCCGCGCAAAGGCGCTCAACTGCCTCTCGCGCGAAGACGTCCACGACGCACCCGGAGGCGGCATCGTCGTGCGCCCCTGGGGCGAGCGCTCCTTCTATGCCGAGGACCCGTGGAAGAATCCTCTTTGCTTCGTTGAAGAGGGAACCGTCTACTCCGACAGCGACTAAGCGACGAAGAGGTCCGCACCGGGGGCGCACGCTGCTCCGTTTCGGCAGCCGCGCCCCTTACTCCATCCCGTTCGCCCGCGCTGCGTAAACTTCCCCAACGGGAAACTCCGAGTGCAGATCGTTGAACACGAAAAGATCCGCATGCGGATGTTCCGCCAGCCAGCTTTCCGCCGCCCGCAGTTCATTGTCCTGCTCATCGGCCGCCAGCATCGCCCGGCACTTCTCCAGATTGGGCCGCGTCTTCTCCTCGGCCTGCGCCCCGCCCTGCTTCGCCGCAATCGTGAACCAGCGAAACGCCTCGCCCAAATCCTGCTTCATTCCCAGGCCATCGCGTGCCAGCACTCCCAGTTCCACCGACGACTCCCACGTCCCCGCCTCCGCCGAGCGTTCCAGCATCGCAACCGCCTCGCCCCATCCCTTCCGCTCAATCTCAGGATGATCCACCAGCAGCATCGCCAGCGAGTACATCGCGGGAACATAACCCGCGCGCGCCGCCTCTCGCAGCAGCTTCGCAGCCTTCCCGAAGTCGTGCTCCTGCCCGCCGGCGATCGAATACAGCGTACCCATCGCAAATTCGCCTTCAGGGTTCTTGTCTTTCGCCGCCCGGCTGAACCACTGCTCCGCCGCGTCGTGATCCTGCACAATGCCGTACCCGCGGAGATACATCACGCCCAGATAAGCCTCCGCGCGCCCGTTCCTCTTTTCGGCAAGCTCGATCAGCAGCTCCCGCCCCATCTCGTTATCCCTGGCCACTCCCATGCCTTTCAGATACAGGACCGCCAGGTTCAGCTTCGCCTGCTGCGAGCCGCTCCCGCAGGCGCGCGCGAACCACTTGAAAGCCTGCGCCTCATCCCGCTCCACCCCGATGCCCCAGATGTAGAGGTACCCCAGCTCGTTCTGCGCTCCGGGATCGCCCTGGTCGGCCGCCTTCCTGAACCAGTACGCCGACTGCACCAGATCCTTCGACACGCCTTTGCCGGCCATATAAGCGCCGGCCATCCGCAGCTCCTGCTGGATCGTCGCGCTCCTCTGCGTGGCCGCAGAATTGTCTGCATCCGGACGATCGACCGAGAGAGGATTCCCGATCGAAACCTGCCCGCGCACCGCGGTCGCCCCAGCCATCGTCAGCAACAATGCTGCCACACAGCCGGCAACCCTCGCCGTCCTGCGGGGACCGCCCCCCAAAATCCCACGGAAAAACGCATTCGAGGATCGCACAGGGATCCCTCCTCTGGCCGCGCGACGTGGGCGGCCCTGGGACGCATCGTTTTGCCGGCGTCGCAACGCCCAAACAAATCGATGGGATCGAAACTTTTTCGACTCCGCCTTAGCTTCGATCCTTATCCGGCGGAAGGAGTGTGACCGCAATCACCCTTCTGTTGGGTGCGCAAAACCAAAGTGCGGTTTTCCCAGCCGCGCGCAAGATTACGCTCGCCCTCCTCGTCCACGCCATCACAAATAAGGGCTAGTCCGTTACGGGCGTACCATCGCCGCCACTCTCCCGCGTATCCTTCCCCCATGCTCTTCACCCAGCGCCTCCGCGACGGCGTCCGCACCGGCGCAATCACCTCCAGCGTCCGAATCTGGATGCGTCCCCACGTCAAAGTTGGTGGCCGCTACCGCATGGAAGAGGGCGAAATCCACATCGATTCCATCGAAACCATCGGCCTCCCCGACATCACCCTCGAGCTGGCCCGCGCCTCCGGCTTCCTCGGCGTCCTCGACCTCCTCAAAGTCGCGAAGCACGGCCGCGGCCAGACCATCTACCTCATCCGCTTCCACTACCTCCCGCCATCCCGGCGCAAAAGCCGCCAATCACATCCCGTAAAAGAGAAAAACCCGCAGAGAAAACCCTGAACGTCGGATCATTCGCAAACCCTTACCCATCTCGCATTCTCTATACTGTCCTTGCCATGAGACCTTCCGAAGCCCTGGCGCGCCATCGGGAAGAAATTCGCCGCATCCTCTCTGATCGCCGGAGCAGCAATCCCCGTGTCTTCGGATCGGTTCTCCACGGCGTAGACGCTGAAGGCAGCGACCTCGATCTCCTCATCGATCCCGCCCCGGAGACGAGTCTCATGGATGTCGCCCGCATTCAGGGCCGGCTCGAAGAACTCATGGGCATCCACGTCGACGTGCTCACCCCGCTCTCGCTGCCGGAATCGTATCGCCGACGCGTCCTGGGCGAGGCTCGCCCGGTATGAAGTCTCGCTAACTCCCGGAGCGTTTTCCCTCCCTCGCTCGTCTACCCAACAGCGCGGCAAAGATCGCGAAGCACTCCGGCCCTCCCCCGCTCTGCTACTGTTTCCTTAGACCCTTTATCATTCGCAGTATTGGTTTTTCCAGCTCATGCGAAGAGGAGAAGTGTGCTTGCATGTCGGGTGACCGCCACCCCTGGCGACGTTGGCTTGTCTCCGCTGCCTTAGCCCTGGCGCTCCAGGAATCGCCGCTGGACGCGCAATCCCCAACGCAGCCCTCCGTCCCGAGCTCACTCCCCACCGGCAGCATCGCCGGCTCCATCGTCGATCCCACCGGCGCCGTCATTCCCAACGCCACCATCACCGCCACCCTCGCCGGATCGGCATCCCCCCCGCCCATCACCACCACCTCCAACGGCCAGGGCAGCTTCACCCTCTCCGGGCTTGCCCCCGGCGTCTATGTCGTCGAAGCGCTCTCTCCAGGATTCAGCCATGCGCGTCCGCAACACGTCACCGTGCTGGCCGGCAAGGCGCAGCACGTCACGCTGACCCTCCCTCTGGAAGTGCAGCAGCAGCAAGTCGTCGTCAATGCTAACCAGCTCGACTCCAGCCCCGACAAAAACGGCGACGCCATCATCCTNNCCGCCTTCCCCCCAAATCCGCCATCCGCGAAATCCGCATGAACCAGAATCCCTACTCCGCCCAGTACGATCAGGTCGGCTTTGGCCGCATCGAGATCTTCACCAAGCCCGGTGCCGACACCTGGCACGCCGACCTCTTTACTGAGATCAACGATTCCAATTTCAATTCCCGCAATCCCTTCGTCACCACCCAGCCTCCCTATCACTCGCTCGAGCTCTGGGGCGACCTCAATGGTCCCGTCACCAAACACTCCTCCCAATTCACTGAGCTGTGGCGCGAAAGCTCCAGCGACGACTCCATCGTCAATGCCTTCGTCCTCGACTCCTCCCTCAATCCCGCTTCCTTCACCCAGGTCTTTCCCAACAGCAGCGCGAATACCGACTTCTCCACGCGCTACGACTGGGAGCTCGGCAAAATCCAGACCCTCAGCCTCCGCTATCACCTCAACCTCACGGATCAAACCAACGCCGGCGTCGGCCAGTTCGCCCTCGCTTCCCAGGCCTACGACAGCAACAACACTGAGCAAGTCCTCCAGTTCAGCGATTCGCAAACCTACGGCGTCAAACTCCTCAACGAAACCCGCTTCCAGTACATCCGCGACCGCAATCGCCAAACTCCGCAAACCTTCGGCCCCACCATCGTCGTCCAGGGCGGATTCACCGGCGGCGGCAGCAACCTCGGCTTCAACAACGACGCCCAGGACCACTACGAGCTGCAGAACTACGTCCAGACCAGCCACGGCAAACACACCATCGACTTCGGCGCTCGCTTCCGTGCCCTGCGCGATTCCAACGACTCCTCCGCGAATTTCAACGGCCAGTACACCTTCGCCTCGCTGACCGCGTATCAAATCACCGAACAGGGCATCCAGGCCGGATGGCCCCCCGCCCAGATCGCCGCCGCCGGCGGTGGTCCCAGCCTCTTCAGCCAGACCACCGGCAAATCCGCCCTCGCCGTCTCCGTTCTCGACACCGGCCTCTATGCAGAAGACAACTACAAGCTCAAACCCAACCTCACCGTCAGCTACGGCCTGCGCTTCGAATCGCAAACCCAGATCCCCGACCACGCCGACTTCGCTCCCCGCTTCGCCGCCTCCTGGGCCATCAACCGCAGCAAAAACAAGCCGCCCCTCGCCGTCCTCCGCGCAGGCTACGGCCTCTTCTACCAGCGCTTCCCCTCCGGCAACGTGCTGCAGGCCGAGCGCCAGAACGGCGTCACCGAGCAGGATCAGGTCATCAACGATCCCACCTTCTATCCCGCCACCTGCTCCACCAATCCCGCCGCATGCTCCTCAGCCTCCACCCTCGCGCCCGCCATCTTTCGCATCAGCCCCAACCTGCGCACGCCCTACATTCAGATGAGCAGCGCCGGCGCCGACAAACCCATCGGCAAAATCGGCAACATCTCCGCCAACTACCAGCTCTACCGCGGCGACCACCTCTTCCTCACCCGCAACATCAACGCCCCGCTCCCCGGCACCTACAATCCCGACGACCCCACCAGCGGCGTTCGACCTCTCGGCACGAATCAGAACATCTACGAGTACCAATCCGAAGGCGACTCCGTCCGCCATCGCCTCGTCGTCAGCGTCAACCTGCACACCAAATCCATCGGTCTCTACAGCAACTACATGTTCGCCAAATCCCAGGCCGACACCTTCGGCATCGGCAGCTTCCCCTCCAACAGCTACGACCTCCACCAGGACTGGGGCCGCTCCTCCAACGATTTCCGCAATCGCGTCTTTCTCGGCGGCTCCATGCGCCTCTGGCGCGGATTCTCCCTCGACCCGTTCCTCATCTACCAGTCCAGCCTGCCCTTTAACATCGTCACCGGCCAGGACCTCAACGGCGACACCGAGTTCAACGACCGCCCCGCCTTCGCCACCGACCTTACCCGCCCCAGTGTGGTCCACACCCAGTGGGGCGTCTTTGACACGCAGCCCATCCCCGGCCAAACCATCATTCCCATCAACTGGGGTAAGGGCCCTGACACCTTCGTCCTCAACATGCGTCTCGGAAAAAGCTTCAACTTCGGCCCGCCTCTGCCTCAGGAAACTCCTGCTCCGCCGCCCGCCGGCGCAACCACGGCAACCGCCCCCGCCAAAGCTGTCGCAAAGAAACCCATCGAGCGCAAATACAACATAGGCTTCATCGTCGCGGCGCAGAACGTTCTCAACCACGTCAATCTCGCGCCGCCCGTCGGCGTCCTCGGCTCCCCGCTCTTCGGCCAGTCCACCGCGCTCGCCAGCAACTTCGGCACCGGCTCCGCCAACCGCACCATCAACGTCGGCTTCAATTTCCGCTTCTGAAGGAACCGCGCCCCTCAGGCGGAGGCCCGCTATACTGGCCATCACCGAGAATCGTCATGACAGCAAGCCCACATACTTGCTACGAAGCTCGAGACTCCAGAGGCGAGCCCATCTGCGGCCTTCACAACCAACCCTTGATCCCCCGGCGCCGCGAATCGCAAACTCCCGACACACCCGGAGCTCCTTACTACACAGAGCTCATCTGCCCTGTCAGTCGCGAACCCCTCCGATACCTGTCCCGCTGACCCCCGCCTGCCCCGCCTCGAGTCCCGCGAGCAAAACCGTCCCCGCGAATAGCAAAGTGTCAGCGAAGTAGTTGAGCCCCTCCACCGGGTCGGTATGGAACTCCGATACCAGCAACGGACCGTAGAAGCACACAACCAGCAGCAGAAGAACAATCCCCGCACCCGCAGCCGCCATGCGGACCCTGAACCCGACCAGCAACGCCACTCCCGCAACCACCAGCGTGATCCCGACTACCCACGCAATCGCCACCGGCGCCGGCATCCATGCAGGCGTGGGCTTCTCCAGCGGAACCCCGGTCACAAACCGTGGAAACAGAAAATGCTCGATCCCGTAGAAGATCATCACTGCGCCGACGATGACCCGCCCAATCCGTCCGAGCGCCGTGCCTGCCAGACTTCGCCGCGACCGCACGCTGGCCGCCAGCACCATCGCTCCGCCCGCGAACACCGTCTCGCGCAGGGTCAGCGTCCAGAAGATCCGGTCATGCACGTGCCTCGGCATATTGGGCAGATCGATTGTGATGACGATGATCAGGAACAGCAGGGCCAGCAGCGCCGCCGACCAGCGCACATGCCGCCACACGATGAAGCTGATCGCCGCCGCCAGCAGCGCCGCCCCCACGAAGTACACCCAAAATAAATGCCACGGCAGCCAGTGCGGCACGATCGGCGCCATCTCGCGCGCCACCGTGAAATGCTCCGCGGCAAACACGGCCAGTGGCACTGCCTCGAAGACCGGGCCGAGGGCCAGAATCTTTCCCGCGCCCGAAGCCGCGGCGAACCGCCCACGGGCAAGAGCCAGTCCCGCAACCAGCGCGGCCACCCCCGCGCCCATCATCCCCCCAACCTCAACCGTCATGCCCGCCTCCTGTGCTTGCGGACCCGCACAAACGCCAAACGCAGGAGTGAATTCTACAGCGGCAAATGCCCATCGCCCATAGCCACTCCCGGGATCACGAGCCCCGATGCAGCGACCTCAATACCTCGTTGTTTACCCGGGAATGATCGATCGTGCCGGGTCATTCGCGAAGACCGGAGGGGGACCGCCGCGATTCGTGCCGGGTTATTCGCGAAGGCCGCAGGGGATCACCGACATGAGGTTCGTATCAGGGCCCGACTTTCAGTCGTGCCGTAAAGCCGCAAATAGAAGTGGGCTTCAGCCCCTGTGCAATGCCGCTCCCATCCCACGCTCGCCGCGCGTGGACGATCGCTTCGCATCACCGACATGAGGGTTCGTATCAGGGCCCGACTTTCAGTCGGGCCGTAGCAGCCCCAAAATAAATCGGGCTTCAGCCCCTGCGTCAGCTTTGAAGGGGCACGGCTTTCCAGCCGTGCCGTAATCGCAGCAAGAGAAGAGCCGCTTCAGCCGCGGAGGCATGGTTTCATTTCCTCGCAGCGACCATCCCGCAGCCTGTCACAGCGCGCCCCAACGACGAGCCCCGCCTCCACGCGCGACAATGCATGCGCAAGTCCTCGACCAGAAACTTGGGCCTTCTGCCGCACGAAAGAGTGGGAACGAAGCGCAAGCCGGTGCCCGGCGCGGTCAGCAACAGCGACTTCTCGATCCGTCCCCGGCCCGGCTCGCCGGCGATCTTCTACCGCGACGTGCCCCTCTGGGATACGGTCGCCGCCAACTTCGACCGCTACGAGTTCTTTCTCGCTGAACGCGATTACGCGTGGGGCGATCGATGGGAGCTCACCTGTAGAGACGACTGCGGCGATTACTTCTCCTGGGGCGATTGGACCACCCTCGCAGCCCCAATGTCCTGGCTGCAGAACTCCGAAACTTGAACCACTGTCAAATCTCCGCGTCGCGGGCTTAGGGTTATTTGATCGTCTCGATGGATGTAATGTTCGACTCGCGACTGAAGACTGCGAACCAGGGGCGCTCACGCTTCCGAAACTCCCGCAGGATGCGGCCCTTTAGATTAACGATCGCCGCCACCCACTCACCTTGGTCTTTGGCGCTGTTATGAGCCGTGGCGAGTATTGCCACTTCCGACCTGCGGATGTCCTCTCGGTGCAGATTCTTCATCTCGCGGTCGCGAGTAACCAGCATCCAGCCATGTTTGTGGCAGAACTTGATGACCTCCGAATCGGGAACATTTCGCAACGGCTGGCTGTCCTCATCTCTGAACCATTCTGGAAAACGTTGCACGGTGAATCCAGCCGTCGATAGACGTTCAGCAACTGACGGAGCCGAAAAGCCCTCGTCGAGAAACAGCACGCACTCTTCATGCCGCTTTCTGGCGTAGCCCAACGTGGATTAGCGCTTTCTCGACGATTTCACGCTCAAGCCCGTAATCCCTGGCAATTTCGGCTGAACTGGACCCCGACCTCTTTTCTTCCGATAGCACCGTAACCGGGATACGGGTGCCCGCGACTACTAACCGGCCAGACATGATTTCTGAGTTCATCGATACCGGACGGCTCTGATGATCGGTTGCTGCGTACCTCCACGGAAAGATAAATCTTCCTGCCACAATGCGTTCGCCAAAAAGATCCACTACTTCCTTCACCAGCTGCTGCCCCGGCCTCTGCCACAACGAAGTCACCGTGCGTGGCTGACCGCCGCGAGCGGGTTTGTCGTAAACGAGGTCTTTCAGGCACTCTTTGACGGCGTCAGCGCGCTGAAGCGGATGCTGTGATCGGAACATTTTCCGAGCGTTGAGCATCGATTTCCGCAAGGCTTGAAGAGAGAAGCGAAAGCGCTCCCGGAGCAGATATACGCGATACACCTCTTCCAAGTCCCTGTACGAAAGAAGGTGAATTGGGCCGATACTCCCGGAAGCCCGGAGAATCGGCTCAGCTCCCTCGTACCACGAGAACATCGTTCGGGCCCTGATCGCCAGCATTCCAGCAGCTTCGGGGATAGTAAACGTGGGAACCGTACGGAGGTCCTGGCCGGGTCTGCGAGCAGGTTTGTTCTTCAGCATCACACCCTCTCACACAGAAAACACGGCAACGAGCAGACAACCGCATGATACATCCCCGCCCGGGTCTCGATTCTGTGAGCGGGGTTGAGCACAGCGCCCCGCCCTCCCAACTCTCTCTGCGCCCAGCCGGGGCCTGCCCGATCCCGTACGAAACGAGGCTCATCCCGCGCGCACCTCCCCGCGTATCCGAACCCGCCCCCAAAACATCCCAGACTTCCAAAACCCCGAAATGTGGAAAACTTGTCAAGCTTTGCGCGCACGGTACGAAAGTGTTGTCCCTCATTCCACATGACTTCCACCCTTATACCCGCAAAGATATTTGGCGGGTTTTCGTGCTGGACTTGGTATCNNCTGATAATAGGGGGCAAAGAAACAATTTTCCCCCCGTTGACTACGCTTTGGAGCCACGAAAAGCCTCGCCGCCGGCGAGGCTTTTCCTTTGGCCGGTTCACGACTCCGATCACTGGTCTCTGATCACTGTGCTTTGAGCCCTGCGCGTTTTTCTGAACGCTGAACGCTGTACGCTGAACGCTTTTCCGGAGGAAACTGATGCCACGTTTCTGCACCGCGCTCCACCAGGGCCAGCTCTGCACCCGCCGCGCTCTCCCCGGCCAGCTCTTCTGCTACGGCCACCACCCCAACCCGGTCGAATCCCGCCGGTGCGAGTTTTTCAACCGCAAGGGCCAGCGCTGCCGCTCCACCACCCTGCGCGGCCAGAGCCACTGCTTCACCCACAGCCCGCGCAACCGCCGCGCGAAAAGCCCGGCTATCCCCCTCACCCCCCGCACCAGGCGCCAAAAGGCCCAGGCAAACTGGCTTATTTTCATGAACTTGCCACAGTCCAAAATGGCCCTCCTGCAACTCCAGCCAGATCAGGGACTTGCCGGAGTCCCATAGGGGGAGGGGGGTGGGGGGAGGGAAGACACAAAGGTAATAGTTGATGCCGCTGGGAGCCCCACCGCTGCCGGCGACTCGCCACCAGCGACTCGCTCCCGGCTCCTGGCTCCCAGCTCCAGGCTACAGGCTACAGGCTACAGGGTGCTCCTGGCGGCAAAGGCTGACGATGCAGAACAAAATCAGGTGCGCCGTCACCGCTCCGCAGAAATCCAATGCCACATCGCGTGCCGAGCTCGTTCGTCCCGGCAGAAAGCTCTGGTGCCACTCGTCCCAGCTCGCCAGCAACAGCGTGCACAGCAGCGCCAGACCCGCTGCATACCGGAATCGCACCTGCCACGCTGGCCAGCGGTGCTCCAGCGTCACGCGCCAGGAGTCGAAAAACCCCAGGCTCACCGAGCCGTAGCCGACAAAGTGGCCTGTTTTCCGGATGTAGTGGTGAATGACCGCCCAGTGCGCCGGGCTGATCGGTCCAAACAGCTTAACCCACAGCGGCAGCAGCCATCGGCTGGTGTTCTCCGAGGACATCGTTGCCGTCGATTCCGCCACGATGATGCCGATCCCGACCAACGCCGGAATCCAGTGCAGGAGCAGCCGTACACGAGGACTTTGCACGCTTCTTCAAGAATACAGGAGGTGAAATCCAGCCCGCATACTCCAATTCTGGTCCCGCATGGCTCAAAAGTGATACAACAAACCGTGATCGCGCGTGTTGATCCCTCGCACATGGCAAGCCAGGAAAAAGTCCTCATTGTGGAAGACGAGCCGCATGCCCTTTCTGGCCTTGCCGAGCTGGTTTCCGGATGGGGTTATCGCACTGAAACCGCTCGTGATGGCCTCGAAGCCCTTGAAAAAGTGAGCTCCTGGCAGCCTGGCATCGTCGTTTCCGACCTCAAAATGCCGCGCATGGATGGCCTGCAACTCCTTGCCCGTCTGGGAGAAAACAGCGAAAAAATTGCCGTCGTCATGCTCACTGCACAAGGCTCCATCGATTCCGCCGTCGAAGCCATGAAGAACGGCGCCTACGACTTCATCCAGAAGCCCGTCGACTCAACCAGGCTTCGGACCATCCTCGCCAACGCATCGCGCCAGCGTGACACCGAGCGTGAGCTCGAAGTCACCCGCCGCAAACTGCGCGAAACCGGCGTGCTCGGCTCTCTGGTCGGCGCTTCGAAGAAAATGCAGGAAGTCTTCACCCTCATCGAACGCGTCGCCACCAGCAACGTCTCCGTGCTCATCACCGGCGAAAGCGGCACCGGCAAGGAACTCGTCGCTCGCACCCTGCACGATCTCAGCCCGCGTCGCAGCAAGCCCTTCGTCGCCGTAAACTGCGCGGCCATTCCTGAGACGCTGATCGAAAGCGAGATCTTCGGCCACGAAAAGGGAGCGTTCACCGGCGCCATCGAGCGTCGAGCTGGCTGCTTCGAGCTGGCTGAGGACGGCACCCTGCTGCTCGATGAAATCGGCGAAATGCCCGTCGCTACCCAGGCCAAGCTGCTGCGGGTTCTGGAGGATCACAAACTGCGGCGGCTCGGCAGCAAGGTCGAATCCCCGATCGATGTCCGCGTTCTTGCCGCTACCAACAAGAATCCCGAAGAGGCCGTCGACGACGGCCATCTGCGCGGCGACCTTTACTATCGCCTCAACGTTTTCAATATTCACATGCCGCCGCTGCGGGAGCACAAGGAAGACATTCCCGCGCTTGCCGACGCCATGATCATCGACATGAACCAGAAGCACCAGCGCCGCGTCTCCGGCATCGACAGCGAGATGCTCGCGCGCCTCGTCGCCCACGACTGGCCCGGCAACGTTCGCGAACTGCGCAACACCATCGAGCGCGCCATCGTTCTCTGCGCCGAAGGCCATCTCCAGTCCCGTCATCTTCCTCCTGGCTTTGGAACCAGGCCGGTGCGCGCCGTGAACGAATTGCCTCCCAACGCGATTCAGCTCGAAGTGGGCGCCACCGTCGACGATGCCGAGCGGATGCTCATCTTTAAAACGCTCGAATCCACCCACAACAACAAGACCCGCGCCGCCGAAATCCTCGGCATCAGCCTCAAAACTCTGCACAACAAGCTGCGCGAGTACGGAAGTTCCGCATCCGCTGCCGGCGCTCTCGAAGAATAAATGTGGCGTGGGAGGGGCAATGCCGGTATCCTCCCATTAACTGATCCCTAAACGTTGAGCGCAGCCCCCGAACATGCGGCTCAAGACCAAACTCGTCCTCGCCATTACCGGCCTGGTGTTTTCGGTCGTGGTGGTTTTTTCCTCGTTCTGGCTGAGCCAGTTGCTCCAGCAGAACATCGAGGAGTCCTGGAACGCCACCGACTACCTCGCCCACAATGTGCTCTTTCAGATGCGTCAGACCTTGGATACAGGCCTGCGTACGCGTCAGTTCGACCCCAACGACCCTGCTTCTGTGCGCGCCGCTGTCGCCGATTCGCTCCGCCTCGACCGAGGCCTGAACTCCCAGCTGACCGCCATCGTCAACTATTCGCCCACCATCCTCGACGTGGCGATTGTCGACCGTCAGAACCGCGCCATTATTGCAGTCCCTGATTCTTCGCTCGACGACCAGGTGCTTCCGAACCGGCCCGATTATTCGGTGCTGCGCCGTCAGTCTCTGGTCCGCACCTTCCGCATCGTCTTCGGGCCGCCTCAGGTCTACAACGTCTCGCTCGGCCTCGACCGCAACGACCAGCCCTTCCTGACCATCCGCATCGGCATTCGCACCACCTTTCTCGGCCACGCCTTTCGACCCTGGCTGATCGAGTCCTTCAGCATCATGGGATTGGCGATGATCATTTCGTTGATCGTGGCCGCCTTCGTGGCCAACCTCGCTCTGCAGCCCATCGAGCAGATCAGCCATCGCCTGGACACTCTGGCCGCACAGGAGGCGCTCGCCGATACTTCCACTTCCCGCGAACTGCGGCGCGTCGTCGAACCCGAGCTGATCGGACCCCAGCTTCCGGCTCCCGAACGGGAATCGAGGCGCGGCGGCGGCGACGCGGTCGCTCAGGTTTCCGGCAAGATCGAGCGCCTCGGCCAGCGCATCCGCAACGTTGAAGAGGTATTCTCCGCTCTCCGCGAGAATCTCGATCAAATCCTTTCCAACCTGCAGGACGGCATCATGCTTTTCACCCGCGATGCTCGCGCCGTCCTGGTTTCCAGTGCGGTTGAGCGCTTCCTCAACATCGGCCGCGAGCACATCTTTGGGGCGGAAGTCCGTGAGATTTTCGACCGCAATACCCGGCTCGGCCGCATCGTTCGCGACGCCTTCGAGGGTGGCATGTCCATCGTCCAGGAAGAAGTCACCACCGAAACAGGCCGGCGCGTTGAAGTTTCCCTCGATTTCATTCACGACTCCCAGTCCCGCGACCGGCATTCTCTGGGTGCGCTGCTGACTCTGCACGACCTGGAATCTGTCCGCGAGATTGAGACCGAGCTCGAGGTTTCGCGCCGTATGGCCTCGATTGGCCGCCTCACGGCCGGAGTTGGTCACGAGGTCAAGAATCCCATCAACGCCATCGTCGTCCATCTGGAGCTGCTCCGGAACAAGGTCCACGCCGGCGGCGACGCATTGCGGCATCTCGACATCATCCAGAGCGAAATTCGCCGCCTCGATCGCGTCGTGCAGACGCTGGTCGACTTTTCCCGTCCCGTCGAGCTCCAGCTCAAGGATCAGGATTTGCGGGCCGTCGTCGCCAGCGTGCTGGGGCTGGCCTCCGCCGAACTCCAGACGCGCGGCATCACCGTCGAGAGCCAGTCGCCGACGCGGCCGGTCCTGTGCCGCGTCGACGCCGACCTGCTGGAACAGGCTCTCCTCAACGTGGTGCTCAACGGGGCCCAGGCCATGGCCACGGGCGGGCTGCTGGAGGTTCGGCTGGCCGAAGACACTCGCTGGGCCTATATCCGAGTACGCGATCACGGTGAGGGCATACCGGATGAGATTAGGGCACGGATCTTCGACCTCTACTTCACGACCAAGAAGGAGGGTAGCGGGATTGGACTGGCCATGGCCTACCGGATTGTGCAGATGCACCATGGCCAGATTGACGTAGAATCGAAGACGGGGAGCGGAACAACATTTGTACTGCGGCTCCCGCTGATTTCTGCCGGTTCGGGACAGCGCGTAGTTTCGGAGTCTACGGGACACGCGATTCCCAGCGAGCTTGCTCGCCAGGGTGGTGAGACCCAGCCAGAAAGGTCCGGACCATGAGCTCCGGAAAGAGCTTTGCTGCGCTTGCCTTGTTGCTGGCGCTGCTGACGGGATGCGGCCCCAAACAGCCAATGACCGCTGTGTCTCCGGAGGCTGAGGCGCCGCCGCTGCCTCCCGAGCAGATGGTTGCTCTCTTTTCGCCCATGCCGCCTCCCATGCCCGCGATCAAAAGACCCCTGGTCAAGCTGGACACCACCGCGCCGCCCGAAACGAAGGTCGAAACAGCCAGTTCGCAGCCGCACCGGCCAGCGAAGCACCGCCCCAGGTCCACCGCCGCCCAGGAGGCTGCGGACGCTGCGAAGGTCGCGCAAAGCGCGCCCCCGGCTTCCTCGCAGAACGCGCCGTCACCGGATGTTCAGCCATCCGAGATGTCTAAAATCGGGCAGCTTACAAGCGCCAACGACAACTCCAGCACCGCCGACCGTCAGCAGATTTCCAGCCAGATCGATGCCACGGAAAATGGGGTGAACGCCATTAAGCGCCCGCTCAGCTCCGACGAGCAGAAGACGGTTGCCCTGATCCACACGCACATCACCCGCGCACGCGATGCTCTCAAGGCCGATGACCTCGACGGCGCGCGCAATCTGGAAACCAAGGCACGCCAGATGCTGGAGGAGTTGACGAAGCCATAGCTTCGTTCGCGGACGGGAAGGCCTCTGTTGCACCGGCTCCGCGCCGCTCTATTTCTCGCCCCATTTGAGTTTCGAGCGCAGAACATCGAAGAACCCGTTCTTCCCGAGCCGAATCAGTTTCACGGAAAGATCTGAACGGCGGCAGCGCAGCTCGTCGCCGAGGCGGAGCTGAATGGCCTCCTGGCCATCGACGGTCAGAAAAGTCTGGTCGGGTACGCCCTCGATGCGAACCAGGATGCGGGAAGTACCGGGCAATACCATCGGGCGCAGGGTGAGCTGGTGAGGACAGATCGGCGTCACCACCAGGACGTCGACTCCGGGCGTCAGTACCGGTCCTCCAGCCGCCAGGGAGTACGCCGTCGATCCGGTGGGCGTGGCGACGATCACTCCGTCCGCGCGGAAAATTGCGGCCAGCTGGTCGTCCACTTCCACGGCAAAATGTCCCATGCGCGCGATGGCGCCCTTGGCTACCACCACATCGTTGAGCGCATCGTGCTCGCAATTCAGCTTTCCGTCACGCCAAAGTTCGCTGTGCACCATCGCCCGCGACTCGATGCAGCACCCGCCCTTATTCCACGCTTCGAGGTGCGTGTAAATGTCCGCCAGACGTACTTCGGTAAGAAATCCGAGGGCTCCCAGATTGACGCTCAGGATCGGGACCCCGCTGTGCGCGAACACCCGCGCCGCCGCCAGCAGCGTTCCATCGCCTCCCAGCACGATTACCAGGTCCGGACTCAGCGAGGACAAATCGGGGCGCGCATACACTTTCTCATCCATGACGTAGTTCGCGCTCACCGGATCCAGCAGGGGCTCATGCCCATGCGACTTCAGCCACAACACCAGTTCCGGCAGCAGGACGCGGAGTTCTTCCTTCTGCGGCTTCGAGATGATGGCGATGCGCGACATGGGTCTTAGTGTACCGCCCCGTGCTGGCGACCCGGCTTGCGTGCCAATCGCGCTCAAAAGGAAACGGCCAGCTTGGCTGGCCGCACTCCCGGAGGGTTCAGCTGTACTAAGTCGTCGGCCGGCTCTTCACGGCGAGGAACTGCGCGGGAACTGCGATGCCTTTTCCATTCGTGAGGTTCGGATTGATCGTCTGCGTATCCGTCAATGTGCTGGTGTTCACCATATGGACGAGATTATCCCCGCTCGTGCTGGCGAAGAAGATCGAGCCATCGGGGCTGAAGATGCCCGCAAACGGAGCCAGCGCGCCCGAGGAAAGCTGCACGGTGCCTACCGTGCCGGGTGCGCCTGCCGTCGACGAAGGGCTGTAATACGGCAGCAGCCCGGCCGCCGTGCCGGCAGTATACGTGACGAAGGCCACGGTCGAATCAGGCGACGCAACCACCTGGTCGACTTCTGAAGGCGATACGGGCAGCGTCCCCTGCGCGAACGACGTGGTCAGTGTCAGCGGCGTTCCTCCGCCATAGGCCGGGCACGCCCCGATGGGCACGCCGGTAGCTCCCGACGGCATACCTCCCTGGAAGAGCCAGATATCCGAGAACGTGGTTCCATCCGTTCCGAGAATGTGGTTGCCATCGGCAGTTGCAGTCAGCTGCGTCGTCGTTGCACTTACGTCGGCAGCTGGCGGATAATACGGCGGGTTCGCACTGCTGTTCGGGCAGAAGCTCCTGGCGGCTGTCGAGGTTCCGCTGAGGAAGGTCGCCACGCTGGGAACGGTGACGGTCAGCGATGGCCCGCAGAACGGATCCCACGATGGATTGTAGGCCGGCACCGCGGCAGAACCAGCCGCTTCCAGAGGGCAGCTGTAGGTCGGCTGGTTGTTCAGAGGGTAGCTGGACCAGCCGGAACTGATGTTGTTCACGAAGAGCGTGTTCTGACCCGTGGCGGGATCCTGGCCGCTGATGTAGACGGTCGTGCCATCCGGCGAATATTGAGCGCGACTGGCAACCCCTCCGATGCTCGTGTACGTGCTGGCCGAGGTGCTGTAGAGATAAATGACTTGCCGAAGCTGATCGTTGATCACCACCGTCGATCCCGCCGGTGACACCGCCAGCACCACGCCCGGCACCGACGGGACTTCCTTCGAAAGCGAGTTGCCGAGCGTGTTGTAGATCATCAGTTCGTAGTAGCTGCCGAAATACAGGGTCGTGCCGCCTTGGTTCATCACCATCGAGTTGGGCGTGTAGGGCAGTCGTACCGGCGCGGCCGCTCCGCCAGTCGTCAAATCGACCTCAGAGAAATAAGGCGACTGCGACGAGGCCATCCAGATCTGGTTGTTGCTGGGCCCCGGTGAGTTGACGGTGACGATGTTGCCGGTAACCGGCATCCCATTGCCGAGGGTTCCAATCAGATTCACAGGCGCGGGATTGCAGCTCGGGGGCTGGCAAATCGCGCTCACTGTGGCATGACTGGGGAAGCTAGCAGTGATCAGGCCCGTGCTGCTGACGCTGAGGTTCTGCGGCTCGGTGGAGGCGTAGCTCAGACTCAGGCCGTTGATGGTCGCGCCATTCGTGTCGGTCACCTGCGACACCACCGTCTGCGGCGAACTCGGCGTTACCGTCGCCGACGTGGAGCCATTAATGTTCAGCTTGATGCTGGCTGGTGGGCAGGTGGAGAAGTAGCCGGCGGCTGACGTCACCTCCGACGTGTTCGCATTGATAATGGTTGAGCCGGGTAGATTCGCGGTCGCCGTTCCGTTTGGATTGGGCGTGGGGTTCGTGGTGGTTCCGGTCACCGGATTCGTGCTGGTCGGGTTCGTCGTGTTGTTGATGGTCACGACGCTCGATGTAACCGGGTTATAGGTGATGGTTCCCACGTTCGCATTGGGACTGGTGCACGAGATCGTGCTGGGACTGCACAGCGTCACTCCTCCCGGTCCGGTCACGGTGGTCTCCGCCAGCAGCGGAAGCGTCGCTCCCGAAGAGTCGGCCAGGGTCTGTCCCTGGGAGACGCACTTAGTCTGACTGGGAATCGTCATCGATGTGATGGGGGGATGCACATAGATGTTGACCGGATTGCTCGTAACCGCCGCGCCGCTAGCCGTAATCTGCGCGGTGCCGCAGGTCGTGGGAGTGCATCCCGAGAACGAAGACAGCGACGATCCGGGGGGCGGCGTGCAAATCGTGAAGTTGGAGACTCCGCCCGGGCTGTTGCGGTTCCAGGTGCCCGCACAGATGATGCCGGTCGGCGAGATATCGGCGAGCTGCAGGTTGGAGCTGGCATAGGTGTACTTGCTGACGCTGGCCGAACCGCCATTGCAGTTAAAGGCCTGCGGCGCTCCGATGTTCCCCGTCTGTCCCCACGCCAGCGAAAGTCCCGTTGTCTCCGGCTGCAGCGTTATGTAGACGACCTGGCTGGTCGTAATGCCATAGGCGTTGCCGTTCTTTATGCAGTAATTATTGGGATTGTGGCCACAACCCGCGATGGAAAGACCAACCGGAAGCGAACACAAAAACAGAACTACAAAAGCAAGGAACCGCCGCATGAAACCTCCCCGTCTGAGCAGTCGGGCCGCTCAAACGGTCCAAGCACCTGAAAATTCCGTGTGCGATTCAGAATAACAAAGGACACCCCACACAGGACAGCAGCACGCGACCGTCCCAGGTGCGCTCAAGGCGTCCGGCATGGTATTGGACGGAACAGTCGCCGATTCGCTAACTGCTCTTGGCTGACCGCTTTTCCGCTAACCGCCGCATCGCCGCCTTAGGGCATGTACTCCTCGAACCAGCCCAGCGCCCGCTCCAGCACGTCCCGCCGATGTTCGGGGTTCACAAACCCGTGGCCCTCGTTGGGATACACCACCAGCTCCGTGGTGTCGCCCAGGTCGCGCAGCGCATGCCAGAACTCGAACGACTGCGGCGCCGGACACTCGCCGTCGCGATCCCCGACCACCGCCAGCACCGGCGTCTTCACGTTCTTGATGTAGTTGATAGCAGACATTTTAGCGTACACCGCCGGATCGTCATATACCGACGCCCCAAAAAACGGAATCATCCACTGGTCGATGGAATTCTCGCCGTAGTAACTCTGCCAGTTGGCGATGCCGGCTCCCGCCACAGCGGCCTTGAAGCGATGCGTCTGCGTCACCGCGAACATCGTCATGAAACCGCCGTAGCTCCATCCCGTCAGGCCCACGCGCGCGTCGTCGACCGGATATTTCTTCTCGACCGTGTCCACCCCGGCCAGAATGTCGCGCAGGTCTCCGTAGCCGAAGTCCTTGCGATTCGCCTGCGTGAACTTCTCGCCCTCGCCATAGCTGCCCCGCGGATTCGGCATCAGCACGAAGTAGTCGAGAGCGGAGAAGGGAACCGGGCCATATCCGACGCCCGGCCACCGGGGCACCACCGCCGAAGAAGGCCCGCCGTGCACCTCAACGATGAGCGGATACTTCTTCGCCGGATCGTAGTGCGCCGGCAGCAGCAGCCAGCCCTGCACGTGGAAACCTTCGTTGTCCCATTCCGCCGACTCCGCCTTGCCCCACAGCGGCTTCACCCCGTCGTTGACGTGCGTAATCTGCCGCAGGTTCATCAACTCCCCGGCCCAGACTTCAGGGGGGCTGTCGAACGAAGACCGGATCAGCGCAATGTTATTCGTGTTCGACGTTGCCACGCTCATCATCAGCCCGCCAGCTCCCACCGAGCCGGGCAAGGTCAGATTGAAGTCCGTCGACTCCTGGTGATTCGTGATGTCGTAAACGAACAGATGCGAAGCTCCGCCTTTGATCTCCGCAATGCCCATCTGCTTGTCGTCGAGCCAGACAAACCAGGCTGGGCTCCCCCGCCGTTCCGGCGTCACATCCCGTGGTTCTCCACCCGCAGCCGGGATCACGTAGATGTCGCCTCCGGTGGATCCCTGATCGGACATCAACCCGCCGATGAACGCGACCTGCTGCCCATCCTGCGACCAGCGCGGCACAGCGATCTGCAACCCGTGCAGCGACCCGGCCACGGTCGGCGGATCCAGGATCGGGGTTGGATCACCATCCACCGGCTGCGTGTACAGCCTGGCGACCCACCAGTTGTTCTCGCCCGGGGGCGGCGCGGCCACGTACGCCAGCTTTTTGGAATCGGGCGACCAGTCAAATTCAAACACATGCAGCTTCGGGGGCGTAATTTGCGTGAGTTGCCCGCTCGCAGCGTCGACGGCCGCCACACGCTGCACTTCCAGCCCCTCCACGCCAATCACTCCTGACGGCAGTTTCTCCGCTGCCAGCGCGCCCGAGGGCCTCGTCGCCCCCTCCACATAAAGGAAGCTGAGCTGCTTGCCGTCCGGCGACCACTGCATCTCCTTGGCGAAGCCGTTCAGCTTCACAAGCTGATGCGGTGTTGCCGAGCCCGCGGGATCGGCAACAAAGATCGCCATTTTGTGATTCGCATTGCAGTCGGAAAAGAACGCCAGCTGGCGAGAGTCCGGAGAGAAAACTGCGTTGCTCTCCTGGCCTTTGTCGCTGCCCGCGCACGC
Source organism: Acidobacterium sp. (assembly GCA_003152415.1). Taxonomy (GTDB): domain Bacteria; phylum Acidobacteriota; class Terriglobia; order Terriglobales; family Acidobacteriaceae; genus Palsa-343. The sequence continues at coordinate 22,380 of PMAD01000080.1, forward strand.
CGTGATCCGTTTCGCAGCCGATGGATCGTCGAAGGGAGCCAGCGAGAGTCCCGAACCGCCTCGCCCGCCTACACCCCACACGATGAATTTGCCATCAGGGGACAGAGCCGTCTCGCGAATCGTCTTCGCCTGATTCAGCGACTCGATCAACGGCCCAATCCGTGGATCGTGCGCCGGAGCGGCGGCTTGATCGGCTGGTGGGGATTGTCCAAATCCCGGTGTCACGATGAGGATTCCGGCACAGAAAACGAAGAAGAGAGAGACGGAAGCAACTTTCGTCATGGGCGCTTTTATATCAGGTCTTGCGAGACCGGCGAAACAGGCCAGACCGTCTCCGCCAGTATCATTCCGATATGGCGGCGATTCGGCCGGCGAAATTCGGCGGTGAACGCGACGACGCCGATCTCTGCCGGACTCTTATGCGGGAATACGCGCAATTTCTGAATGCCTCGGTCGGCGGTGAGCACATCTGCGTCGCAAGCCTCGAAGAAGAACTCGCGGGTCTGCCCGGCGAATACGCCGAGCCCACGGGCGCTGTGCTGCTTGCGTTTGAAAATGACGTCTCTGCGGGATGCGTGGCGCTCAAGCCGCTGAAGCTGGCTCAATCCTCGCGACCTGATGAACGCGCCTGCGAGATGAAGCGGCTCTGGGTGAGGCCAGCACAACAGGGAACCGGACTCGGCCGCAAACTCGCCGAAGCAATCATCAAAGTGGCGAGCGAGCGCGGCTACACCGCGATGTACCTCGATACGATGCCGCAATCGATGCAGGCTGCGTATCGGCTCTACTGCTCCATGGGTTTCACTGCCGTCGATCGCTACACCCAGAATCCCGTGCTCCTCCACCAGGACGCGCTCGAAATCGCCTTTCTGCGCAGGGATCTCTGATGGGGAATCCACTGCCCATCCTGAACCAGCCGCGCCACCCACACGAAGCCTTTCAATCGGCGCGTGCGCTGGAATCGAAGCTTCGCGCCACGGTTCGCGGCGAGGTTCGCTTCGACCAGGCCTCGCGCGCGCTCTACGCCGCCGATGCATCGAACTACCGCCAGACCCCCATCGGCGTTGTCCTGCCGCGCGACGCCGCTGACGTCGAAGCGACCATTGCCGCCTGCCGCGAACTCGGGGCCGCGGTCCTGCCTCGCGGCGCGGGAACCAGCCTCTCCGGCCAATGCTGCAATGTCGCTGTCATTTTGGACTTCTCGAAATACATGCGCCGCCTCGTTTCGCTCGATCCGAAGGAGGAGCTTGCGGTTGTCGAACCCGGCATCGTCCTCGACCGCGTCCGCGAGGCCGCCGAGCAGTATCACCTCACTTTCGCGCCCGATCCCGCGACGCACAGCCGCTGCACCATCGGAGGCATGATCGGCAACAACTCCTGCGGGACGCACAGCGTGATGGGCGGGCTGACGGCCAATAACGTCCGTTCTCTCGACATCCTGCTCTATGACGGCACACGCATGACCGTCGGCGCAGCCAGCGATGAAGAAATCTCCGCGATCGTCGCCCGCGGCGGCCGGAGGGGCCAGATCTACGCAGGAATGCGCCGCTTGCGCGAACAGTATGCGGAGGAAATTCGCCGCCGCTTCCCGAACATTCCCCGCCGCGTCTCCGGCTACAACCTCGACGAGCTGCTGCCCGAACGCGGGTTCCAGGTCGCCCGCGCGCTGGTCGGCGGCGAAGGCACGCTCGTCACGGTCCTCAGCGCTACGCTGGACCTGATGCACAGCCCGCCCTGCCGCCGTCTCGCGGTGCTCGGATTTCCCGATCCTTTTCTTGCTGCGGACGCTGTTCCCGACATCATTCGGCACCGCCCCATCGGCCTCGAGGGGGTCGACGCGATGCTCCTCGACTTCATGCGCCGCAAGAATCTCGCCGTCGACGACATCAAGCTGCTCCCCAACGGCGGCGCGTTCCTCCTCGCAGAATTTGGGGCCGAGTCTGACGACGAGGCCGAAGCGCAGGCGCACGATCTACTCTCCAGCGCCTCGCGGCTCCCCGGCTCGCCCACCGGCCGCGTCTACACTCCCGACGAAGCCGCCCGCATCTGGCGCGTGCGCGAGTCCGCACTCGGCTCCACAGTTTTCGTTCCCGGCGAACCGCACGGCTGGGAAGGCTGGGAAGACGCCGCCGTCGCTCCCGAACGGCTCGGCTCGTACCTGCGCCAGCTTTGGGCGCTGATGAAGGAGTACGGCTATCGCAGCCCGATGTATGGCCACTTCGGCCAGGGATGCGTGCATACCCGCATCAACTTCGACCTCGAAAGCGAACCCGGCATTCGCAAATTCCGCGCCTTCCTCGATCAGGCCACGGACATCGTGATCGCGCACGGCGGCTCGATCTCCGGCGAGCACGGCGACGGGCAGGCGCGGGGAGCGCTTCTGCCGAAAATGTTTGGCCCCGAGCTGATGCAGGCTTTTCGCGAATTTAAAACGCTGTGGGATCCCGACAATCGCATGAACCCCGGCAAGATGATCGATCCCACCGACGCAGCGGTCTATCAGCCCGACGAGGATCTGCGTCTAGGCGCGGGCTATCAGTCGAAGCGCCCGGAGACCTTCTTCCAGTTCCCCGACGATCACGGATCCTTCGGTGAAGCGACGCTGCGCTGCGTTGGCGTCGGCGCTTGCCGCAAAGATGGCACCGGCACCATGTGCCCCAGTTACATGGCCACGCGCGAGGAGCAACACTCCACGCGCGGCCGCGCGCACCTGCTCTGGGAGCTGATGGAAGGTAAGGTTCTCAACCCGGGCTGGCACAACGATGCCGTGCGCGAGGCGCTCGACCTGTGTCTTTCCTGCAAGGCCTGCAAGAGCGAGTGCCCGGTCAACGTCGACGTGGCGACTTACAAAGCTGAATTTCTAGCTCATTACTACAGCGACCGGCTGCGCAAACCGCAGCACTACGCCTTCGGATTTATGGATCGCCTCGCGCGCGCGGCCTCATTCATCCCCGGCCTAACCCCGCGGCTTGCGAATCTTCCTCTGGCGATTCCGGGCTCATCCCATGCCATCAAGGCGATTCTCGGCGTCGCGCAGCAGCGCAAACTGCCGCAATTCGCGCCGCGCAGCTTCCAGCATGAATGGCAACAATCCTCATCCAAGGGTCCCGCTGGACGCGCAATCCCTCCACGCGTAGTGATGTGGCCCGACACCTGGAACAACTACTACCACCCGCAATCCCTCCGCGCCGCTGCCCAGGTCCTGCAAACCGCGGGCTTCGCCGTTGAGGTCCCGCGCCACCACGTCTGTTGCGGCCGTCCGCTCTACGACTTCGGATTCCTGCAGCAGGCTCGCGCCTATCTGCTGAGGATCCTTGAGAACTTCGCCCCGCACATCGACGCCGGCCTGCCCTTCGTCTTCATCGAGCCCAGCTGCGCCAGCGTTTTCCGCGACGAGCTAGTGAACTTTTTCCCCACCGACGAACGCGCCGGGCGTCTTCGCGAGCAGACCGTTCTCCTCAGCGAATTCCTCGCCCGCCAGGCCCCGAATTTCCAGCCGCCTCAACTATCCGGCAGGAAAATCGTCCTCCATGGTCACTGCCATCACAAATCCGTGATGAAGATGACCGACGAAGTTGCGCTCCTGCGCCGCACGGGCGCCGAAGTGACACTGCTCGATTCAGGCTGCTGCGGAATGGCTGGCCCCTTCGGCTTCGAGCGCGAGAAATTTGCTGTCTCTCAGGCGCTCGGTGAACGCGTGTTGCTGCCCGCCGTCCGCGCCGCTGCTTCCGAGACCATCCTTGTCGCCGACGGATTCAGCTGCCGCGAACAAATCAGCCAGAACACGAGCCGCCGCGCGGTCCACTTTGCCGAGGTCATCGCGCCCCGCCAGTCGCGCAGTTGACATCGCGCCTTCCTGCATCCTATGGTGGACAGAGATGCAGGTTGGCGTCCACCATCGTCATCACCACCATCATCACGTGACGAGCGTGCTGGCGAACTTCCGCATTCCAGGGTAGAGAACAAAACACCAGGATTCGAGAAGGCCCGCCGGCGCAGAGAGCGCTGACGGGCTTTTCAGTTTTCCGGCCCAATCGCTGAGGAACAAATGACCGAACCGACAATCGATTTCGCCAAGATGGATGGACTCACCCCCGGCATTGTGCAGGACGCGCACACCGGGCAGGTGCTGATGCTGGGATTTCTGAACGAGGAAAGCTGGCGCAAAACAAAAGAAACCGGCTTTGTTACATTTTGGAGCCGTACCCGCCAGAAGCTGTGGATGAAGGGCGAAACCAGCGGCAATCGTCTGCGCGTCGTCGACGTCGCGACCGACTGCGATCAGGATGCGCTCCTCTTCCGCGTCGAAGTCGAAGGCGACGGCCTCGTCTGCCACGAAGGCGCCGTGAGTTGTTTCACGCGGCCCTTGACCGCCGGCGCTGAGGTGCGGTCATGAGCAGCAAACTCCGCCTCGGCATTCCCAAAGGCAGTCTGCAGGACGCCACGATCGCGCTGTTCAAGCGCGCCGGCTGGAACATCTACGCGGACGGCCGTTCCTATTTCCCGAACATCGACGACGCCGAGATCGAGTGCATGCTGATCCGCGCGCAGGAGATGGCGCGTTACGTCGACCACGGTGTGCTCGACGCCGGCCTCACCGGCATCGACTGGGTTGTCGAAAGCGGCCTCGAAGTCCAAAGCATCACCAGCCTCGTCTATGCCAAGCAAAGCCGCCGCCGCGTGCGTTGGGTTCTCGCCGTGCCGGAAAGCTCCCCGTGGCAGCGCGCCGAAGATCTCTACGGCAAGATCATCGCCACCGAGCTGGTCGAAGTCACGAAGCGCTACTTCGCGGATAAAAACATTCCCGTCAAAGTGGAATTCAGCTGGGGCGCGACAGAAGTCAAGCCCCCGACCCTGGCCGATGCCATCGTCGAGGTCACGGAAACCGGCAGCTCGCTACGCGCCAATCGTCTTCGCATCATCGATACGGTCATGGAGAGCGAGACGCATCTCATCGCCAACCGCGCTGCCTGCGCCGATCCATGGAAAAAACAGAAGATCGATAACCTCGCGCTCATGCTGCGCGGCGCCATCGACGCGCAGGGTCAGGTCGGCCTCATGCTCAACGTTGAGAAAACGCACTTGTCCGCCGTGCTCAGCGTCCTGCCCGCGCTCAACTCGCCGACCATCTCAGAGCTGAGCGATGCGAACTGGGTCGCCGTGAACACCATCCTCGAGGAAAGCACCGTCCGCGAAGTTATCCCGAAGCTCAAAGCCGCCAAAGCCACAGGAATCGTCGAATACCCGCTCAACAAGGTGGTCCTGTGAAGCTGCTGCGAACCTCAGGGCGCGGCGCGGATGCGGTCGCGGCACTGACGGATCGCCGGAACGCCTCATACGAAAGCGTTCTGCCTCAGACCCTGCGCATTGTCGAATCCGTGCGCCGCGGCGGCGATCCCGCACTCCTCCGGCTCCGTGCCAAGCTTGACCGTATTTCGCCACAATCGCTGTTACGAATTCCCGAAGTTGACTTGGAGCTTGCCTGGGAATCGACGCCGGAGCCCACGCGCCAGGCGCTGAAGATCGCCGCTCGCAACATCCGTGCCTTTGCCGCCCGTCAGCGCCCCAGGAACTTCGACCTCAAGCCTGCGCCAGGAGTTACAACCGGCCAGCGCGTAATTCCCCTCGCCTCAGTCGGCTGCTACGTTCCCAGCGGCCGCTACCCGCTGCCTTCCACGCTACTCATGACCGTGATCCCCGCGCAGGTCGCTGGTGTCGAGCGCATCGTCGTCACATCGCCCCATCCCGCAAGAGAAACCCTCGCTGCCGCAGCCATGTTGGGCGTCACCGAGTTCTACCGCGTCGGCGGAGCGCAAGCGATCGCTGCTCTTGCTTACGGAACCGAAAGCATGCCTCGCGTCGACAAAATCGTCGGTCCCGGCAACGCCTGGGTTACAGGGGCCAAAAAGCTCGTTGCCTTCGACTGCGCCATCGATATGCTCGCCGGCCCCACCGAAGCTGTTGTCACCAGCGAAATCGGCGATCCGGCCTCCGTCGCGGCTGACCTCGTCGCGCAGGCCGAACACGACCCCTATGCCCTGGCCATTTTCATTACGACACAGCCGTCTCTAGCCAAAGCCGTCATTACCGAAGTGAAGCGCCGCGCCCGCGGCAACACAATTGCCACGGCGGCGCTTACAAATCACGGTCTGGCCATTGTCGCTCGCTCGGTGCAAGAAGCCCGCGACCTGACCAACCGCGTCGCCCCCGAGCACCTGACCGTCGACAGCGCGGCGGACCTTGCCTGGGTTCGCAATGCCGGCTCGGTCTTCGTCGGGCGCTGGTCCGCGCAGCCTCTCGGCGACTACATTACCGGTCCGAATCACACGCTGCCCACCAGTGGCCTGGCGCGGGTGCGCGGCGGCCTCAGCGTGCTCGACTTCCTCAAATTCATCACGGTCCAGGAATATTCTCGGCAGGGCGTCCAGCAGCTCGGCCCTGCAGCCATCCGCCTTGCGAATGCCGAGGGCCTCGAGGCTCACGCGGCCGCGATCCGCGCGCGAGGTGCCCGTGGCTGACGTCCAACTTCGTGGCCCGCAGCCCTCCGCCGCTGTTCGCCGCATGAAGGAGTACCACCCGCCCCTCGGTGATCGCAGCGGTCTCCGCCTCGACTTTAACGAGAACACCTTCGCCTGTTCGCCGCGAGTGCTCGAAGCCCTGGGCCGCATTTCCCGCGGCGATCTCACCCGTTATCCCGAACGCGAGCCGGTGGAGTGCGCGGTCGCCAGGCATCTCGGGCTCGAGCCGGCCCAAGTGCTCCTCACCAACGGGGTCGACGAAGCAATTCACCTGCTCTGCCAGACGTACCTCGATGCTGGCACTGAGGTCCTGCTCCCGATTCCCACCTACACCATGTACGAGGTCTACGCGTCGGGAACGCCGGCGCAGGTCATTCACGTCCCTGCGGGAGAGGGCTTCCGTTTCCCTGCTGAAGCGCTGCTCAACGCTATCACCCCGACCACGCGCCTCATCGCCATCGCCAATCCCAACAGTCCCACCGGTCAGGCCGCCCGGCGAGAAGATCTGCTGCGTATCGTCGATGCCGCTCCACAAGCCGCCGTGCTGGTGGACGAGGCGTATTTCCACTTCTTCGGTGAAACGATCATCGATCTTGTCGGTCGCGCCCCAAACGTAATCGTCGCACGCACATTTTCGAAGGCTTACGGCCTCGCCGGGCTGCGCCTCGGGGTTCTGGGTGCCGCCGAAGAACAGATGCGCTGGATCCGCCGAGCCGTCTCGCCCTACAGCGTCAACTCTGTGGCGTTGGTCTGTCTGGCGTCCGCCCTCGGCGACGAAGAATATCTGCGCTGGTACACGAACGAGGTCCTGGCGTCCCGGCCTGTCTTCGAAGCCGCATTGCAGCGCCTGGGCGTCCCCTACTGGCCGTCCCAGGCGAACTTCGTCCTCACCAATATTGGCTCAAAACATCACGCATTCGTTGAGGCCATGCGGACGCGCGGCGTCTTGGTACGCGACCGCTCCGCTGATCCAGGCTGCGATGGTTGTGTGCGCATCACCCTTGGCACGCGGGAGCAAACCGACCAGGGCATCGCGGCGCTCGAAGAATCGCTCGCGGCGATCGGATGGACCCGGGAGAACCCATGAAGAAAAAGCGCACGGCGACGATCGACCGCAAGACATCGGAAACGGAAATTCATCTCAAGCTGACCATCGAAGGCTCGGGCCGCTACAGCATATCCACCGGTATCCGCTTCTTCGATCACATGCTGGAGCTCTTCGCGCGCCACGGAGCCTTCGATCTCAACCTCCACTGCAAGGGCGACCTCGACGTCGACCAGCACCACACCGTCGAAGACGTCGGCATCGCGCTGGGCGAGGCCTTCGACAAGGCCCTCGGCGACAAGCGCGGCATTCTGCGCGCCGGATACTTCCTCATGACCATGGACGAGACCCTCGGTCTCGCCGCCGTCGATCTCAGCGGTCGCACCTCGCACGTGGTCGAGACCAAAGTCCGCACTCGTCTCGTCGGCGACCTGCAATCCGAGCTCGTCGAAGATTTCTTCGAAGGCTTCGCCCGCGGCGCCCGCGCCAACGTCCACGTCAAAACGATGTACGGCCGCTCGAACCACCACAAGATCGAGGCGCTCTTCAAAGCCTTCGCCCGCGCTCTGCGCTTCGCCTGCTCGCGCGATCCGCAACTGAAACAAATGCTGCCAAGCACCAAGGGACTCATATGATCGCTGCCGTCGACTACAAAGCGGGAAACCTGACCTCCGTGATGAAGGCTCTCCGCGCCGTGGGCGCCGAAGCCGAGCTGACCGACGATCCCGCCGTTGTCCGATCCGCCGACAAAATCATCCTGCCCGGTGTGGGACACTTCGCAGCCACAGGATTCCTGGAGGAACGAGGGTTGAAAACCGCCATTCAGGAAAGAATCGGCGCTGGCGTACCCTTCCTCGGCATCTGCGTCGGCCTGCAATGGCTTTTCGCGGGCAGCGCAGAAGCCCCCGGCTGCGCTGGTCTTGCCGCCTTCCCGGAAACCTGCGACCGCTTTGCGCCGGGGCGGAAAATTCCGCATGTGGGCTGGAATTCTCTCTCCATTCGCCCCGAGTCCCGCCTTTTCGTAGGCGTTCCCGACGGCAGTTTTGTCTATTTCACGCATTCGTATCGCGCCCCGGTCACAAATGCCACCGCCGCCGTTACAGAATACGGCGAGCCATTCAGCGCGGCCGTCGAGCGCGACAACGTGATGGGTGTCCAGTTCCACCCGGAAAAATCTGCCGAAACGGGGCTGCGGGTCCTTCGCAACTTCCTGGAGTGGCGACCATGCTGACCAAACGCATCATCGCCTGTCTCGACGTAACTGCTGGCCGCGTGGTCAAGGGCGTGCAGTTCGTCGACCTCGTCGATGCCGGGGACCCGGCGGAGCTTGCTGCCCGCCACGCTGCCGCCGGCGCCGACGAAATCGTCTTCCTCGACATTACGGCAACCCACGAGGCCCGAGGCACGCTGCTCGACACGGTCAGGCGTGCGGCGCGGCAGCTCTTTGTGCCGTTTACAGTGGGTGGCGGCATCCGCACCGCGGACGAAGCCGCCGCGGTCTTCGATGCAGGGGCGGACAAGGTCAGCATCAACTCCGCGGCGCTCGCGCGGCCCCAACTGATCGCTGAGGTTGCCTCCAAATTCGGCGCCCAGGCCGTGATTGTTGCGATTGACGCGCGCCGCGCCCATGGCAACGCGGCCCCCGAAAATGCAGAGGTTTTCACCGCCGGTGGTCGCACCCCGTCCGGCAGCCGCGCCGTGGAGTGGGCGCGAGAGGCAGAGGATCGCGGCGCCGGTGAGATCCTGCTTACCTCCATGGATGCCGACGGCACTCGAGCAGGCTTCGACTGCGAACTGACCGCTGCCGTGAGCGAATCCGTCCAGATCCCCGTGATCGCCTCCGGCGGGGCAGGCAACTCGCGCCATTTCGCCCACGTTTTCAAGGAAGGCAAAGCCGATGCCGCCCTCGCCGCCAGCATTTTTCACTTCGCCATCGCCGATGTTCGGGCCCTGAAGGAAGAACTGCGCAGCGAAGGCATCCCTGTGAGGCTCCCGTGCTGATTCCCTCCATCGACCTCATGGGNNTACGATCGGCCGATCACGCCCGCGTCCTGCTGGAGGCTGGCGCTCGTCGCGTCATCTTTGGTTCAGCCCTCTTCCGCGACAACGGGATCAACCTGGAAACCGCGGCAGCGATCTCAGCCCAGATCAACCCTGAGCGTTTTGTCGCAGCCATCGATACTAAAGCCGGCAGGATCGCCGTTCGTGGCTGGCGCGAGCAAATCGACGTCACGCCAGAGCAAGCCATGCATGCCCTTGATCCATACTGCGGGGCATTTCTCTACACGCACATCGATTCCGAGGGGACCATGAAGGGCTTTCCCATCGAGATCGCTCACGCCCTGCGCCCTCTCACCTCGCGCCAGCTCATCGTCGCCGGCGGCATTCGCACCCAGGAGGAGGTCGACGCCCTCGACGCTATTGGCGTCGATGCTGTTGTCGGCATGGCCGTGTATTCAGGGATTCTTGCGACCTAAGATCGAAAAACCCCGCGATTTCCGCCCCCCGCAAACCAAAAATGCTCTAACCTGAAACGTCCGGATCGGCGGTTGAGCCCCAATGACCACCAAAGCCAAACCAATCCATCTCGCGAAACGTCTCGATGAGGTCGGCTTCTCTGACATCGTCCAGATCCGCAACAAGGTTCTGGAGCTCCGAGCGGCGGGCAAGCCGGTCCATGCCTTCCACGGCGGCGAGCCGTTCTTCGAAACGCCCGACCCCATCAAGTACGCGTTCCTGCGCGCTGCCGTCGAGAATCGCACCCGATACGCGCCCTCCTCCGGCATCGATCCTCTGCGAACCGCCATTGTCCGCAAGCTGCAAACAAAAAACCGCTTCGATGCCAGCATCGAGGACGTGATCGTCACCGTCGGCGGAGCCCACGCACTCTATGCCGCGTTTCAGACCATTTTGGATCCCGGCGACGACATGCTGCTGTTCGCGCCTTACTGGACTCCCATTCGCGACATGGTCACCATGGCGCAAGCCAGGCCGGTGATGGTGCCGACGTCGACCGCGCGGCGCAACGGTCTTACCGCTGCGCTGGAGCAGTTCTCCACGCCTGCCACGCGCGCGATCTACTACAACACGCCTCAGAATCCTTCGGGCGTTGTCTTTACGCGCAAGGAAGCCGAGGAAGTCGCGACCTTCGCCATCAAACGCAACCTCATCGTGGTCGCCGACGAAGCCTACGAGGACCTTGTGTATGAGGGCGAACACGTTTCCATTGCCTCGCTGCCCGGCATGGCCGAGCGAACCATTACCGCGTACACATTCTCGAAGACCTACGCCATGACGGGTTGGCGCGCCGGGTATGCCGTGGCCAAAGAGCCGTTCATGACCGGACTGCGCAAGCTCGTGCTCTACTCCACCAACGGCGTTTCTACGCCGACGCAATGGGCAGCGCTCGAAGCGATGGCGATCCCGCAGGAAACAATTGCCGCGCGATGCGAGGAATACCGCCAGCGCCGCGATCTGCTGGTCACGGGCCTGAATGAACTGGGCCTTGCATGTGATCTGCCCGCAGGGGCTTTCTACGCGTTTCCGGCGGTCACGAAGATTCACAAAGACAGCCGCCGCGTCGCCACTCTGATGCTCGAAAAGGCGCATGTGGCTACGATTCCTGGCGTCGTCTTTGGCGCTCAGGGCGAAGGACATGTGCGTTTCAGCTATGCCGTTTCCCCCGATGCCATCGGCGCCGGGCTGGAAGCGTTGCGCAAGATCCTCAACTAGCAGGCGTTGGTGCACAATTGTGGCCTTCTCCGAGTGAAGAAACCGTAATTTCTGTATCCTTCCGGCCTCTTATTGCGTCAATTAGATGCATTCGCGTTACCGATTCCCTGGTTTGTGCATCTATGCGCATATTGTCACTCTCCCCCGCGAGGCGCTGGCTGGTTCTGTTTACGCTCGTTGGCTTGTCAATGGCGTGCGCTTTCGCCCAGTCGGGCGACAACAGCGCGCTTCCTGACGATCCCAGCTCCGCATTGAGTCAGAGCGCAAACGGGCCGTCAGCGCCTGTTGCTGCTTCCCAGTCTCAGCAGGCTGCGCCGAAGAGCGATCCGCAGAATGGCAGCCTCGAAGGCAAGCAGACCAAACGCATCCTCGGTATCGTCCCCAACTTCCGTTCCGTGTCGGTGGATGAGAAGCTGCCGCCCGAATCGGTAAAGGACAAATTCAAAGAAAGCTCGGAGGACGCATTCGACTACTCCGACTTCATCTTTGTCGCGCTCCTGGCAGGGGTGGATCAGGCTGAAGGTTCGTATCCTGAGTTCCATCAGGGAATGGTGGGCTACGGGCGTTATTACTGGCACTCCCTCGCCGATCAGGCGGACGAAGATTATCAGGTCGAATTCGTCTTCCCCGCCGCCCTCCATCAGGATTCCCGGTATTACACACTGGGGCGCGGAGGTTTCCCTAAACGAATCTTTTATGCGTTCAGCCGCATTGTCGTTACGCGCACCGATAACGGCAACGAAACCTTCAACACGTCCGAAATCGTCGGAGCCGGAGCGGCCGCGGGTATCTCCGATTTGTACTATCCCTCGCGTGAGCGCACGTGGACCAAGACCGGACAGCGCTGGGTGCTGAATGTGGGTCTCGATGGCGCGACGTTCATGTTCAAGGAATTCTGGCCCGACCTGAACAACAAATTCTTCCACCAGAAGAACTGACCACCCGGCCTTCGGTTTCCGTGAACGGACCCGCGACGCGGTAGCATCGAAGCATCTCTCCAGGAACCGGAGCCGCCTGCATGCTCAAAGTTGGAGTGCCCGATGCTGTCGATCCGGACTTGCTCCGCCTGCTGCCCGAGGGCATTTCTCTGGAGCTCATCCCGCTCCAGCCTGAGCGTACGGTCGAAGTCGAATTCTGGATCACCCCCCCTTGGACCCACCAGTCAGAGCAGCAGTTCCCGTTTCTTCATGGGCTCCGTGTCGCCCAGGCCACGGTTGCCGGCGTCGATGGGTTGCTGAAACTTATCCCTCCTGATGTGGTTCTCTGTGATGCGCGCGGCGTCCATACCATCTCGACCGCGGAATGGACGGTCGCCGCCATTCTCGCCTCGACCAAATACTTTCCATTGTTCGACGATCTGCGGCATACCGGTGTCTGGGCTCGCCGCAAGGAGGCTCAGGAGCGTTACTACTCTCTGCACCCACCTGTGAAGCGCCCCTACCCGCACGTCCTCTGCGAAGAACTCCACGGGCAGCGTGTCCTCATCGTCGGCTACGGCGCCATCGGTCGCGCTATCGAAGAGCGCCTCCAGCCCTTCGGAGTCCAGTTTGTCCGCATCGCCCGCACGGTGCGCGACGGCGTGTTTGGCGTGGAAGAGCTGCCGGATCTCCTGCCCTCAGCGGACGTCGTCATTCTCATCGTTCCTTTCACCCGGGAGACGACGCACATGATTGGCGAACGGGAACTGGCTCTCATGAAACAGGGTGCGCTGCTGGTGAACGCGGCCCGAGGCCCTGTCGTCCAGACCGATGCGCTGTTGGCCGCTCTCCACCAGGGCCGCATCCGCGCCGCCATCGACGTCACCGATCCTGAGCCGCTGCCGGATGCTCACCCTTTGTGGAGCGCGCCCAATCTCCTCATCACCCCCCACGTCGCCGGATCCACGCCCATGTTCATGGTCCGCGCCATGGAGTTCGCCGCCTCCCAGATCGGACGCTACCTCCGCAGGGAGCCACTGGAAAACGTCGTCTCCGGCGAATACTAGCGCTGGACGCTGCGGAGAGGCCCTGGGTTCGTTTCTTGACCCGCCTATTTCGCAAACCTACAATCTAAACAGGAGCAATTCACCTTTTTCCGGGTGTTGCGGGTGGTTCTGCATGGGTTCTGAACTGCGATTAAGTCCTCGCGAACGTGCCGTCCTGACGGCCATCGTCGAGACCTACATTGCTACCGGGGAACCGGTCGCGTCGCAGGCCCTCGCCCGTCTCTTCGGCAACAAGGACGGGATGAGCTCAGCGACCATCCGCAATGTCATGGCCTCGCTCGCCGAGGCCGGCCTCCTGGATCAGCCCCACACCTCCGCAGGGCGCATTCCCACCGCTCGCGCCTTCCGTTTTTATGTTGAGCATCTCGGCGGACCCCAGGTTGCGATTCTTGCCCCCGAGCGCATGGAACAGATAGAGGAGAGTTTTGCCGGAATCGGCACCAGCCAGCAGTACCTGGAGCGCACCTCGCACGTGCTGGCGCTGATCTCCAGCGGGCTCGGCGTCGCTCTGGCCAGCACTCAGGAGCTCCACACGCTGGAGCACATCCATTTTTCGCGGGTTGTCGCGGGCCGTGTGCTGGCCGTAGTCATTACCAAGGCCGGTACGGTGCTGGATCGTGTGCTGATGCTCGATCACGATCTGACTGCTACTGAGCTGGAAACTGCGGCACGCTTCCTCAATGAGAATTTTCACGGCTGGTCCATCGAGCGCATTCGTACCGAGCTCGCGCGCCGCATCGAAGCGGATCGCAGCGAGTATGACCGCCTGATGCAGTCCCTTGAAGTGTTGTACAGCAAGGGCGCTTTTGCCACCGAAAGTGGCACGACTCCGATCATTTTTGTCGAGGGCGTCGCCAATTTGCTGGCGGGCGAAACCGACCGCGAACATCTGCGCATCATGTTGCACGCGCTCGAAGCGAAAGAACGGCTTATCGAGCTCCTGAACGCCTACGTCGACGCCCGGCAGCGCACCGTTCGCGTGGTGGTCGGCCTCGAAGACGCGATTCCGGAGCTAAAGGACTTCGTTCTGATCGGCGCCACAGCGCGACTGGGTGCGGAAAATCTGGGCACGGTCGCCGTCATCGGTCCGACTCGCATTCAATATCAGGAAACAATCAACGCAGTGTCGTACATAGCACAGCTTTCCGGCAGGATTTTCCAGCCGCCGCAATGAGGCGGCGCGGCTGCGTACCGGAATCATCAACAACAGGCACCCCACGATCAACCCGCCTGCCATCGGAATCGAGTCAGAAATATGCGTCGAATTATGGTTGAACCAAAACATGCCGCCGGAAACAGGATCCAGGCGGCGCAGGGAAATGATGCTGATAGCGGTAGGGCAGACGCCGTGGGTGCGGGCGTGAGCGACGGAGACGAGGCGAAGGTGCCTCTGGTCCCCGTCGAAACCGCGACCGTCCAGAAGGAAGAATACGATCGCCTGAAAGCGGAGCGCGACCTGCTCTTCGATCGATTGGCGCGGCTCCAGGCCGACCTCGAAAACTCGCGGAAACGGGAAACGCGCGAACGCACCGAGTTCCGCGATTTCGCCGTCTCCAATGCCGTGGAGCAGTTTCTCCCGGTGCTGGACAATTTCCAGCTGGCGCTCCGCTCAACCGGATCGACGGACCAGCTCCGAGCTGGCGTCGAGCTCATCGTGAAGCAGATGGAAGAAGCGCTGCGTTCGCTCAACGTTCAGCCGGTTGAGGCAGTCGGCGCTACTTTTGACCCCCGCGTGCACGAAGCGATCGAAATGGTAGAACGGAACGATCTGCCCGATCACCAGGTATTCGAGGAGGTACGCCGCGGGTATCGGATCCGTGATCGCCTGCTGCGCCCCGCCCTGGTCCGCGTCGCCAGTAACTCGCTGCAGAAGGAAGCATGAGCAGAAACGAGAACGTGATCAAAGCCGATTACTACGAAGTCCTTGGCGTTTCCCGCACGGCGTCCGATCAGGAGCTGAAAGCGGCCTATCGCAAGCTGGCCCTCCAGCATCATCCCGATCGCAACCCCGGAAATTCCGAGGCGGAAGAGCGATTCAAGTCATGCAGCGAGGCCTATCAGGTCCTCAGCGACCCGCAGAAGCGCGCCGCCTACGACCGTTACGGCCACGCCGGGCTCGGCGCGGCGGGCTTCGACGGCAATCCTTTCGGCGCCCAGGACATCGGCGACATCTTCGGAGATCTTTTCGGCGAGATGTTCAACATCGGCGGCAACCGCCGTTCTTCGCGCGTCCAGAAGGGTCGCGACATCCGCCACGACCTCACCATCGAATTCGAAGAAGCCGTCTTCGGCAAGGAGACAAAGGTCACGGTCCGCCGTATGGAAGCCTGCAAGGACTGCCGCGGCGCCGGAACGGCCACCGGACGCGGACCCTCGACTTGTCCTCACTGCCAGGGACGCGGGCAGGTCCGCTACCAGCAGGGATTCTTCTCCATCGCCCGTGCCTGCAGCGCCTGCGGCGGCACTGGAACCGTCATCAGCGATCCTTGTCATACCTGCCGCGGCGATGGACGCGTCGAGCGCCAGCACGAGATCTCCGTCAGCATCCCTGCGGGCGTGGAAGACGGCACGCGTATTCGCTACCAGGGCGAGGGCGACGCTGGCCGCTTCGGCGGACCCGGCGGCGATCTCTACATCGTGCTCAGGGTTCGCCCGCATAAATTCTTCGAGCGCGAAGGGAACGATCTGCATTGCCTCATTCCCATTTCCTTCCCTCAGGCGTCACTGGGCGCGGAGATCACGCTCACCACGCTGGATGGCGAGGCGAAGCTCAGGATTCCGGAGGGAACGCAGAGCGGGCAGGAGTTTCGCGTTCGCGGCAAGGGTGTTCCTCATCTGAACGAATACGGACGCGGCGATCTCATCGCTCAGATCATCGTCCGCACGCCTACCAAGCTGAACAAGGCGCAAAGGGAGCTGCTGCGCGAGCTGGGCCAGACCGTAACGGTGGAGAACACGCCGACCGCGCGAGGCATTCTCGAGAAGGTGAAGGAGATGTTCTCCTGAGAGCGCCGCAACGAATCCCCGACCCCAACTCTGCCTCACTCCAGTAATGCCGCAGTGACGGCCATCGCGGTGATCGCGGCTGTCTCGGCACGCAGGATGTGCGGCCCAAGACTCACCGGCTTCCAGTTCTCCGCGTCGAAGAGCGCCTCTTCTTCCGCCGTCCATCCGCCCTCAGGCCCAACTGCCATCCGGATCGCCGGCACATCGTCACCGGCAGCGTCCAGTGCCTCCGTGAGCGCGTGGTGCAGCGTCATCGAGCGCTCCTGCTCCGCGAGCACCAGGCGCACCGCCTGAGCATCGCTCTGCATCGCCGTCTTCAGCGGCAACGGGTCTTCAATGCGCAGGACATCGGACCTCCGCGCCTGTTTCGACGCTTCCAGCGCCAGCCGGCGCCAGCGCTCCACACGTCCCGCTGCGGCCTGCGCGAGATGCTTCTCGCTGCGGCGGGCAATGACCGGCAGGATGCACTCGGCCCCCAACTCCGTGGCTTTCTCAATCGCCCACTCCATGCGGTCGAACTTGAAAACGGAGAGCAGCAGCGTGACCGGCAGAGCGGGATCCGCTTTGACCTCGGCGACCAGGTTGAACCGGACGGAATCACCGGTGATTCCCGCCACCACGCTGTGCCACACCCGCCCGCCGGCCACAACATCGAACTCCATCCCCGGCTGCGCGCGCAGCACGCGGATCAAATGCGTGGCCTGATTCCCTTCGAGCGAGGCGGTCGCTTCATCCCACGTATCGGCGATCCAGCGACGGCGCGTCACAACACAAGCCTACAGTGGGCAGCGACAGGCGCTGCGAAATCATCGCTCCCGGTGCGCCTGTATTGACTTCGGGAAGAAAGGCCCCCAAAAAGCATCGGGGGGACGCTCATCGCGTCCCCCCGAGGTGTTGCCGATGTCCTCTTACTTTTTCTTTGAGGACTTCTTGGCTGCCTTTTTTGCGCCCTTCTTAGCTGCCTTTTTCGTTGCCATGTTTTCTATTCTCCCTTTTCGATGTCAACATCGAAGTCTGCAACATAAAATGCTGCAGTTAACGAATGTATAGAGTTCCACGCATACAGTGTCAAGGAAAAAATTCAGTTTTTCTCTACAACTTTTTTCTCGCGGAGTCGTGCGCGGCACAGGACCGCACAAGACTTTTTCAGAACGGATGGAAATGTCGCAGTAACGCGAGCACGATTCCGCTGAAAATGTCGTGCCACACATGAGCGATCATTCCAGGTCGGAGACTGTTGCGCGCAAATACCAGCACGCAGAAGAGCGCGCCGTACGCGGTGATCGCGATCATGCCCGCCGCGCCTTCGTATCCGTGACTCACGCCGAACAGCAGGGATGAACACGCGACACCCAGCCACAACCCGGCGCCCATAGACGAGAATTGCCGCAGAAAATAGCCGCGGAACACGAACTCCTCGCAGAATCCCGCTGACAGGCTGAGCCCGATCCACAGCAGCAATTCATCTGGTGTGCGGGGCGCAATCGCCATCAGTGTCTTCTGTGGTGCCGAGAGATGCAGCGCGCGCAACAGCAGGCCGATCGTCATCAGGATGGCAAGCGCGGCAATCCAAAACGCGGCTGCCACGCCAACATCTTCCGCAAGCGCCTGCCAGCCACGGCGAAATCCAAGCATCCCCGTGAACCCTTTCCGCTTCACACGCAGCCCCCACCAGACAAGCAGCAAGAGCGCCCACTCTGCGCAAATCCCAAAAAGATAGCGCTCGGCGTGGTGCGCGGCCAGTGCGTCGTGGTGCGCCGCCCGCGTGCTCGACACCGATCCGCCCACCAGCAGCAGCGCGATCATCACCGTGTGCCACCATGGAGCCACCGTTCCACCGGCGCTGCTCTGTGGCGAAGGCGTTGCTTCTGTCGGCACGTCGTGCATCTGGTCCCCGCTCTCTGTTATCTTCCTCTGGATTCTAAAGGCCGCCTCGCGCATCAAATTAGTTAAGGGATCGAAATGGACGAAATTGTGATCGTATCCGGCGTGCGCACGCCGGTGGGCAAGTTTCAGGGTTCGCTCTCCGATGTCTCGGCCACCCGTCTCGGCGCCGTCGTGGTGCGCGAAGTCGTGCAGCGCGCGCAGCTCCAGCCGGAACAGATCGACGAATGCATCATGGGCAACGTCGTGTCCGCAGGCCTGGGCCAAAATCCCGCGCGCCAGGCGGCGATCTTCGGCGGCTTGCCTCCTGAGGTCAGTGCCGTCACCGTCAACATGGTCTGCGGATCGGGCCTTCGCGCCGTTGCTCTCGGAGCGCAATCCATCCAAACCGGCAACGCGGAGATCGTCGTCGCCGGCGGCATGGAGTCGATGACCAACGCCCCCTACCTGCTCCCGCAGGCTCGCAGCGGCTTCCGCATGGGCAACGCCGTCGCGGTCGACAGCATGGTCAATGACGGCCTCTGGGACGTCTACAACGACTTCCACATGGGCCAGACCGCCGAGCTCGTCGCCGAGAAGTACGGCATCAGCCGCGAGGATCAGGATTGCTTCGCTCTCCTCTCGCATCAGAAGGCCGCCGCAGCCTGGCGAGAAGGTCGATTCGCCGCTGAGGTCGTCCCGGTCGAGATTCCCGCAAAGAAGAAAGGCCAGCCGCCCACACTGTTCGAACGCGATGAGTCGATCCGCGAAGACGCCACCATCGAAGCCCTGCGCGCCCTCAAGCCTGCCTTCAAAAAAGATGGTACCGTCACCGCCGGTAACGCCCCGGGCGTCAATGACGCCGCCGCCGCTGTCGTCATCATGTCCGCAGCAAAGGCGCGCGAACTGGGCTTCACCCCTATGGCGCGGATCGTCGCCCACGCGACCAGTGGCGTCGATCCCAAATGGGTCATGATGGCGCCGGTCAGCGGCGCGCGAAAAGCCGTCGCAAAAGCCGGCTGGACTTTCGACTCGATCGACCTCTTCGAATTCAACGAAGCCTTCGCCGTGCAGGCCCTCGCGATCATGCGCGAGCTGGGCATCCCGCCGCAGAAGGTCAACGTCAACGGCGGATCGGTCGCCATCGGTCACGCCATCGGCGCCAGCGGCGCACGCGTGCTCGTCACCATGATGTACGAGATGGCTCGCCGCAACGTCCATCGTGGTCTAGCGGCCCTCTGCCTCGGCGGTGGCAACTCCGTCGCCATGGCCATCGAACGATAGCGGTCAGGGTGGCCAGACTTCGGGGAGGTGTTCTGATGAGTGCTGTGGCAGAGCCTGAATTACGCCCGAAAGGCGCGTCTCGCTGGACGCGTAGTCCTTCTGCCCCTAGCACTCGATCACGTTCAGAGCCAACCCCGCCAGCGACGTCTCCTTGTAGCGCGACTGCATATCGAGCCCGGTGAGGTACATCGTCCGGATCACCTGGTCGAGCGACACTTTGTGCCCCTCCGTCTCGTTCATCGCGAGCCGGCAAGCCTGCACCGCCTTCACCGCGCCCATCGCGTTGCGCTCGATGCACGGAATCTGCACCAGCCCCCCGATCGGATCGCACGTCATGCCCAGGTTGTGTTCCATGCCGATCTCCGCCGCGTGCTCTACCTCGTCGTTCGTCCCGCCCAGCGCCGCCGCCAGCCCGCCCGCGGCCATCGAGCACGCAACGCCCACCTCGCCCTGGCACCCGACCTCCGCCCCGCTGATCGAAGCATTCTCCTTGTAAAGAACGCCCACAGCCGCTGATGTGAGGAAGTAGCGCAGGAGGCCCTCCTCATCCGCACCAGGAATGAAGTCGCGGTAGTAGCGCGCGACCGCTGGAATCACGCCCGCTGCTCCGTTCGTCGGCGCTGTCACCACGCGCCCGCCTGCCGCGTTCTCTTCATTCACGGCCATCGCGTACACTGTCACCCAGTCCAGCGGCGCCAGCGGGTCCACGGAACCCTTTCCGCGCAATCGCTCCGCCAGCCGCATCGCGCGCCGCCGCACCCCCAGCCCCCCGGGCAGAATCCCCTCCGTCGCCATTCCGCGCTCGATGCACGCCTGCATCACGCTCCAGATATGCAGAATGCCGGCGCGCACATCCTCAGGATCTCGCAGCGCGCATTCATTGGCCAGCATCACCTTCCAGATCGGTGCGTCGGCCTCCTCGGCCATGCTTAGTAATTCGGCCGCGCTCGCAAACGGATAGGGCATCGCCACGCCCGCTGGAACGGCTTTGGACGCCGCGTCCTCCCCGTCGGCGACGATAAACCCACCCCCAATCGAGAAATAAGTGCCGGTCATCAGCACATTTCCCGCCGCATCGAACGCGCTGAAGCGCACCCCATTGGGGTGCTGGGTCACCGCTCCCGGCGGAATCATCTGATTTCGATGGAAAATCAGGTTCTCGGCTTCGCGAAACGGAATTTCATGCGACCCCAGAATCGCCAGCCGTCCCGAACTGCGAATTTCCACCAGCTTTGGCTCGATACTCGCCGGATCGATCGTCGCGGCCTCTTCACCACTCAATCCCAGCAGCACAGCCCGATCTGTCCCGTGCCCAAGTCCGGTCAGCGCGAGCGATCCGTAAAGGTCGACCCGAACCTCAGCCACCCGGTCCAGCACGCCCGAGATCTCCAGCTCCACGGCAAAGCGGCGCGCGGCCCGCATCGGCCCCATCGTATGCGAGCTCGAGGGCCCAATGCCGACCTTATACAGATCGAAGAGACTCGTTTTCACCCGCTTGATTCTAGTCCACAAGATCGTCGACGCGACACCCGCCACAGACTACGCCTGCCGGCACCCGGCGACCCACCGTCCCACCACGCTGATCCCGGATCGCGGCCCGCCAAACTCTAAACTCCAAACTCTCCTTCTATCCCCTACACCCTGTCCCCTAAACCCTGCTTTACGTCCCGGCAACGTAGATGAACCGTGCCAGAAACAGCACTGATAGCGTATACAGCAGCCAGTCCCGGCGATTGAATTTCCCCATTGCCAGATGCAGAGCTGCGTACGCAATAATCCCGAACCCCAGCCCATTCGCAATCGAAGTCGTCAGTGGAATCAGCACCAGGGTCAGAAACGCCGGAAACGCAATCAGCGGCTCCTTCCATTCAATCTCGCCCAGCGTATGCAGCATCAAACTGCCCACCACAATCAGGGCCGGAGCCGTCGCCGCCGTCGGCACCATGCTCACATAGGGCGCCACCACCAGCGAGCACAGAAACAGCAGCCCCGTCACAATCGCCGTCACGCCCGTGCGCCCGCCCGCCGCCACGCCCGCCGCCGACTCAATGTAGCTCGTCACCGTCGACGTCCCCACCAGCGATCCCGCCACCGTCGCCGTCGCATCCGCAAAGAGAATCTGGCTCAGCCGCGGAATCTCATTGTTCGGTCCGAGCAGTCCAGCGTGCTTCGTCACCGCCACCAGCGTCCCCAGGTTGTCGAACAGATCGACAAAGAGGAACACGAAGACAATCTCCACCAGCCCGATGTGCAGCGCCGCCGGAATATTCAGCCGAAACGCCGTCTGCGTAACGGCCGAAATACTATAAGGCGCAGGATTCCAGCGCACGAGCCCGAACGGAATCGCCGCCAACGTGATCGTCAGCACGCCGATCAGGATCGCTCCTCGCACGCGCCACGCCAGCAGCGCCGCCATCATCAGCACACCCAGCAGCGCCAGAAATGTCTGCGGCTGCCGCAGATTGCCCAGCGTCACCATCGTCACGGGATCCGACGCCACAATCCCCGCATTCTTGAATCCGATAAACGCGATGAACAACCCGATCCCGCCCGCGACCGACGAATACAGCTCGTGCGGAATGCTCTGCAGAATCGCCTGCCGCAACCCTGTCGCCGTCAGCAGCAGAAAGATCACGCCGGATAGAAACACCGCGCCCAGCGCCGTCTGCCACGGCACGTGCATCTTCATCACGACCATGTAGCTGAAGTACGCGTTCAGGCCCATGCCCGGCGCCAGCGCCAGCGGATAGCGCGCGATGACGCCCATCAGGATGCTGCCGAACGCCGCGGAAATACACGTCGCCGCCGTCACCGCGGGAATCGGCAGCCCGGCTTTGCCCAAAATCGAAGGATTCACCACGATGATGTAAGCCATCGTGACGAACGTGGTGAGGCCGGCGAAAATCTCCGTCTTCCAGGTAGTCTTCAGCCCCGCAAAATCGAAATACCGTTCCAGTCGGTCGCGCATGTTCTCCGAGGTGACTGCAGGGTGTGGTGTGAATGATATGAAACCACAGCCCTGCCGGATCACCGAGAACTTTTTTCCGCAAAACCCTGTCGCGTTGGCAGGGAACCGGCTCGTTACCAGGCATTCGCAGGGGCACACGAACCTGCCACGCTGCTTGATATGCTCAAAGCAGGGGTCCACACCACATTCGTTCTATGAAGCCGCTTGCCGAACTCGCCGGCACACTCCTGGTGGCGTTTTTCCTGACCGCCTGTTCGCATTCCGCTCGTCACCCGGCGTCTTCCATCGAAGCCGCCGCCGCCGCGCGGGAACATGCCCTGCAACAGGCTCGCGCCGCCGCCGCTGCTCGGGCCCAGGACCGCCAGCAGCTCGAAAGCATCCCTCCGCCCTCCAAAACCACCTATATGGCCATCCACACGCGCCAGAGCTGGGCGAATCCCTTCCTCATCGTTGGCAAATCCACCGTGAACCTCACCATCATGTATCCGGACCTCGCCCCCGCCAACACACCTGGTAGCGATTTTCTGCATCCCGCGGCTGCCCGTCGGCGCGTGCTCGACCTTCGCATCTCTGATCTGCCCGAGGCCCTCGCGGCGCTGCCCGAGAACACGTGGCCCTACGGCCGGGTCGTCGCTGTCGAAGAAGATCCTCTGGAGAAGAAGCAGGACCGTGCCCAGGTTCGCCGCAACGTGGAAGCCACGATGCAGGTGTTGAACGACCTCGGCGTGGTCATCGACGAATGGCTCTCGTCCGGCGCGCACTAATCGCGCCTCTCATCGCTCTCCGCGGTCCCCGCCCACCACTTCAATCGCAAACGGGATTTCCGATTCAGCTTCTACGGCCACATCCTTCATCCACACAATCCGCCCCGTCCATTCGAGTACCGGCCACGCCCTGCGTGCCGCCGCATCGATGTTCAGCCTCTCGAAGATCTCCTTGAGTGGCTTCGCTCCGCGCGAATGGCGTAGTCGCGTGCGATCGCCTGGCCGCGGCGCCCGGAGAATAGCTGGCGCCATCCCCGTGTCACGATGCACGCCAGCCGTCATCTTCAGCCGCAGCCTCACACCCAACCCCTCGACCTCGCCCGGAATCCGCGCCTCAATCGGCTCCGGAGCCAGATCCACCGCCGCGCTCGCCGTTCCCCGCACCAGCCTCAACTCCCGCGCCGTCCTCTCCGCCCTCAGCTCCGCCGCCAGCTGCTCTTTCCGCGCCCCCTCCGGCCCGCACATCGCCATAAGCCGTGCCGTCTGCTCGAAATTCAACCCGCACCCCAGTTGTTTGGCCGCCGCGCGCAGAACGCGCCGTCGCACAGCCGGCGCCAGCCCGCGCAGCCGCTCCAGCTCCATCCCCACGCTGCCCTCGTCGGGATGCGTCGACACCGCGCGTCCACCGCCCCGCACTGGCCGCCCCGGCAGGACCAGCGACGGTAGCAATCTCCCCAGCTCCTGCTCCCACCAGCTCTCCTCATCGCGCGCAATCGTGGCCAGACGCGCAAGCTGCTCCGCGATCTGCGGATTGAATCCCTCCAGCTGCGGCAGCAGTTCGTGTCGGATCCGGTTCCGCGTATGCGCTTTGTCCGTGTTCGTCGCATCCTCCCGCCACGGCTGCCCAATCGCCCGCAACCACGCCTGAATGTCCGCGTGTCGCACCCGCAAAAAGGGCCGCAAAATCACACCGCCCTGGCACGCGAGCACGGGGTGAATCCCGCCCAGACCCTCCGTCCACGCGCCGCGCAGCAGCCGCTGCAGGACAGTCTCTGCCTGATCGTCCAGCGTATGCGCGGTGGCCACCGCATCCAACTGACCCCCGCTGAGCAGCTGTCGAAACCACGCATAGCGCAGGCTCCGCGCCGCCTCTTCCAGCGTTTCGCGCTTCTCCCGCGCCGCCGCCGGGGTGTCGACCCGATGCAAATGCAATTCCAGCCCAGGTTGCTCCGCCAGCTCCGCGACAAACCGCGCGTCCTCATCCGCTTCGGCGCCGCGAATCCCGTGGTGAACATGCGCCACCGCGAGCACCAGCCCAATCCCGGGCGCGACCTCGGCCAGCGCGCGCAGCAATCCCACCGAATCGCTTCCGCCAGACACGGCCACAGCCACCCGCATCCCGGCGCGCAGCTTGCTCCCATCGATCTCCGGCGCTCGCGTCACGTTTTCATCCTAAGTCTTATACTGCTCATCATGCTGAAAACCAGGCTGGCGACGGCCGCCGACGCTCCTCTCATCACCCGTCATCGTCGCCGCATGTTTGTTGATGCCGGACGCCGAGACGATCAGATCCTCCAGCTCATGGTTCAGGCACACGAACCGTGGGTCGCACAAGCCATCTCCGACAACCGCTATCTCGGCTGGCTCACTGAAGACGACGGTCAGGTCGTCGCCGGCGCGGGCTTGCTTCTGCTCGACTGGCCTCCGCATCCCCTCGACCCGCGCTCCACCACCCGCGGCTACCTCCTCAACGTCTACGTCGAGCTGGATTATCGCCGCCGCCATCTCGCCAGCAACCTCATCGAACTCGCTCTCGCCGAAGCACGCCGCCGCGGCATCCGCGTCGTTGCCCTGCACTCCACTGAAGAGGGCCGCCGCCTCTACGAATCCGCCGGTTTCCGCCCCACCAACGAAATGTTCTTTGTCGAAGCCACTGAGTCCTGATGAAACGGGAAACAACCATGCCGCTCCCGGGTTGAGACCGATATTCGATGAACGCCAGAATTCTATTGCCCCGCTTCGCCCTCGCGCTCTGCGTCCTCACCTCGCTGCTCGCACCGCGCGTCGCACGGGCCCAGCTCCGCTCGCCGTGGGACGGGCTAAGCATTGCGGCCACCGACGCGCCCTATACCTGCCCTGAGCCCCCGCCCTTCGAAAAAACCATCAACGCCGAGAGCTACTACATCGACGCGCATCACTCCATCATCGATCCCGTGAAAAAGGCCGCCGAGGAGAAGGCTACCGAAGCGCCCACTCACCTGGGCCAGTGGTCGGGCGAAGCTGCCGATGCCTGGCTCACCAAAGGCAGCCGCGCCGCCGCGACCTGCGTCTACTCCCTCCTCGATGCCGCCGCCCGCGCCCATGCGTGGTCTGGAGAAATGCCCACCGGCCAGGGCCATTACGAACAGAAATGGCTGCTCGCCGGCGTCTCCGTGGCGTACCTCAAGGTCCGCAACAGTGGAGTCGGTACCCCCGATCAGCAGAAAAACATTCAGAAATGGTTCAGCTCCGTCGCTGATCGCGTCACGGACTATGTCGACACTAAGAAGGTCAACCCCGATAGCGATGCGTGGAACAACCACCGCTACTGGGCCGGCCTCGCTGTCGCTGCTGCCGGCATAGCCGCCGACAAGAAAAGCGACTTCGCCTTCGGCGTCCTGTCGTACAAAGTCGGTGTCGATCAGATTCAGCGGGATGGTGTGTTGCCGCGCGAAATGGCTCGCGCCGGTCGCGCGCTCCACTATCACCTTTACGCGCTCGCGCCCCTCATCATGATCGCCGAGCTCGCCGAGGCTAACGGCTTGGACCTCTACACCTACAACGGCGGCGCCTTTCATCGCCTCGTCAATCTTTGCATCGCCGGCCTCCGCGATCCCGAAATATTCGCCAAAGCCACCGGCGTGCAGCAGGACATCGTCGTCGGTCAGTATTCCGGTGCGGACATCGGCTGGGCTGTGCCGTACATCAAGCGCTTTCCCAACCCGCAGCTCTCCGCCTGGATCGCTCAGGCCGGAACCATTCGCTTCTGGCAATGGGGAGGCCTGCCGCCCGGCGCAGATTTGTAATTGTGATGGTTGCTAAAGACTGGCGAGGCCGAGACGCGCCTAGCGCAGAATTGGAAACGCGCTCTGCGGTCCGCCGTAATCCAGATCGAACCCCAGCTGCAGCTTCGCCGCCTCCGACATTCTTCCCGGACTCCACGGCGGATCGAACACCACCTGCACCCGCACTTCCTTTACCTCAGGCAGCCGCGCCAGCTTCTTCTCCACATCCGCCTTCAGCACGTCCGACATGCCGCATCCCGGCGCCGTCAGCGACATCGCCACATCGATCTTCTTCCCGCCCTGCTCATGGTCGGCAATGTCGCACGAATAAATCAGCCCCAGATCGACGATGTTCACCGGAATCTCCGGGTCGTACACCGTCTTCAGCTGATCCCACACCATCCGCTCGCTGAACGTCGGAGGCGTGTGCGTTTCCGCGGCTGGCCCGCTCAGCCCCAGCGCGTCCGCATCGGTCCCTTCGATGCGATACAGCATTCCGTTCGCGGAAACCGTGTAGCTCGTCCCCGCCGCCTGCGTGATCCGTACCGTTGTCCCGGCGCTGAGCACCTGGTGCGTTCCAGCGGGAATCGCAATCGCCGCGCAATCGCGCTTCAAAGGCACGGTTTGGTTGGTAATGATCATCGTTTCGCCACAGGCTACCGGCTACGGGCTATTCCGTTGAAACCTTCTCCTGCTGGCCTTCCAGCGCCGCCTCCAGCGTGTGCCACGCCAGCGTCGCGCATTTCACACGCACCGGAAACTCCGAAACCCCGGAAAAAACCGCCAGCTTGCCCAGTTCCGCCTGATCTTCGGATCCGTCCTCGTGCGAGTGCCCGGTCACCAGCCGGTGAAACTGCTCGAAGATTTTGTGCGCTTCCGCCTTGGTCTTGCCCTTCACACTCTGCGTCATCATCGACGCCGACGCCTTCGAGATCGCGCACCCCGCACCCTGAAATCCAATATCGCGGATCGCGTCCCCATCCATCTCCAGATAAACCGTGAACCGATCGCCGCACAGCGGGTTATATCCCTCGGCTTTGTGGTTCGTTCCCGCGGGCTCCTTGTAGTTCCTGGGCGCCTTACTGTGCTCCAGAATCACTTCCTGATAAAGATCGCGCAGCTCTGGCATCAGGCAAAAACCTCCCGCACTTTGCGGATCCCCCGCACCAGCGCATCGATCTCGGCCTTCGTGTTGTAAACCGCAAATGACGCCCGCACCGTCGCCGGAATGTGGAAGCGCTCCATCACCGGTTGCGCGCAGTGGTGTCCCGTGCGTACCGCGATGCCCTGCTGATCCAGAATCGTCCCGATGTCGTGCGGATGAACCTCGTCCAGCACAAACGAGAGCACGCTCGCTTTCTCCCGCGCCGTCCCAATCAGCCGCACACCGGGCAGCGCGCCCAACTCTTCCGTCGCGTACTCCAGCAAATCGTGCTCGTGCCCCGCAATCTTCGCGATCCCAATTCCGTTCATGTAGTCGATGGCCGCCTTCAGCCCCGCCACCCCTGCCATATCCGGCGTGCCCGCTTCGAATTTATGCGGCAGCTTGTTGTACGTCGTCTTCTCAAACGTCACGGAGCTGATCATGTCCCCACCGCCCTGATACGGCGGCATCGCGTCCAGCAGCGCATGCTTTCCATACAGCACGCCAATCCCCGTCGGCCCATACATCTTGTGCCCGGAAAATGCATAGAAGTCGGCATCGAGATCCTGCACATCCACGCCCAGGTGCGGCACGGCCTGCGCCCCGTCCACTACCACGGGAATCCCCCGCGCATGCGCCAAAGCTACCATCCGCTTCAGCGGATTGATCGTGCCCAGCGCATTCGAAACATGCGCTACCGCGACCACCTTCGTTCTCCGCCCAAGCAGCTTGTCAAATTCCTCCAGCAGCAGCTCGCCCGCGTCGTTGATCGGCGCAACCCGCAGCTTCGCGCCCTTTCCCTCGCAAAGCATCTGCCACGGCACGATGTTCGAGTGGTGCTCCATCGCCGTGATCAGCACCTCGTCGCCAGCCCCCAGGTGTGCGCGCCCGTACGTCTGCGCCACCAGGTTGATGGCCTCCGTCGTCCCGCGGGTGAAAATAATCTCGCTCGACTGCGCCGCGTTCACAAAGCCCCGGACCGTCTCGCGCGCCTTTTCGAACTCCTCGGTCGCAACCTGCGACAAGTAGTGCACGCCGCGATGAATATTCGCGTTCTCGCCCTCGTAATACCGCACGATGGCGTCGATCACCGACCGCGGCTTCTGCGATGTGGCCGCGTTATCGAGGTAGACCAGCGGATGCCCATGCACCCGCGTGTGCAGGATGGGAAAATCCCCGCGAATCCTCTCCACATCGAACGGCTGCTGAACGGCTCTTGCGCGAATCGGCACTGCGGCAGCGGCGCTCATCCCACTTCCTCCACGATTCTCTCCAGTACCCGGCCCGAACTCTCCCGCGGCGCAATGCCTTCGGTGAACAGCAAATGCTGGCTCACCAGCCGCGCAATGTGCTCCCGCGCCACCGTCGAATGCATGCGGTCCACGCACTCCTCGGCAAACGCCATCAGCAGCAGCTTCCGCGCTTCCAGTTCGCTGATCCCGCGCGACTGCAGGTAGAACAGCGCATTCTCCTCGATCTGCCCAATCGTCGCGCCATGCGTGCACTTCACGTCGTCCGCGTAGATTTCCAGCTGCGGCTTCGTATCGATCTGCGCATCGTCGCTCAGCAGCAAATTCCGATTCGTCTGCTTGGCGTCCGTCTTTTGCGCGGCCTTGTGCACCACGATGCGTCCGTGAAATACCCCGTGCGCATGCCCGTCCAGGATGCCGTTATAAAACTGCCGGCTCCCGCAGTGCGGGGCCGCGTGCTCCACGTGCATGTAGTTGTCCAGATGCTGCCGTCCCGTGCCCATAAACAGCCCGTTGATCAGGCATTCGCCGCCTTCGCCCGCCAGCACCGGATGCACATTGTTCCGCACCAGCCCGCCGCCCAGCAGCACCGAATGCGACGCGACATTCGCGCTCCGCCCCTGCTGAATCCGCAGCGTCTGTACGTTGAACGCCTTCAGATGCTCGCGCTCGATCAGATAATGCTGCGCCACCGTGCTCTCGCCCGCGATCAGCTCCGTCACCGCATTCGAGAACACCACCGACTCGCCGCCCAGCGACGCATAATCCTCGATCACCGCAACCTGGCTCTCGTCCTCCGCGACAATCAAGTTCCGCGGATGCGTCATCGTCGGCGCATCTTCCTTCGTCGAGAGATACAGCAGGTAAATCGGCGCGTCGACCACCACCCCGCGCGCCACATGCACGTACGCTCCATCGCCAATGAACGCAGTGTTCAGCGCGCAGAATGGATCCCGCCCCGTATCGGCATACCGCCCCAGGTGGGTCTCCACTTCCTGCGGATGCGACTCAATCTGCTCCCGCAAACTCGCAACCGTCACACCCTTCGGCAGTCGATCCAGATCCGAAAGCTCCCGCGCAAACCGCCCGTTCACGAACACCAGTTGCGCCGCCACGCCCTCGATTCGCCACGACACCAGATCTGTCAGCTTCGCTGCGCTCGCCGGCCGAAACTGCGTCCGTGCAATCGCCGCCACATTCGTAAACCGCCAGTCCTCATCCCGAGTCGTCGGAAATCCCGTCTCGCAGAACCGCGCAAACGCATCTTCGCGCAGTTGCCGCAGCCAAGGCAGTTTCTGCCCCACGGCCGTCTTCGTAAACTCCGTAAAGTTTTCGAGCCAGGTCTCGAGCTGTTCGACCGTCGCCACTGCTGTCTCCCTCACGCCCGCGCCCCAACCGGCTGCCGCGTGTCGTGCTCCGTCCAGCCGTAGCCCTTCTCTTCCAGCTCCAGCGCCAGTTCTTTCCCGCCCGAGCGTACGATCCGTCCGTCGACCAGCACATGCACAAAGTCCGGCACGATGTAGTTCAGCAGCCGCTGATAGTGCGTCACGACCAGCATCGCCCGCTCCGGGCTGCGCAGCGAATTCACGCCGGCCGCCACAATACGCAGCGCATCGATGTCCAGACCTGAGTCCGTCTCATCCAGAATTGCCAGCTTCGGCTCCAGCACCGCCATCTGCAGAATCTCGTTGCGCTTCTTTTCGCCGCCCGAGAATCCCTCGTTCAGCGAACGGTTCATCAGCTTGTCGTCCATCTCCAGCAGCTTCAGCTTCTCCCGGAACAGCGGCAGGAAATCCATCGCGTCCATCTCATCCTGCCCGCGGTGCCTGCGTTGCGCATTCAGCGCCGAGCGCAGAAAATACGTGTTCCCGATTCCCGGAATCTCCACCGGATACTGAAACGCCAAAAACAAGCCCTCGCACGCCGCCTCTTCAGGCTTCATCTCGAGCAGATCTTTGCCCTCAAGGAGGATCGAGCCCTCCGTCACGTGGTACGCGTCGCGCCGCGCCAGTACCTGCGCCAGCGTGCTCTTGCCCGACCCGTTCGGCCCCATAATCGAGTGGACCTCACCGGCATTCACCGTCAGGTCGATCCCCTTCAGGATCTCGTTACCGTCCACCGACACATGCAAATTCCTGATTTCCAGCAAACTCATCCGTTCCCCTCGTATTGAATCTTTCGTTCGTACTGTACTAACCGCTTCCCGCTCGCAGTTCGCCAGTTCCCGGCTCGCTTCTCGCTAAACGTCTTTCGCTAAGAGTTCTTCGCTAAGCGCGTCTCGCTAACCGCTGTTCGCTCGCGGCGCTCTGCGCCGCTTACCCCACACTGCCTTCCANNGTCTTCAGCCCGCGCTGCTGCAGATAAAACAGCTGATCCTCGCCGATCTTCGACGTCGCCGCCTCGTGCTCCATCCGCGCCGACGCATTCTTCACCTCGATGTACGGAAAGGTGTGCGCGCCGCACTTATCGCCAATCAGCAGCGAATCGCACTGCGTGTAGTTCCTCGCGCCCGTCGCGCCCTTCATAATCTTCACCATCCCGCGATACGTGTTCTGCCCGTGCCCCGCCGAGATCCCCTTCGACACGATCGTGCTCTTCGTGTTCTTCCCCAGGTGGATCATCTTCGTCCCCGTATCGGCCTGCTGGTAGTTGTTCGTCAGCGCTACCGAGTAGAACTCGCCCACCGAGTTGTCGCCCTGCAGAATGCACGACGGATACTTCCACGTAATCGCCGATCCCGTCTCCACCTGCGTCCACGAGATTTTCGAACCCCGCCCCAGACACTTGCCGCGCTTGGTCACGAAGTTATAGATCCCGCCCTTGCCGTTCTTGTCGCCAGGATACCAGTTCTGCACCGTCGAGTAGCGAATCTGCGCGTTGTCCAGCGCCACCAGCTCCACCACCGCCGCGTGCAGCTGATTCTCATCGCGCATGGGAGCCGTGCAGCCTTCCAGGTAGCTCACGTACGCCCCCTCCTCGGCCACAATCAGCGTCCGCTCAAACTGCCCCGTCTCCGCCGCGTTGATGCGGAAATACGTCGACAGCTCCATCGGGCACCGCACGCCCTTCGGCACATACACAAACGACCCATCGCTGAACACCGCCGCATTCAGCGCCGCATAGAAGTTATCCGTGTGCGGCACCACCGAACCCAGGTACTTCTTCACCAGCTCCGGATGCTTCAGCACCGCCTCTGAAAACGAGCAGAAGATCACCCCCGCTTCCGCCAGCTTCGCTTTGAACGTCGTCGCCACGCTCACGCTGTCGAACACTGCGTCCACCGCAACATTGGCCAGCAGCTTCTGTTCGGCCAGCGGAATCCCCAGCTTCTCGTACGTGCGCAGAATCTCCGGGTCCAGTTCGTCCAGGCTAGTCAGTTGCTTCTTCTGCTTTGGCGCCGAGTAGTACGTGATGCCCTGGTAGTTAATCGGCGGGAACGTCACATTCGCCCACTTTGGCTCCGCGTCCGCCTTCGCCTGGCTCACCCAATAGCGATACGCGTTCAGCCGCCATTCAAGCATGAACTCCGGCTCCTTCTTCTTCGCCGAAATCAGGCGGATCACGTCCTCGCTCAACCCCTTCGGGATCCGGTCTTCCTCAATATCGGTGACAAATCCCCACTCATAGTCCCGGCTGGCCAGTTCGTGGACGACATTCATATCGGTGCTCATGCAGATCTCCTGGATTCTCTATCCGATCGTCAACTTTGATCGTTCCGTCGCCGCGCGGTCCTCTGCCCCGAGAGCCCATCGCGCGGCAATATGCGACCAAAGCAGTCCTATATCAGAGTGTACCCCTGGCAAGCGGTCCTTTTCAACTGTGCTCACACAGATTGCTCACCTTATTAAGGAGATGCGCAGCCCTTTCAAACGGGCTCAACGGAAAAGCGCCCGCGAAGCGCCGGGGCGGCATCCCAATAGAACGCCGTGGAGCGCAAAACCCCACCCTTCGCGACCAAAGAAGTCACGCTTTTTCTTCTTTGGATCGCCATCATCGCGCTGGCAGTCGGTGTCATCGTCCTGATGATCTGGCGTGCTCCGGGGCACCGGCAGATCCAACCCCAATCCGCAGACAACCCAGGTCTCAGCCTCACCCAGCAGACAACCGCCTGATCGCAACTTAGTGACAGGGAATCATGTTGCCGCTCGCGAAATCGACAAAAAGGTTGTCTTCGTACCAGTAGCTGTTGATCCCGGACTTGTTGCTATCCCCGCCACGTCCAATCTCAACATCGTCCGGGATCGACGGCGTGTTCGACTCCGCAATCTTCATCTGCGTCGACAACAGATTGCAGTTCTGATCGTAGATCTTCACCGTATGGAAGGTCGTCGGCAGGCTCGTCGGCGTGATTATCGCGCCGCTCGTTTGTCCGGTCCATAGATTCGTAGCTGTCGCTGTCCCGGAAATCATCCTGATCTGCACCGCGTTATTGCCGTTCGGCGAGATCAGCAGCTGCGCGGTTGCGCCGCTCGTTGCCTGCGTCAGCGTCTCGCCCACGTCGAACGTCCCGCTTGTCACTTTCCCCTGCACCAGATACACCCCGCCCGCCCCGCTGCCTGCGCTGTACTCCTGCATCTGCGTTGCGATGCCGTACTTCACTCCGGGTGTGTAAGGAAAGAAAGCCCCGACGTCCGGGTTGCCGTTGGGATTGGCCTCCGTCTCGATGTAGAGATCCCCGCTGTGCTGCATGTGGCTCACAAAATCGCTGCCGGCATTGTTGCCGAGCGGGTCCATGGACACGAAGCTGGTCGTATCCCCGGTCGGCAGGGTGGTCTCCACCCACTCAAACGTCGAAAGCACCGGCGAAAAGGAATAGCCTCGGTAGTAGCAGGTCGCGCCCTCCGATCCTGCATAAGCAAACGCCACGCCGCGGGTCGCGCTGGAGTCGGTGTACTGCGTTCCCAGCACCGTCACCGGCTGGTGCAGGCTCAGTTGCGCCGCCGTGCTGATCGTCTGATACGTGCCGTTGCTGCACTGCACGTAGGTCCCGTTGCCGCCGATCGTGGCGGCAGCCAGAATCGCCGTCGTCAGTTGCACTCCGTTCGTGCCGTTCTCGAAATTGTTGTACATGATGGGTCCGCTGCCTGGCCCCTGCATCGCCGCGTTCACCATGACATTGCCGATGTAATATGTGACGTTGTCCGAATCCCCGGAATAGTTTCCCACCGCCTGATACGTCCATTGTTTTGCGTTGGCTTCGAACGTCTCATGTGTGCCGCCATCCAGGCTAATCCAGGAGGTCCCGGATCCACCCCCGGGAACGCAGTGCATGAAAACCGTGTGGTCCGCGCTCAGTGACAGCGGAATTGCCGCGCTGCTGGTCGACCCGCCACCATAAAGAGAAATAGAGCCGGCCTTCGACGTGCTGAACCCCGCGGAGCAAGGGGAACCAGACCCGTCCGCCGCAACAAGCGAATACAACGACTCTTCGTCGTAAGCTGCCAGTGCAGTCGACGCGACGTATAGCGTGAACTGTGTATCGAACGGAGTCGATGCGGAGATGGGTGGGGTGAATCCTGCGGTTTGCAGATACGTGCTGCCTGTTCCCGTTACGATTTTCAGTGAATGCGGGCCACGAGGGTAGCTCGTTGCGCCCGGACTGTTGGCGATGCTGATCGATCCTCCTGTCCCAATCGTCGTGGAGCCCCAGATCACATTGCATCCTTTGTACTGATACAGACCCAGGTTCCAGGGAGCACCGTAACCGCACGGTTGCGTCCCCGTATCGCCGAACGATTCCGTGAAGAAAGTTCCCTCGGGAGTTCCAGGCTGCTGCGCCGCCATCTGCGCATCGGCGCAGAGCGAGCAGAGAAGTGCGAGAAAAAAGACCGCCGCCGATCTCATCGTTCAGTCCTGGTTCTGCAGAAGCGTTGCGCGGCAATACGTCCCGTCGAAGGTGAAGACCAGCTCATCCTGGGCGTTCGCGGCGGTGCTCAGCGTCACTGCGCCTGACCCGCCTCCCGTAACCCTCCATGCCGAGCAGGAGCCCCCCGTGCCGAGCGTAAACGTCACCCCTCCGCCCGTCGCGTCCTGGTTGATGAGCACAACATACTGTCCCCACTTCACCAGTCCGGTCGCCGTAAACGTCGTCGTCGTCGAATGCGTCGTCGTCAGCACCCCTCCCGCCCACGCCGAACTCGCCGCCGCAAACGTCGTAGTGCCGCTGGCGTTGTAAGTCAGCGTGCCCAGGTCAGTGATCGACGCCCCGCCGCCCGTGCCGGGCGGTCCCTGTGGACCCATGGGTCCCGGCGGCCCAGCCGGACCCGTGGCTCCGGTTGCCCCCGCCGTCCCTGCAGGCCCTGTCGTACCTGCGGGTCCCGTCGGCCCCGCTGGTCCGGCCGGCCCTTGTGGGCCACCTGAAGGACCTGCCGGTCCCGCTGCGCCTTCCGCAGCCATCAGATTCCACGCCGTGTTCACATCGGGCGTCGTGTTGTTGGGTCCCTGGTTCGCTGCAATCGCCACATATGTGGATCCGTTGTACGTCACGACGTCGTCCACCGCGTACGTCGCTGACGGACTAAACGTATTCCGAAAGTTGAATCCGCTCCCATTGGCTCCTACTGGTCCCGCGGGCCCTTGTGACCCGGCTGGCCCGGCGGGGCCGGTCAATCCCGGCGGCCCTTGCGAACCAGTCGCCCCCGTCGCTCCCGCCGACCCTGTCGCACCTTGTGGCCCGGATGGACCCGCAGGCCCGGCAGCTCCCGCAGGCCCTTCCGGTCCCGCCGGCCCGCCCGCTGGACCCGCTGGTCCCGTTGCGCCTTCCGCCGCCATCAGACTCCACGTTGCGCTCATATCCGGAGTCGGATTGTTCGGTCCCTGATTCGCCGCAATCGCCACATACGTCGACCCGTTATAGGTCACAACATCATTGACCGCATAGGAAGACGACGCATTAAAGGCATTGCGAAAATTAAACCCGCTCCCCTGCGGACCCGCCGGTCCCGTGGGCCCTCCCGGTCCAGGCGCGCCGGTCGCTCCAGGAGGTCCCGTCGCCCCCTGCGGCCCCGCCGAACCCGTAGCTCCCTGCGTTCCCGTCGCTCCTGCCGACCCTGGTGCGCCGGTCGGTCCCTGGGGCCCGGCAGCCCCTGTCGGCCCCGCCGGCCCGATCGGTCCCGTCGCTCCCGCCGGACCCTGCGGCCCCGTCGGTCCGGTCAATACAATCTCCAGTTCCGGTTCGTGGCTCGTGTCCGTCGCCTCTTTGCTGTCGAACGAAAAATTTCCTGCCCCCGTAGTCAGTGCCAGCGCGATGCCGTCATTGGCCTCCGTACCCTCTTCCCACTCCTGCGCCAGCGGCGTGATGTCGATCAGGACAAACTGGTTCAGGCTCGACGAGGTCAGAGCCACCGGATGGCTCCCTGTCGCCGACGCTCCCAGCCCCGGCTCCGTCCTCTCCGTCACCGTGCTCTCGGCCCACGTGCTCGTCGCCTGATAAACATCGAAGCTCCCCGCCGTCGTCACTCCGTCCACGTAGAGCCGTAGCGTCGCCTTGCTGATCGTCGACCCCGGCGGCACCGCAGCCAGGCTGAACTGCAGGTAGCTCTTGTCCGTAGTCGAGACGATCAGCGCCGTCTTCGTGCCATAGTTTGTCCCGGTCGCCGACGTCGACGTGTACGTATCCCCCACCGGCGGCGCCGACTGAGCCAGACTGAAGTTGGAAGCGAGCAGCAGTGAAAATGCCACCAGGACAGGTGACGCAATACCCAAGCGCTGGTTCACCATAACCGCTGCCTCTTTCTCTGCAGTTCGTGGAGGCGGGCCTCGGATTTTTGGGGACTGTGGGGCCTGAGGAAGCGACGCCGCTCAAAGCATAGTAGATTGGGGCGGAGGAATATCGGTACCCTGTTGCCACTCTAGGTACTTTAGTTCTATCTTTGTTGCCCCCTGGCGCTCGCCGGGGATCCTTGTCCCCGCTTAACTCAGTGATCTGGACTCATGTCGTCCGTCCCAAAGTCGGCGAACAAGCTTTCGTCGGCGGGCCAGATGAGCGTAACCCCAGAAGTGAAACAAATAGATTATTGAATCACCCAGGCTCGATGTCTAACCGTCGGGGCGCTGCCTTGCAATTTCACAGCGATGGCCGAAGTTGACCCGAAATCACCTGAGCCCACATTGTCAACGAGCCAGCCCAGGCTGTAGGTCCCTGCCGTTGGTGCATAAGCGTGGCAGCTCCCATCGCCGTTGGAATAGTAGTTTCCGTCGCTCAAGCCCGGAAATGACGCAAAATCGTAAGTCGAGTTGATCGTATCCCAGTTCGGGCCTGTTCCCTGGTTCATAGAACAGAAAATGATCTCATTGGCCTGCGAAGTTGTGATCGCTGGAGACGAAGTGTAGTTGCTGGGCCAAATGCCCGTCCCCGATGCGATGGAGCTAAGAAGGGTCGTGCCGAATTGTCCGCGCGTCACGGTGATGCTGGTTGTGCCCGCACCCGCGGTCACCAGGACCACCTCGGAAGAAATCATCAGGTATTCCCCGTTTGAGATTCCGCCCGCCGCAGCCAGAGACAAGGATGTCTGTGTGGCACTGCTGACCGCTGCAGATAGGGTTGTAGCCGCTGCAGCCGAAAAAGTGGCGGAGGCTCCCGTATCGACTGCTGCAGAGGTCGCAGCGCCGGTTACTTCATAAACCGTCAGCCGGGTCACGTCGCCGGTCGCGGAGCTCCCATGCTCGAAACCAAATAGCTGCCCATTGCAGGTCGCATTGGTGGTAATCCAATACTGAGGGTGAGCCGAATCTCCGTAGACGTAACCGGCATAAGTATTCCCCGCAGTATCGCCCATGGCAGTTACATTGGTGCCATCAATGCCTATGTTGTTTTCATACGTAAATTCAAGAAGATTTCCCGTATCGCAGGGAAACACCCAGTTCATTGATGGAGTTCCTTGCGGAACCCATGTCTCCAGCATCCGAACTATCCTGCCCGCAGAACGTGCCGTACCAGCTCCCGGGGTAGTCTTAAACGCCACAGTCATATAGGCGTATGGATCCCACGAGCTCTGAACGAAAGTCATCGCAGGCTTGATAAGCCCGCTGCTCGGCTGGATGATCGCCTGCGCCGCCGCACCATACTGCATCTCTCCAAACAACCCGCTGTAGCCGCTGCCAAAGATAATGTCATAAATTGGATTGGTGTTCCCAAAGCCAAAGCCTTGTCCCTCATCGAACACCGCGTTGACAACCAGATCGCCGCTGGCCGTCGTGGTCGTTCCCGCAGGATCGGCTACGTTCCCGACTGTGACTGCCGAAGGTCTTAGTTCACTGCCACAGGAAGGCGTTCCGTCCAAAATAGGACCGCTCGTGGCAATTCCAGACAATTGATGGTGCCCTTGCGTAAAATCTGGAATGGGTGCATCGAACGTAAATGTCAAAGTGGTCGCACCCGCGGTAAGATTCTGAATGTAGTAAATCGAAAAGGATAGACCCGGAGAAAGGGTCGTGTCATTGCAGGAAACAGCTTTTGTAGCTGTGTCGCCTTTGTCATCCGCAATCGATAGCGTGCGTGTGGCGCTGTAGTCATAGGCCAAATAGATGATTTCTGTATTTCCTGCGAGTGCCGGATCCATCTTGAAGCGATAATTATTGCCCGGATTGCCTGCGTCCGATGCGTTACCTGCGCCGCCATCGCCGTTCACCAGCTGTGCCATCACAGGCGGATTAGTGGGCGGGACGAGGACTTCTACCGACACGCCGATCCAGTTTTCCGACGCCGCGTTGGTACAGGTTGCCCCGTTCCAGCTCGATACGGTTCCGTTGGTATCGAAAACGCCCACATCCCCGGTCGTCGCTGCGCTGACCCCGGTCATGTTGGCGGGCGTGCACATGTCGGCAGTTCCGCCCGCGTTGAAGACACCGCAAACCACCCAGGAAGTCCCCTCGTTATTCGTCAAGGTCAGCGCAGGACAGCTCGGCGTGGTGCTGCTGCCGCTGGTTGAGGCAGTGGCCCCGATCGCCACACCATTGGTGCCGCAGTCCTGCACGGCCCTCGCACCCGTACCCGTGTACCCGGAAAGCCCGACGTTCGCTGCGCTGCTGAAAGTGCCGCTCGCCGCCGCTGTCGCAGAATAATCCACGCGGCATTGCGCTCTCATAGCGCTGCTGGTGCCGGCCTTCGTCGTAATGCTTGTCCAGCCCGAGCCCAGGCTCGGCACAGTCGTACTGGTATTAACCGCAAACGACAGGTCAAGCTGGAAATTCGCCGACGAAGAGGGCGTGCAGCTTGTCGTGCCATCGCACGCTCCACCGTGCGCAATGGCCGCCCAAACGGGAGATATCCAACTGAGCGACAGGAATAGAATGAGCCATTTCATTAGTAGGTGTACTCCACGATGATGGCTATGCTTGTCCCAGTCGGTGTTCCCCCCATCGCCGGATCGATGCCCGTTCCACTTATCCAGTTTGCGGCGATGATTGTCCCGCTGGCCGAATACGCGTAACTGCTGCCGCAGGTTATCGCCGCGCTCAGAATTGCTGTGCCCGTACCGTTAGTGCCTAAGGAAGGGCTTACCGTGGTTTTGTTGCTGGCATTATCGCTGCGGCATTTGACCGCCGTGATCGTGCGCGTGACGCCGGAATCGTTGTAGCAGGTGTTGTTGCTGATCGCGTCGTCGCCCAACTGTAACCCGTTCGATGCTCCCGTGCCGCCCCATATTTCAACACAGCTACCCCTGCTGTACTGTGGTGCAAGTTGTACTGCGGTCACGGAATTTGCGGGAATCGCGCCGGAAATATTGGTAACTGACAGCGTCCCCGCATTGTCATAGAGAACTCCCGTCGCGCCGGAAATCGTCGGAAGAGGCGCTCCATTAATCCTGGACACGGTGACCGAGAGCGAGCCGCTCGATCCGGTCAGATCGCCGCTCAAAGCAGGAAACTGCGACGGGGCGAGGTTTTGCTCAGAGCTGAGAACACCGCCCGATGCGGTAACCAAGCCGCTCGCCGGAAGCGGCACGGTAACCGAACCCGTAAAGACAGGTGAGGCCTTCGGCGCAAGGCCAGAGAGTGGTGTTCCGCTATCCTGAATCCCGGAGCTTGTTCCGGTAAACGTCGGCAGATCGCCCGCAGTCCCGGTGAAGCTTGCAGTGCCGCCCGCCGCCATTAGCGACCACGCCGCCGTATTGGTATTCGGCGTCGGGTTGCTGGGCCCTTGGTTCGCCGCAATCGCCACGTACGTCGACCCGTTGTAGGTCACCACGTCATTCACCACGTAAGTCGCCGACGCATTGAACGCGTTCAGAAAGATGAATCCGGCCCCGTTGGCTCCCGCCGGTCCCTGCGATCCGGCCGGTCCTGCTGGCCCAGGCAATCCCGGCGGCCCTGTCGATCCGGCCGCCCCCTGTGACCCGGTCGGTCCCGCCGGCCCGGTCGCCCCGGTCGGTCCGGTCGCGCCTGTCGGCCCAGCAGGCCCAGCAGGTCCCGCCGGTCCAGTAGTTCCGCCACCTGACCCCGCCGGTCCCGTCGCGCCTTCAGCCGCCATCACGGTCCACGCCACCGTGTCCACATTCGGCGCTGTGTTGTTGGGTCCCTGGTTCGCCGCGATCGCAACATACGTCGACCCGTTATAGGTAACCACGTCATTCACCGCATAGGAAGACGCCGCGTTGAAAGCGTTGCGAAAATTGAAGCTGTTCCCCTGAGGTCCCTGCGGCCCCGCGGGCCCCGCTGGTCCTGTTAGTCCGGTCGCTCCAGCAGGTCCCGCCGTCCCCAACGGCCCCTGCGGACCGGCTGGCCCGGTGGCTCCAGCGGGACCTGTTGCCCCCGCCGCCCCGCCGGGCCCCGCTACCCCCGCCGGCCCGGTTGCCCCCTGCGATCCCGTCGCTCCGGTTGGCCCCTGCGGTCCCGTTGGCCCCGCAGCCCCAACGGGTCCCGTCGCTCCGGCTGGCCCCTGCGGTCCCGTTGGCCCCGTCAATACGATTTCCAGTTCCGGCTCGTGGCTGGTTTCAGTCGCTTCCTTGCTGTCGAAGGAGAAATTTCCTGAAGTCCCGGTCAGCGCTAACGCGACGCCGTCATTCGCTTCAGTACCCTCCATCCACTCCTGCACCAGAGGCGTGATATCGATGACCACAAACTGATTCAGGCTGGATGTCGTCAGCGCGACAGGATGGCTCCCGGTCGCCGACGCTCCCAGAGCGGGCTCGGTTCTCTCCGTCATCGTGCTCTCGGCCCAGGTGCCCGTCACCTGGTACACGTCAAAGCTGCCCGATGTCGTCACCGCATCGACATACAAACGCAGCGTTGCCTTGCTCACCGTTGCTCCCGTGGGCAGCGGCGCCAGACTGAACTGAAGGTAGCTCTTTTCGGTCGTTCCGACCAGGAGCGTCGTTCTGCTCCCGTAGTTCGTCCCCGTCGACGTCGTCGAGGTATACGTATCCCCCGCCGGCGGCGCCGATTGAGCCATGCAGAAGTTGGAAGCGAACAACAGCGAACACACCACAAGGAAGAAGATCCTGCAAGATTGGCGCTGCGTCATGGTACCTCTCTGCACTGCACGATGGGGACTGAGGAACCAACAATTGGGCCCGAAAAACTGGCCTGCGGGGAGGCGCGAAAAGCATACCGGGTTGCGGCTCCGGACCGATGAGCAATATTGCACACTCAGGGCCTGAAAAACTGGCCTGCGGCGAGGCGTGGCAAGAATAGCGGATCGGGCAGAGGAAAAACGTTAACGCCTCGTGTCGGATTAGGTACCTTAGTGTTTCGGCGCTACCCTCTGGCGCTTGAGAGAGACCGTCACCGATGGGCAACTCTGCCGAAACGAAGGGCTGTGCGGTCGCTGCGTTCTCGTTATGCAAACGTTGCCCT
The DNA here is from genome assembly GCA_003152415.1 of Acidobacterium sp. GTDB lineage: Bacteria > Acidobacteriota > Terriglobia > Terriglobales > Acidobacteriaceae > Palsa-343. The sequence goes on from PMAD01000080.1 coordinate 63,717, forward strand.
TGCTCCGCCTCCTGATGGAGCCAGCCTGAGAAGGGTTCGACTAGGATAAGGAAGAGCCTGGATGGCGGAATCGGCAGACGCAGCGGACTTAAAATTCGCAGGCCGCAAGGCCGTGGGGGTTCAAGTCCCC
>PMAD01000256.1:0-12157 GCA_003152415.1 Acidobacterium sp.
TGTTCGGCAGCGATGGCTATCCTTATTCGGACGAAATGGGCTGGCCGGAATCCACCTGGATCGCCAGCAGAAATGCGCGCCAGGCGCTGGGAATCGCCCTGACAGGAATGCTCGAGGACGGCGAGATCACCCGCAATCGCGCAGGAGAGATTGCCCGCCGCGTCCTGCGCGGCAACGCCGAAACGCTGTACCACCTGAAGTAGCGCAGCCAATCATCGATACTCCGCAGAGAATCGATCCGCCTCTCGATTCATTTCTTCCGCGGTTACCGAATGCGTGTAGAGGATCACCCGATACCGAAACGTAGCGCTCTGCCCCTTGTCGATGGTGAAGTTCAGAGCAGGCGCTGCGGGATCGAAGATGTGCCGGCCCACAGGATTGGCCGCGAACAATCCATACCCGCGCGCATGCCAGTAGGTGGGATACCCAGGATTCTCGGGGTGATCGAGAATCGCGATCACGTAGGTCTTGCCGCCGTTTGTTCCTGTCAGCGTGCACCATTGCCCGCGGGTGCCCCATGCCGCGTCTCCGCTCTTGCCCTCGCTGGTGAGATAGACGCCGCTCGCTCCGGCTGAACCCGTCGTCGATACCTGCGTCGCTTTTCCGCTCGCATCCGTGAAGGTACCACCCTTTTCGGTGGGCGACTCCAGCCAGCGGGCCACACGGATCCCCAGCAGCCCTTCTTTGTCGTCGTTGAAGACCGCGGGATCGAGCGCGCGCAGCGTCGTGATCCGATCGATCACGCGCGCATCGCCAAGGGTCGAGAAAACCAATCGGGTCGTATCGTCGAGGATCGGCTGGCCCGCACCCGTAACCCATTCGGATTCGACGCCCAGTTCTCCCTGCTCCGCTCCGCTCTTCGCGAAAAGAATCTTCTTCTGGAAAACGGACCCCATTTTTGGCCGTCTTTCCGGTGGAATCGCGTCGGAATTGTTCCAGAAATCGAATCCGTTGACGTTGCCGTAGTTGAACCACATGCCGGCATGATGTGGATGATCCGTGCGCTCGCCCGGGCGCGGCGCGAGCGGATAGCCGCGCGTTAACACCGTACCGTCCGCGGCGATCAGCGGAAACAGGACCGGCTTGGTCAGCGTATCGGGCCAGATGTACGACGTGAACGGCGCGCCGTCGATGGTGATATCGACCCGGTGTTGCGCTTCCTCCATCGTGACCTGCACGCCCTTGCCAGTTTGGGCCGCCCGAACATTTGCGCCCGACGCCATCAACCCCAGCAACCCGCTAAGCGCCAACCTGGACCACATACGGCTTGCCTCCCACCATCACTTCCTGCTNNTCTTCCGCGAACGCACGCATTCCATCCAGTTCTTCATGTTCGCGGAGGTCATCGGATCCTTTCCTGTATCCGCTCCCGTCGCAGCCGGAGCTGCGTCGCCACCCAGCGAATAGTTCCCGAGCAGGTTCTGTTTCATCCCCATTTCCGCCGCGTATTTCGCTGTCAGCCCACCTTCTGACGAGACTTGCTGTTTGTCCATGTCGATCATCCCGCCGTTGGAGTAATACAGCTCTTTCACGCCGCCCGCGGAGTTCGTCATGCGCGACGAATACTGCACCTGAAATCCTTTGGAGGGATCGTTCGCCGGACCGTAGTCGAAGACCGCCGTCATCGTGTCCCAGTTGCGGCGCCCATCGTGCCAGGCATAAATTCCGCCATTCGCCACCACACTGCGCGGGTGCGGATATCCACTAAACCAGTGCACCGTGTCGATCTGGTGCACGAGCCACTGATCCGGAATACCCGATGAATAAGGCCAGAACAATCGGAACTCGAGATATTTCCTCGCGTCGAAGGGTTCGTATGGAAGATTCATCAGATAACGCTTCCAGTCCGTATCTTCTTCCTTCAGCAACGGCACCACGCTGGGACGGCGCCAGCGACCGGGCTGGTTCACGTTCCACGTCATCTCCACCATCACGATGTCCCCGAACTGACCGGACCGGATATACTCAGCCGCCTTTTGATACGAGGGCGTCGACCGCCGTTGCGTTCCCACCTGCACGATCTTCCCGGTTCGTTTCACCGCGGCCAGAAACGCGCGCGCGTCCTCCATGCGGTGCGCCGTCGGCTTCTCCACATAGGCGTCGCGCCCAGCATTCACCGCCTCCACGCCATGCATGGCGTGCTGGAAGTCGGCGGTCGCCACCAGCACCGCGTCCACATCTTTCCGGGCGTAGAGTTCGTCGTTGTTGCGAACCGTATCGACTTTGGCGCCGCTCAGTTTTTCGATGTACGCCGCACCCTCTTCCCGCCGCCGGCTCCAGAGATCCGACACCGCGACGAGCTCGAAGTTCTGTTCTCTGCTGTTTTCAAGAAACGCGGGAATGAGCGACTGTTTCATGCGATCGCCACAACCCACCACGCCCACCCTCACACGGTCGTTCGCGCCCACAATCGCCGCGTAACTGGAGGCATTCCACGCCACGGCTCTGGCGGCCAGCGCTGCGCTGCCTGTCTTCAGAAATTCCCTGCGATTCGTCTCCGGTGTTGTCATTTGTTCGCCGCTCCTCTCGCTCGCATCCCACCGCTGGGCCCATCTCGCACCCCGGATTTGCTCCCGCCGCATTTTACCTGGAATGCGGTGGAGATGCGCGGGGACAACGGCACACCCACATTCCTTCCCCCAGCGTGGCACACTGGATGCATGAAGGCGCTGCTGCTCCGCGAGTACAACCACCTGGAGTTGCTCGATCTGCCCCAGCCGGCGCCCGCTCCTGGCGAACTCCTCATCCAGGTGGCCGCCTGCGGCATCTGCGGTAGCGACGTCCACGGCTACGATGGCTCCTCCGGCCGGCGCATTCCCCCGATCGTGATGGGCCACGAAGCGGCTGGCGTTGTCGCCGTCGTTGGTGATGGCGTAATCGCTTTTCAGCCGGGCGACCGGGTCACTTTTGATTCCACGGTCTACTGTGGGGCATGTCCGTACTGTCTGCGGGGAGAGATGAACCTGTGCGATCGCCGCCAGGTCATCGGCGTTTCCTGCGGAGAATACCGGCGCAACGGGGCTTTCGCCGAATATGTAACCGTGCCGCAGCAAATTGTTCACCGGCTGCCGGATTCGATGTCCTTTGCCGAGGCCGCTATGCTCGAGCCGGTCTCCGTGGCTCTCCACGCCGTGAAAGTCAGCGAAATTCGTGGCGGAGAGACCGCCCTCGTCATCGGCGCGGGCATGATCGGTCTGCTCACGCTGCAGGCGGCTCGCGCCGCCGGCTGCCGACGCGTACTCGTTGCCGACGTCGATGCCACGCGCCTTCGTCTCGCCGAATCCCTGGGCGCCACTGAAGTCCTCCACGCTTCCGGCGACGATCTCGTCAAAGAAGTCCTGCGTCGCACCGGCTCCGGCGTCGACGTGGCTCTGGAAGCGGTCGGCCGCGACGAAACCATCCAGGCCGCCATCAACTCCACGCGCAAGGGCGGCACCGTGACCCTCATCGGCAACATCACGCCGCAGGTCAACCTGCCTCTGCAGGCCGTTGTCAGCCGGCAGCTGCGCCTCCAGGGCACGGCAGCTTCCTCGGGAGAATACCCGCAGGCTATCGATCTCATCAGCCGCGGAGTCATTCAGGTCAAGCCGCTCATCACCGCAATCGCTCCGCTCGAAGAAGGTCCGCGCTGGTTCGAGCGGCTCTATGCGCATGAGCCGAATCTGATGAAGATTGTGCTCACCCCGCGGCCGGAGAGCGCCGCATGAGCGATGCGCTCTTTGACCTCTCCGGGCAGGTTGCTCTCGTCACCGGCACCAGCCGCGGCCTCGGCCAGTATCTCGCTCGCGCGCTGGCCAAAGCCGGAGCCGACCTGATCCTCACCAGCCGTCGCCGCGAATCCCTCGCCGAATTCGAATCGGAAATCCGCGCCCTCGGCCGTCGCACGCTGGCGCTGGAACTCGATGTGCGCAACCATGCCAGCATCCAGCGTATGGCCGCTGAAGCCGAAGCTGCGTTCGAGCAAATTCACATCCTCGTCAACAACGCGGGATGCAATGTCCGCAAGCCCGCGTTCGACGTCACATGGGACGACTGGAATCTGGTCCTCGACACCAATCTGCGCGGCAGCTTCTTCGTCGCGCAGGCTGTAGCGCGCAACATGAGCGCACACAGCTACGGGCGCATCATCAACATTGGCTCCGTCACCAGCGTCTTCGGCTACGCGGGGCTCGCTCCCTACGGAGCCAGCCGCGGTGGCATCCGCCAGCTCACTATGAGCCTCGCCGATGACTGGGGCCAGTACGGCATCACGGTAAACTGCCTCGCTCCTGGCTGGTTCAAAACGCAGCAGAACCAGGTCCTGTACGAAAACCAGGAGTGGGTGGATTACCTCGTCGACCGCATTCCGATGAAGCGACCCGGCCAGCCGCACGACCTCGATGGCGCCGTCGTCTTTCTCGCCTCCGAAAGCAGCGGCTACGTCACCGGACAAACGCTGCTCGTCGACGGCGGCATCTCGACCGGCTCCATGCGAGCCACCGTCGCGCCGAAGCAGCGCCCCTGAATCCCCGCGCTGCCGGCCGCCTACGCGCTGTACTCCGGTTCCGGAATCGGCCGAATCTCTCCCAGCAGGAAAATGTAGCTGGCGATCCCCACCACGAGGTACGCGGCGGCCACGAAGAACGCGGCTCTGAATGAATGCCGAATCCCCACCAGATACCCCGTCACCGCGGGCGCGCAGATTCCGGAAATCTGGTTCGAGGTGTTCATGATCGCGCCCACCGATCCCACGCTGTCACCAGGGGCAATCAGCGAGGGCGCCGACCACCCTACCGGCGCGGCAGCCGACAATCCGCCGATGGAAACGCTGATCCAGAAGACCGCGTGGGTGACCGTGTGCGCTCCCGCCGCCCCCAGAATCCCCAGCCCCAGTGCGGTCCCCGAAATCAGCACGGTGCGGCGCACCACATTCGCGCTCCATCCGCGGCGGATCAGCGCGTCGACCATCCAGCCTCCTACAAAAAGATCAGCGACGGTTGCAAATAGCCAGGGAATTCCGGTGTACAGGAACGAATGCGCCAGATCGATGTGCAAGGTTCTCGACAAATAAACCGGCAGCCAGGTGAGGAGCAGATAGAAAACGTAATTGTAGGAACCAAATCCAATGGCGAGGCCGATCACCTTCCGCCGATGCAGCAGATAGCCGAGCGGCACACGGCGCGCACTGCGCTGAGCGTCTTGCGCCGGCGCTGCCGCAAGCTGCTTGTGAGGAGGATCGTGATAGATGCCCCAGAACAGCAGGAAATAAAGCATGCTGGCTACACCCGTTGCCGCAAAACTCAGCCGCCATCCAACCCGCAGCAGCAACAATCCAATTACCGGCACGCCAATCGCCGACCCCAGTTTCGCTGCTCCATCGAAGAAGCTGGTCGCCAGGCTGCGCTCGCGCGGGGGAAACCAGTAGCCGACGGCTTTAGCGCTTGCCGGAAACGACGGAGCCTCGCCGACGCCCAGCAGGAAGCGCGCCGCGAAGAATACGCCCAGCCCCGGAGTGATGGCGGCGCCGAACGAAGCAAGACTCCACAGGAAAGTGCTCACGCACCCCACGCGCCGCACGCCGAAACGATCCAGCAGAATGCCGGATGGCAGCTGGCACAGCGCGTAGGTCCAGTTGTACGCGCCCAGCAGCAATCCAAAGGTGAAGTCGGAAATCCCGAACGCCGCAAACAGCGCGTCGTGCGAGACCGAGAGATTCACGCGGTCGAAGTAATTGACCAGCACACCCAGTCCCAGCAGGACTGCGATGGTCCAGCGCCGCCGGTTCGGGTCCTGTACGCTCTCCGCAAATTCGCTTTGGGCGCTCTCGGCGGGCATCCCCGCATCATATATTGACGTTCATGGTCGGGGCCGGGCGCGCCCTCCGTCGCCGCTCCAGCGCAGGCAACCGCGCTCAGCCCGCGTCTATCCGCGTCGACGCAGCTCGCTCCCGATTCTTCCCACCTTTTGGAGCATGGTGAAGGCGCGTCGCTTCCACAGAAAGTTCTGCACCTGCTGCTTCAGCCGTGATCCATGGAAATCCACGAGACCCAGCTGGGCCAGAAACGCGAACAGCTGATGGTCCTCCGCGCCCGGCCTTCCGATCCCGCTGCCGCGGAAGATCGGATCGTTGCGATACATCAGGCGCGTTGCTTCGAAGAGAAAGGCTGTTGGATTCGTGTTCGGACGTCCGTAGTAGTCGAGGTACGGCCCATCCTGCACGCGAATATCGGGATGGATGAAGCCCTCAATGACGATTTCCGAATACGCGGGAACTTCAAGATGCCCGCAGTCGATCAGTTCGACAGGCTGCTGCTGCAATGCGCCAGCCAATTCGAATTCGTCCATCCCCGCGGGGCAAGCCGCACCGGCCGCGATAACAGTAGCCTCCGGCGCGCCGATCGCCACCACCATCGGCAGCTCCATTCCCTTTGCTTCGGCATTCGCGACTTGCCGCGCCAGGTCGCTGCCCTTCGAAGCGCTGATGGTCGCCTTCTTCGGGCCCAGCAACTGCATGCGGTACACGCCGACGTTGCGCCGCCCGGTCTCCGGGTCCTTGCTGATGTTCAGGTGCCAGGTACCGATATACCGGCCGGCGTCGTGTTCGCTCCACTGCGGAACAGGAAACTCAAGAAGGTCGAGCACGATGGACGGAACCACATTCTCCAGCACCGGTCCGGTCCGCACCATCTTCGGCGCGACTGGCTCGCGCAGCCGCTTCCGCGCTTGTGCGATCACCCGCGCGGGCGGCGTTCCTGGTTCAAACCCGAGTGCCAGGCCGATGCAGGCCGGGTCCGCCAGCCCGTTCGCAAAAACGTGCTGTCCAGGATAGCCCTTGATGTTCTCAAATAGCAGCGGCTTGCGTCTGGCTCGGGTCCAGCGGCCGACGCCGAATTTCCAGTCAATCCTCTCTTTGATTCGGAGCAGGCGCCCGGCGTCTTCCAGCACCTCGATGAAAGCGCGCAGATCGAGAGCCCCGCGCGGCTCCGGCGGAGCCAACGGATCGAATTCAGCGAACCCCCGTCTTGGAGAACCATTCGGCCGGGAGCCGCCCAGCGGAGTCCCGTTAGGCTCGGATTGCCCGGACTCCGGCTCGCTCGGCTCGTGCTTACTTTCCCAAAGAAGTTCTTTCACCGGACCCTGGCCAGCGCTTCCTCCGCGATTCGTTTCTTCAGAAGCATGCGCGCCAGCCCGATCGCCTCGTCGGGTTCGATTCTTGCCGTCGCGATTTCCCGCAGGCCATCCACCAAACGGTAGTGTTTCCGCACCCTGGCAGCTCCTTCCAAGAACCGGCAAAGACCGCTCCCGAGCGATTGCCTGGTTGATGCAAGGGGCCGGGGGCGGCGAAATCCAGCGAAAAAAGGGGGAGGGTCAACTGAGACTCAGCGCGAGCGGACCAACGCCGTGACTCAACTGCGCCATCTTGTGCCGTTATAGCGAAAAATGCTGTGAACGCCGTCACCAGAGCGGTGCTGGAGGCTACAACTTTCCGGCAAGTGTGTGCCGCGTTAGGACACAGTCTCTGTGTTACTGAGAGTGATTACCTGGAAGGAAGCCGCAGCTCAGAGTTATCCGTGAAAATACCGTGCCGCGCCACGCAAATCCGGGCTTGCGGCCCGCTGCGGCAGCAACCCCATCACTCCGCCGCGAGCTTTCGCAGTCGCCCGCTCACGTTCCAAAACGCGCGGCTGTCGTGATACGCAGCTTTCCAGATCGAACCTTTGTCGAGGACAATCGGCGTCCCGTCCGCGGTCGTCAGGTTCCAGAGGCCGTGATTCTGCGCGTCAATCGTGTGCTTGCTGATGAACGCCCACAGCTGCAGGAATCTCTCGAAGTAGATCGGATTCTGCTTGCCGTATCGCTCGTGCATCATCAGCAGCGCGTTCAGCCCCTCCGCCTGCACCCACCACTCCTTGTCTGTGTCTTCCGGCTTGTCGAACGTCGTGCCGTACTGGAAGAACCCGCCATTCTTCGCGTCCCAACCATACGCCAGCGCGTGATCCACCAGCATCTTCGCCATGCGCTCCGTCTTCTCGCTCGCCTTGCCGTGGAGCAGCTCGTCGGTCTCGAGCATCAGGTAGGCCGTCTCCACATCGTGCCCGTACGAATCGTGTCCGGGGATCGCCTGCCATGTATTCGTAAAAAATAAATTCATCACGCCCGGTTCCACGACGATCTTGTCGCGCACAATCGCCAGCATCTCTTCGAGCCTCGCCCGCAGCGTCGGATCGGGCCACACCTTATACAGCTCAGTCCACGCCTCCAGCAGATGGATGTGCGTGTTCATCGACTTGTAGTTTTCCGGCCCAATGGGAATCGGCGGCATCACCACCTGCCCGCTCGGCGCCTCGGGAACCAGCGGCTTACCCTCCCGCGTCAACATCTCGAAATAACCGCCGTTCACCGCATCGTGCCCATGCTGGTCGGTCCAGAGAAAGCCCTTCTTCGCCAACTCCAGCGCCCGCGGATCGCCGGTCGCCTGATACGCCGCAGCCAGCCCGTAAATGCAGAAGCCGACGCCGTACAGATCCTTGTCATCGCTGAACTGTGGCGCGATGTGGCCATCGTCATCGAGTCCCCAGTAGAACCCGCCATACTGCTTGTCCCACATCGTGTCCTGGAGAAAATCCACGCCCTGCTTCACGAACGGCAGGTACGCGTCTTTGAGTGCCGGTTCGCGCATCACCACCTGCGACGTAACCCACGTCATGCGACCCTGAAAGACAGAAAACTTTCCGTCGCTGGGCGCCCATTGCCACGCGCGCGTGAAGTGCGAATGAAATCCCCCGTGCTCGCGGTCAATGGAGCGCGGAAACCACATGCCCAGCACATCCCGATGCAGCGCCTCGTCGACTTCCGCCGCAAGACGCAGATACGTCGCGCGCGTTGGCTGGGCATCGGATCCTGCCAGGGGCGTAGTCTGCTGTGCGGAGCACAGCCCGGAAACGCATAACAGCGCGGCAGCAAGAGCCTGTGCACGCAACGTGGAGTTCCTCTTGGAATCGCGGCAATGCTAACACATGCCTGACGCATCAGCGCGTGGCGCTCAGGATCGCTCCGGCAATCGCCTCGAGCGGCATCACTTTGTCCACGCTGTTCAGTTTGATCGCCTCCTTCGGCATCCCGAAAACCACGCACGTGGCTTCGTCCTGCGCGATGGTTTTCGCCCCTGCCTCCTTCATCTCCAGCATGCCCCGCGCCCCGTCGTCGCCCATCCCGGTCAGGATGACACCCACCGCGTTCGGCCCCGCGTAGCGCGCCGCGGAGCGGAACAGAACATCCACCGACGGCCGATGACGGCATACCAGCGGTCCTTCCCTGACCTCAACGTAATAGCGCGCGCCGCTGCGCTGCAGCAGCAGATGATGATTCCCCGGCGCGATCAGTGCCCGTCCGCGCAGCACCGTATCTCCGCTCTCCGCTTCCTTCACCGTGATCGCGCAGGACCCGTCCAGCCGGGCCGCGAACGCACGGGTGAACAGCTCCGGCATGTGCTGCACAATCGCGATCCCCGGCGTATCGGCCGGCAACGCCTCCAGCAGCGTCTTCAGGGCTTCCGTTCCCCCGGTCGAAGCGCCAATCATCACGACTTTCTCGGTGGTTTTTGCCATCGCGCCGCCGCCCGCCGCCGGCGCCAGAACTGCATCTGCGGTCAGCTTCGGTTCCACCACGCGCCTGGGGCCCGGCCGCCGCAGCCGCGCTCCCGCCGCCGCTTTCACCGCATCGCAGAGCGTCGTGCGCGAATCCTCCAGGAACTGGCGCACGCCCAGCCGCGGCTTGGTCACAATCTCCACCGCGCCGTTCTCCAGCGCCTCCAGCCCGCTCTGCGTCCCCTCCTCCGCCAGGCTCGAACAGATCACCACCGGAATCGGATGCTGCGTCATGACCTTACGCAGAAACGTGAGCCCGTCCATGCGCGGCATTTCGATGTCCAGGGTGATCACGTCCGGTATCTGTTCGGCGATCTTCTCCGCCGCCGCATAGGGATCGCCCGCGGTTCCGGTCACCTCGATCTCCGGATCCTGAGCCAGCACGTACGCGAGTGTCTGCCGCACCACCGCGGAGTCATCAACGATCAGCACGCGAATCTTCGAATGATCCATCCCTCTGCCTCTCGGGTCCCACGATCCCCTGCGCGGCGCAACTCCGCATCATTGCAGCAGCCGGAGCCGCACTTCCCCCGTCGCCGTATAAAAGTCGATGTGAATGCCGCACGGCCCTCCCAGGCGCGATGCCGCGACAGCGAATCCCTCCGCGCGCAGAACCTCCAGCGCCCGTTCGCGGTTCAGCCGGCCCACCGTTGGACGCGACTTGTGCTCTTCAACCCGCAGCACATCCGCGCCCCCGAATAACTTGATCTCGACGTCCCGCCGTCTCGCCCCCAGCGCGTCGAACTGCGCCGCCAGATCGCGAATCGCGAAATCCACGTAGCGCCGCGCCGCCGCAAGGCTCAGCTTTCCTTTCGTCTTGTGCGGATGGCTCGGCAGCATCGGATGGCACAGCGCTGCGATGCTCAGCCCCCGATGCCAGAAGGTCACGCCCACGCACGATCCCAGCAACGTGCGCAAAATGGCTGGCCCGCGTACCAGGTGCGATTCTCCCGGCTGCACATACACCTCCGCCCATTCCTCCTCAGACGCGGCCATCGATCCTCCTGTACAAAGCCGGTCCCAGCGCATCCAGCGGAAGATTCATGTCGTGCAGCGTCTCGGAATGGCCGACAAACAAATACCCGCCTTCGGCAAGGCGATGGGAAAGCTTTCTGAGAATCTTTTCCTGCGTCGGCCGGTCGAAATAGATGATCACGTTGCGGCAGAAGATCGCATCGGCCTTCGCGCTGAGGCCGTAATCGGCGTCCATGAAATTCAGCCGCCGAAACTCCACCAGTCTGCGCAGTTCCGGCACAATGCGCACTCGATCGGCACCCCGTTCGCGGCTCCGCATCAGATATTTCTTCCGCAGCGCGGGAGGCACCGGCTCGACATCGTCCGCGGTGTAGATGCCCAGCTCCGCGTGCGCCAGCACTTTCGTCGAAATGTCCGTCGCCAGAACCTGGAACCGGAATCCGGCATGGCCCTCCGCGTATTCGCTCAGCACCATCGCCAGCGTGTACGGCTCTTCCCCTGACGAGCACCCGGCGCTCCACACCAGCAACGTCCGCCCGCCGGCCCGCGACGCCAGTTCCGGCAGCGCTCTTTGCGTCAGATAATCGAAGTGCTTCGCCTCACGAAAGAAATCCGTCTTGTTCGTCGTGACTACATCGATGAACGAGACTTTCTCCTCCCGCAGGCCCTCCTGCCCGAACAGGTACTCGCAATACAGCCGGTAGGAGGTCATGTTCAGTTCGCGCAGCCTCCGCTTCAGCCGGCCTTCCAGCATCGTTTTTTTCTCCGGCCCGAGACAAATCCCGGCCTCCGAGTAGACAAAAGCGGAGAGCCTTGCAAAATCCCGGCCGGACAGCGTTTCCTCATGTGTGCTCATAGGGGTTGCAGGGCGCGGGTTCCCGCGCCCCGCTTGCTTCCGTTACGCTGCCGCTTCCGCCGTCGGCCTGCCGGGATCCTGTCCCCGCACCGCCGCCAGCTCGTCGGCCGAAAAGACGCGGTCGATGTCCAGAATCATGATGAACTGCGCGTCCCGCTTGCCCATGCCCCGGATAAACTCCGTCCGGATCTGCGTGCCGATGCGCGGCGCCGGCTCAATCTGATCCGGCTCGAGGTCGATCACCTCTTCCACCGAATCGGCCAGAGCCCCGATGACGGTCGACTCATTCTCCAGCAGCACGTCCACCACTACGATGCAGGTGTTGCGCGTGCTCTNNACCACCGGCACCACGCTGCCCCGCAGATTGATGACCCCGCTCATGAATTCCGGGGTGCGCGGAACCGCTGTGATCGTGGTCAGGTCCAGCACCTCTCTCACTTTGGCGACATCGGTCGCGAAGATTTCGTTGCCCAGCCGGAAAGTCAGGTACTGCCGGGTTTCTGTGATTTCACTTACACTCATCGTCCGACTCCTCTCTGTCCCTGATGGCAGGNNCCTTCCGGTCAATACCGCTCGAATTCCCCATCCGTCTCGTCGCGCTTATCGCTGAGCCGCAACTTGACCCCGCCGCCCGCCGATGCTTTTCCTCCTGCTACCGCGTGCGCCGCCGGTTTGGCCGCTCGCGCCGGCCCAGCGTGCG
>PMAD01000256.1:12210-12419 GCA_003152415.1 Acidobacterium sp.
GCAGCGCCTTGTTGATCTGCTCTGCCCCCGTGTCCTGTTCCTTGCTGGCCGCGGTGATCTCCTGCACCAGTTCCGCCGTCCGCTGGATATCCGGAACCAGCTTCTCCAGCTGCTCTCCGGACTTTTCCGATACCCGCAGCGTGGTGCCGGAGAGCTGGTTGATCTCCCCCGCCGCCTTCTGGCTGCGTTCGGCCAGCTTGCGCACCTCC
>PMAD01000207.1 GCA_003152415.1 Acidobacterium sp.
GCGTCCTTCTCGATGTACTTCCGATATTCATTCAGAGTCGTCGCGCCGATCGCCCGCAGTTCGCCCCGCGCCAGCGCCGGCTTCAGCATATTCGAGGCGTCAATTGCCCCCTCCGCCGCGCCCGCGCCAACCAGCGTGTGCAGCTCGTCGATGAACAGGATGATNNCCCAGGTCCAGCGAGATCACCCGCTTGTCCCGCAGGATGTCCGGCACGTCGCCGTGCACAATCCGCCGCGCCAGACCTTCGACGATCGCCGTCTTGCCCACGCCCGGCTCGCCAATCAGCACTGGATTGTTCTTCGTCCGCCGCGACAGCACCTGGATCACGCGCCGGATCTCCTCGTCGCGCCCAATCACCGGGTCGAGCTTGCCGCGCCGCGCCAGCTCCGTTAGATCCTTCGCATATTTCTCCAGCGCCTGGAATTTCGCCTCAGGATTCTGATCTGTCACCCGCTGGCTTCCGCGCACTGTCGCCAGGCTCTTCAGCACCGCATCATGCGTCGCTCCCAGCGAAGCCAGCAGCAACTGCGCCCCGTCGTTCTTGTTGCTGGTGAGCGCCAGCAGCAGGTGCTCGGTCGAAACGTAATCGTCTTTGAAATTCTCAGCCTCTTTGAAAGCCTGATCGAACACTTGATTCAGCGCGTTCGACGCGCCGGGCTGCGCCGACGCTCCACTAACCTTGGGCAGCTGCGCAACCGCTTCCAGCGCCTTCGCTTCCAGCTGTTGCGTCGGCACGCCAATCTTGTCGAGGACGGCAGGAATCACGCCTTCCTTGTCCGCCAGCAGCACCGCCAGCAGATGCAGCGGCATTATCTCCGGATTCCCGTTCTCCGCCGCCAGGTGGCTCGCGTTCTGGACCGCCTCCTGCGACTTCACCGTAAATTTGTCCCAACGTATCGCCATAATTTCCGTCCACTCACTTCATAAAATGATGCGGGAGGAAGACATCTCCCTCCCGCTCGATATTGCGCGTTTTCGCCAGTGGATTGCAAAGCGCGTCCACGGGTTTTACGCCGCCGTCCTTACATCCTTTTTGCCGGCTTCCACTTGTTTTGGCGCGCCGACTTCCACCTTGATCTGCTTCGGCTTCGCCTCGGCCCGCTTGTCCAGCTCCACCTTCAGCACGCCGGCCTCGTAGCTCGCCTTCACGCTGTCCGGGTTCACCGTGTTCGGAATCGCGAACGAACGATAGAAGCTGCCATAACGCCGCTCGATCCGGTGGAAGTTCTCTTCCTTCTCATCCTTCTCGAACTTGCGCTCGCCCTTCACGGTCAGAACATTGTTTTCGAGCTGAATGTCGAGATCGCTCTCCTTCAGGCCCGGAACTTCCAGCTTCAGGACGATCTTGTGCTCGTCCTCATACACATCGACAGGCGGCGCAAAAGCCGCGGTGGTCAGCGCATCGCCTTCGCCGCGGTTGTACTCCTGGAAAAGCGAGTTCAAGCGGTTCTGCATCGACAGCACATCACGAAGGGGATCCCAACGAGTAATTGCCACAAAAATTCTCCTGCATCAAATTTGGGGGATTAGGCCAGCCCAGAGGGACTAGCCTGCGCAACAATCTGATGCGGTCATAGCACAGTCGGTGCAGAAAATATGAGTGTATCGATGTCAATCCATGATGAATTGCTAAATACCAGAAAACAAAAGCATTTTCCACGATCCCAGCCGAGGCGACAGCTTTCACTGGGGCCGAGATGTGGAATTCCCCTGCGACTCCTCCCCCGAACTTCGTTCCCAAAAACCAAGCCCTGCGAACCACCCCAGAATCCCCATTCACTGGCTATTGACTTCGACCCGCTATCCCGCCAAACTGGCGAATCTCGCAAGTGCCGGAGGCGAATCNNCTGTTTGAGGACCTTCGCTTCGCCCTCCGCATGCTCTTCAAGTCGCCGGCGTTTAGCATCATCGCCATCCTCACCCTGGCGCTCGGCATCGGCGCCAACACCGCGCTCTTCTCCGTCGTCAACGGCGTGCTCCTGAATCCGCTGCCCTACCCGCACTCCAGCCAGCTCGTCGCCATCGACGGGAAAAACGCCGGCCAGGACAAGGCGCCCATCAACTATCTCAACTTCCTCGACTGGCAGCGCCAGACCAAAGGCTTCTCCTCCATCGCCATGTACCGTCATGAGGATTACAACCTCACCGGCACCGGCCAGCCCGAGCGCGTCAACGGCTTCATGATCTCCGCGGCATTTTTCCCAACCCTCGGCCTCCATCCGGCTCTTGGCCGCGACTTCAATCCTGACGACGATCGCCTCGGCGCCGCGCCCGTCGCCCTGCTCAGTGACGGCTTCTGGCATCGACGTTTTGGCGGCTCGCCCGGCATTCTCGGAAAGGCCGTCGACCTCAACGGCACCAATTACACCGTCGTCGGCATCCTCCCTCCGAGCTTCTTATTCCACGGCATCGATCGCGACCTCTACACGCCCATCGGACAATGGAACGAGCCCTCGCTCCGCGATCGTCGCATCGACGAGAGCGCCTACGCTATCGGCCGCCTCAAACCCGGCGTCACCCTCCAGCAGGCCAGCGCCGAGATGGATTCCATCGCCCACCATCTCGCCGTCACCTATCCGGAAGCGGACAAAGACGTAGGCATCGCGCTCTATTCCATGAAAGAAGACATCGTCGGCAATGTGCAGCCCTTCCTGCTTGTGCTGCTCGCCTCCGTCGGCTTCCTGCTGCTCATCGCGTGCGCCAACGTCGCCAGCCTTCTCCTGGCGCGCTCCATGTCGCGATCCGGCGAGTTCGCCATCCGCTCGGCGCTCGGCGCCAGCCGCACACGCATCATCCGCCAGTTCCTCACAGAAAGCACGCTTCTTGCTGGGTTGGGCGGGGCGCTCGGATTTCTCCTTGCTTTCTTCGGGACCAAAGCCACCATCAATGTCCTTCCCGGCGCGCTCCCACGCTCCGGCGAAGTCTCCCTCGACGGTCGCGTCCTGCTTTTCACGCTTGCCGTTTCGCTCGCCGCCGGAATCGTCTTCGGCCTCGCGCCCGCGCTCAAGACCTCCCGCGCCAATTTGCAGCAGATTCTTCGCCAGTCCGGTCGCGGCGCCAGCGGCGTGCGTCACCGCCTCCAGGGAATCTTCGTCGCCGTCGAAGTCGCGATGGCCCTCGTCCTCCTGGTCGGCGCGGGACTGATGCTGCGCTCGCTCGCCGCCCTCTGGCGCGTCAATCCCGGCTATGACCCCAGCCACGCGATCACGTTCTCAGTCTCTCTGCCCTCGAATTCCAAAACCACCGCCGCCGAAACCCGCGCGCGTCTCCGCCGTTTCGACGCCGCCATGCGTGCCATTCCCGGCGTCCAGGCCGTCTCCGTCACCCTCGGCTCACGTCCCATGATCCACGACTCCGAATTGCCTTTCTGGGTCGAAGGCCGCCCCAAGCCCGACAACGATAACGACATGCCGCAAGCCATGTTTTATCTCGTTGAATCCGGTTTCGAGCCGGCCATGGGCATCACTCTCAAGCGCGGCCGCTTCGTCACCGACCAGGACAACGAAGACGCCCCCACCGTCGTCGACATCGACGACGCTTTCGCGCGCACTTATTTCGCCGGCCAAAATCCGGTCGGCCAACACATCCACATCGCGGAATTCGATAAGGAAGCGGAGATCATCGGCGTCGTCGGTCACGTTCGCCAATGGGGCCCCGGCAACGATCCCAAGGGCGCCATCGAAGCCCAGTTCTACTACCCCTACATGCAGTTGCCCGCCAAGCTCATGCCCCTAGTCGCTGACGGAGTTGCCGTCGTTTTGCGTACCCAGGACGATTCCCAGGCTGTCATGGGCCCCGTGCGCCAGGCCGCGTCCGCCGTCGATCCCGGAGAAGTCATCTACGCCGTCGAGACCATGCATGGCGTCATCGAAAACGCCTTTGCCGCCCGCCGCCTTTCCATGATCCTGCTCGCCTTCTTCGCCGCCATCGCGCTTGCGCTTTCCTGCATCGGCATCTACGGCGTCATCTCGTATTTAGTCGGCGAGCGCACGCGCGAAATCGGTGTCCGCATGGCGCTCGGCGCGCAACGCGGTGACGTCCTCCGCCTCATTCTCCGTCAGGGAGCAACCATGGCGCTCGTTGGCGTGGCCCTCGGTATCGGACTCGCTCTCGGCCTCACCCGCCTCATAAGCGCGCAACTCTTCGGCGTCACCGCGCACGACCCGCTCACCTTCGCCGCTGTCGGACTGGTGCTTATCGTCGTTGCGCTGGTCGCCTGCTGGCTGCCTGCGCGCCGCGCCGCATCCGTCGACCCCATCGTGGCCCTCCACGCGGAGTAGTTCAGCCACCGGCGATCGGCCACCAACCTCCAGCAACGGGCTTCCTCAGTCCGTCCGCAGCGCCCGCGCAGGATCGACCGTCGCCGCGCGTCGTGCCGGAATAAATCCCGCCAGCGCCGCCACCAGGCAAATCACCACGATCCCCGCCCCATACACCGCCGGGTCCGCGATCGACACGCCGAACAACTGGCTCCTCACCGCGCGTGTGGCCAGCATCGCCAGCGGAATCGTCACCACCACCGCGCCCCCGGCGAGCACCATCACTTCCCGCAGGATCAGCCGCACCACCGTCCCGCGCTGCGCGCCCAGCGCCATGCGGATTCCAATCTCCCGCGTGCGCTGCGCCGTCGAATACGCCAGGATCCCGTACAGCCCGATCCCCGCCATCAACGCCGCCAATCCTCCAAACACCGTCGCCAGCATCGCGATCGTTCGTTCTGCCAGCAGATTCTCGTCGATCTCCTTCGTCATCGTGCGCGGGTTACCCACAATCAACTTGCTGTCGAGATTCGCAATCGCCCCACGAATGCTGTTCGTCGTCGCCTCCGGCGCCTGCCACGTCCGCACATACAGCGTCAGCCCCGCGGGCTTCGGCGCCTGCGTGAACAGCGTGTATTCCGTCGCGATCGCGGGGTCGCGCACGCTTTCGTGCTTCACGTCCCGCACCACGCCCACAATCGTCGCCTCCGTCCCCTTCCGGTTCGGCCGGCTCACCACATGCCCCAGCGCTGCTTGCGCATTGCCGTAGAAGTGCTTCGCAAAGCTCTCGTTCACCACCGCCACCTTCTCCGAAGTCGCGGTGTCCCCAACGTTGAAATGCCGCCCCGCCACCAGCGGAATCCCCAGCGTCTGCAGATAGTCGTTGCTCACCCACGGCAGCTCCACGTCGAAATCTTCGTCCGGCTTCGGCGTGTACCCGCTCGCCTCCACATCGCCCGAAATACCGTTGCCCGCCAGATCGCTGTCGTTCGTCGCGCCCACGCCCCGCACGCCCGGCAGCGCGGCCACCGCGTCGATCGCCCGCTGCTCCACCGGCGCAACCCCCGGCCCAGGATATCCCGCCAGCTGCGGATCCAGATCGAATGCCAGCAGATGATCCGTCGCGAACCCCGCATCCACGTTCCGCAGATTTTCAATCGTCCGGACAAACAGTCCCGCGCCCACCAGCAACAGCAGGCTGAATCCGATCTGCAGCGCCACGCAGCTGCGCCGGAATTGCAGCGACCGCCCACTTCCGCTGCCGCCCCGCTCCTTCATCGCTTCCGCCAGCTTTGGATTCTGGAACTGCGCCATCGGCGCAAGGCTGAACAGCAGACTCGCCAGTACCGTCACCGCCAGCGTAAACAGCAGCACACGCCAGTCCAGCGTCGGCGTGAACGGCAGCCCGTCCGGTGACCCTCCTGACATCCGGTGAATCAGCAGGTGCAATGCCTGCGGCGCCAGCAGCAGCCCGATCGCCGCCCCGCACCCGCCCAGCAGCAAACCCTCCGCCAGCAGCTGTCGCAGCACCTGCCCGCTCGTCGCGCCCAGCGCATACCGTACTGCGAATTCCTGCGAACGCCCCGCCGCCCGCACCAGCAGCAGGCTCGCCACATTCACGATGGCCATGCCGATCACCAGCAGCACCATCCCCATGATGATCGTCAGCGGCGTCTGCACATCTCCCCGCAGCGGCGAGAATCCCTTTGCCCCCGCATCCACATTGATATGTGCCCGATCGATGAAAGCCGCGCGCGCTTTTGCCGACTGGTCGTGCTGCAACGTAAACTCCGCTGTGCGCAGCGAAAGAAACAGCGCGTTCAGCGAGGCCTGCGCCTGCGCCGCCGTCATCCCCGGCCGCAGCCGCCCCGCCAGGTCGATCCAGTACGAGTTGTGATCGCTCAGGAAATCCCAGTCCGGTTCCACCACCTTCTGCTCCGTGATCGGCACGAAAACATCCGGCGTCCGCCCCCACACCATGCTGTGAAATCCCGGCGCTGCCACGCCCGTAATCGTGAACGGCGTGCCATTCACCAGCAGCGTCTTTCCCGCCACCGGCGCTTCCGCCAAATGCGTTCTCCAGTAGTCGAAGCTCAGCACCACCACCGGATTCGCTCCCGGCGCCGACTCGTCGCTCGCCGTAAACAGCCGCCCCACCGCCGGCTGCACGCCCAGCGTCTCAAAATAATTCCCGCTCACCATCTCCGCGCCCACGCTCTCCGCGCGGTTGTTCCACGTCACTCCCACCCCGGTCGACGCCGCGGCAATCAGCCCGCTCAGCACCTTGTTCTGGTCGCGCAGGTCCTTGTACATCGGATACGAAAACTCGTGACGATGGCCCGCGTCGTTTCCTCCATTGGAATGCGTGTGACCCGGCGATGCACCCGCGAAGCTCAGCACTACCAACTGCTCCGGGTTCTTCACCGGCAGCGCACTCATCAGCGCCTGATCCAGCAAACTGAAAATCGTTGTGTTCAGTCCGATCGCCAGCGCCAGTGTCAGTACCGCCACAATCGCGAATCCAGGATTCCGCCCCAGCCCCCGGATCCCATACCGCACATCGCGCCACACCGATTCGAGCGACCAACTCGGCCGCTCCTCCCGGCACTCTTCCCGCGCCCGCTCCCGCCCGCCAAAAGCGATCGCCGCCTTCCTCCGCGCTTCCTTTTCCGGCATCCCTGCAGCCATGTTCGCCTCCGCCTCTCGTTCCAGATGGAACTGAATTTCCTCGTCCATTTCGCTGCGCCGTTTGCCTGCAAAGAAAAACTTCGCGCGCGACCAAATCTGACTCATCAGCATTACCTCCCTGGCCACCAGTCACCTGCCGCCTGCGACTCGTCACCAGCCACCAAATCCTAGATCCTCTCCAGCACCAGGTTAATCGCCCCCGTCAGCCGTCCCCAGTTCGCCAGCTCCGCTTCCAGCTGCTTCCGTCCCGCCGCCGTCAGCGCATAGAACCGCGCCCGTCGGTTGTTCTCTGAAGCGCCCCACTGCGCACGAATCCACCCCTTGTATTCCAACCGATGCAGCGCCGGATACAGCGACCCCTGCCCGATGGTGAGCACGTGGTTCGAAACCTGCTGGATGCGCTGGGCGATCGCCCAACCATGCTCAGGCTGGAGCGCAATCGACCTCAGGATCAGCATGTCCAGCGTTCCCTGCAGCAAATCTGCGGATGGCGGCATCATTCCCCTCGACATTCGACAACAGAATGAAAACAGCATCGCCCACTCCCTTGTCGACTGTCAAGGGGTACGCAAAGCGGCGCCGGAAAGTTCTGCGGCCATCGCCGCAGTTTCGGCATTCGCCGCTGGCACGCCTCCGAACCGCCGATCCCTCCGCCGGAACTCCACGACCGCCGCCTCCAGATCCGTCTCGTCGAAATCCGGCCACATCCGATCCGTGAACACCAGCTCCGCGTACGCCGATTCCCACAGCAGAAAATCCGACAGCCGCTTCTCTCCGCCCGTCCGGATCAGCAAATCCACATCGCCGCCAGCCGCGTGCAACACTGCGGCCAATCCACGCTCCAGCGCCTCGTGCGAGTGCATCCCGCCCTCGCCCACCAGCTCGGCCGCTGCTCGCGCTATCGCTTCGCGCGACGAGTAATCCACCGCAACCCGCAAGTGCAGCCGTCGCCCCCCCGCCGTCGCCGATTCACACTGTTCAATTTCCCGCAGCAGCAGCCTGGGCAATCGATCCCGCCTTCCGATCGCCTCCAGTCGCGCACCCACCTCCTTCAGCCGCTCTCGCTCGATCCGTAGATAAGCAGCGATGAGCGAGAAAATGCTCCGCACTTCGAGCGCCGGCCGACGCCAGTTGTCCGATGAAAACGCGTAGAGCGTCATCCGCGCGATGCCTAGTTCCGGTGCCCGCTCCACCACCCGACGCACCGCCGCCACGCCCGCCCGATGCCCTGCAACCCGCGGCCATCCGCGCCGCGCCGCCCATCGCCCGTTGCCATCCATGATGATGGCCACATGTAATCCCTCGCCGGCCTCACTTTGCATCGCAAAGTTACTCGATGTAGGCAATCTACTTTGCACTGTAAAGTCCCCTCTCAAAAAAATTTACGCCCGCGACGGCTCCAGCCCGCCCATCACGCTCCCCCGCCGCTCCTCTTTCGCCCCCTGCGCCGCATCCCGCACCACCTGCTCCAGCGTCGACAAATATTCGAGGTACCGCTTTCGTCCTGACGCCGTAATCCGGCACACCGTCTGCGGCCGGTTGCGATCGTGTCCCTTTACGATTTCCACCAGTTTTGCTTTTTCCAGCACCTGCAGATGCCGGCTCAGGTTCCCATCCGTCAGCGAGCACAGCTGCTTCAAATCCCCAAACGTCAGCCCCTTGGGATTCGTCACCAGCGAGGTCAGCACGCTCAGCCGCGCGCGCTCGTGGATCACCCGATCCAGCCCCTCATACGCGAACCGCCCCTCGTACTTCTTAGCTTTCATGCTTGCCCTCCTGCGCCGACCACAGCAGGATCCCCGCCACCAGCATCTGCCCCACACCAAACGGCACGCCCATCACCCACGGCGAAAACGCCCGCCCATCTCCCAGCGCAATCGCCACCATCCCCGTCAGCAGATACCATGTCCCCGCCGCCACCATCGGCCGTGGCAAAAACCGGCACGACGAAAAAACGCCCAGACTGAAAATTACCTGCCACAACCCCGGCAGCATCCACAACACCCCCGGCACCGCCCGCACCAGCACAATCGTGATCAGCAATCCCGCCGCTGCCGACGGCAAAAACTGCTCCACCGCCATCCGGATCATCTCGTCCGACAATCCCGAATGCTCGCGCAGCGTCCGCCGGTACACCTGCACGCCCGCCAGCCCCGCCGACACCACCGCCGTAGCCACCCAAATACTCAAATACGCCGCCAGATGATGCGCCGCGTCCGGTGTCCATCGCGCCTGCACCGCCGCAGCCACCACCGCCACCACGCTCGTCGTCGCCAGCGTCGCCGGTCCATACCCGCGAAACTCCGTGCTGCGGGCCATCTGCCTGCGAATGCTGCTGATCTCGCCCAGTGCTTTATGCAGCTCGTTCATCGTTCTCCACTTTGCATTGCAAAGTAAACCACCAGGCGAGCTTTGTCAAGCTGGGAAGGGGATTTGCCCCAAAAGCAAGAGAGCCATCGCATCTGCGACAGCCCTCTCTGTTCACCTCGGCCTTATATACGCAACCGCGTCTACAACCGTCTTACCGGCCCAGCACCATCCGTGTCGGCGCTTCTTCGTTCCGGTTCCTCTTCCCGTCCAGCCTAGACGTGATCACGTTGCCGTACTGCACCGACTGCAGCGTGTGATTCGGCCCGTCTTCGTCGAACCGCAGAATCACGCGGCTGTCGGTGGGAGTCGGATCGCCCGAACCAGCAATCCACGTGAAGCTGCTCTTCCAGTCGTCGTTGCGCAGCGTCACCACGTTGTTGGCGAGGTTCCGGTCAAGCGTGTAAAGCCCTGCTCGGCACACCTTGCCGTTCACCGTGAAGTTGAAAGGTACGTTGACAATGGTTTCGGCCAGCGCGTTGGTCGTTGTCAAAGCGGCTGCCGCCAGCACTGCGGTCGCCAGAAATTTGGGGAGTATGGATCGCATCTCGTAACCCTCCTGGGGTATGTGCCCCACGCTAGCGATCCTCAAAAATAAAAGCGTCAAGTTCCCGTCCAGAATTCGTCAAGCTTTTCGCTGTACGATCCGCAGACGTCCCGTCCCTCCGCTCGTTGTCTCCTGGGTGTCCTCCAGTTCCTTCCGAATCGCCTGCACGCCCGCGCCGCGCGCATGCTCGTTCAGTTTTTCCGCCATCTGCAGCGCCTCTTCCAGCAGCAGCGTCGCGTCGTCGTGCTCCTGCCGGTCCCGCGCTTGCCGTGCTGCCGACTGCAGAGCGCTCACCGCGCGGCCTCGCTCACCGGCCGCTTCAAAATGCATCGCCATATCGCGCGCCACCGCCCACATGCGATCCGCAAACAAATCCCCCAGCCGCCCCGCAATGCGCACGTGCCACGTCGCGCGCCGCGCCGCCGCCTGCCGCCGGTACAAAACCTCGCGATACAGCCCGTGCACAAACACGTAAAACTCCGAACGCGCCCCGTCCGGAAGCTCATCCTGCCCGCCACGCTCCACAAAATGCAGACGCCGCGCCAGCCCCGCGCACGCCTCCTCAATCGTCGCCGCGTCTTCCTCCAGCGCCGCCGCCACCGCCCATGCCGGAAACGCAATCCCCATCGCGCTCCCCGCTCCCAGAATCCGCTGTTCCTCCGCGCTCAGCCCCTCGATCTCCAGCTCGATCATCTGCGCCAGCCGTTCCGGCACATCGGCTTCCATCTCCTCGAAAGGCCCCGTTGGTTCCCATCGCGCCGAGCTATTCGTTCCTGCGCGCACCAAAAACCCCCGCGCGATCAGATGCTCCAGAATCGCGATCGCAAACATGGGATTGCCCTCCGAGTGCTGGTGCACAAATCCCGTCAGTCCCGGCGGCAGCGCCCCCTGCTCCATCTCTCTCGCCAGCAGTTCATTCACCGCAGTCCGCGAAAGCGGGGCCAGCGCCATCTCCGTACACAAATGCCGCATCAGCAAATTCTGCTTCAGCCCCTTCAACGGATGCTCGCCCGCCCCCCGCATCGCCGCATCGCCCGGCCCGCAGGTCGCCGCCACCATCAGCTGCGCTGCCGCCCGCCGTCGCGCCAGCGCCGACAGCAAATTCAGCGTCGAATCGTCCGCCCAGTGCAAATCCTCGAAGACCAGCACCAGCGGCTTCTTCTCCGCAATTTGTTCCAGTGCCCCGCACAAATCCCCCGGCATCCGATCATGCGTCGCAGCCGTGCCCGCCTCAACCTGCCTTCCCAGCGCCGCCAGCCACGCCGGAGCCATTCGCGCCAGAATCCCGCTCGCTCTCTCCCCATCCGCCGCCGCGCACAGTTGCCCCAGCGCTTCCATCACCGGGTAATATTCTTCCTTCCCGCCAAATCCCTCCACGCATTGTCCGCGCGCCACGCTCCAGCCCGCATCCAGCCGATGGCAAAACGCATCCACCAGCGCGCTCTTCCCAATCCCCGCCTCGCCTGTAACGAACACCACTCGCCGCTGCCCGCCTTCGACACGCTTCGCCTCGGCCCGTAAACGGCTCAGCTCCTCATCGCGCCCAACAATTTTTCTGCCTTTGCCTGCGGAACCGTCCCCGCCCACACCCGCATCGCGCCCGTCGCCATCGTGCTCGCTCACTGGCGCGACAAAGCAGTACCCCCGCTTCGGCAAAGTCTGAATAAACCGCGGTTGCCCCGCGTCATCGCCCAGCACCTTCCGTAGATCCAGCATGTAGGTCCGCAGCACCTGCGGCTGCACATAGGTCTCGGGCCACAGCGCATCCAGCAGTTCGTCGTGCGTGATCAGCCGCCCGGGATTCTCCACCAGATACCGCAGTACCATGAACGGCCGCGGCGGCAGCGCGATCTGCACTCCGTCGTGCCACAGGCACTCATTCGCTGTATCCAGTCGAAACGCCGCGAACTGCTTCATCCCGCCGGCCCCCACCCGGCACAGGCCCTCGGTTATGGTTATGCTTCTGCAAACATCCTTCCACACCGTTTGACGTGCAATGTCACCGCATCTTCAATCGTTGGTTGCGGGTTTGTGACGATCCGTCGCGCCTTCCATCGCCCCGGTGTCCGCTCCCGGACACAACTGTCCATGCCCGAAAAGACGAACCACCCCCTGTGCGCGCTTGGGGACACCAAAGATACGCACCCGCCCGCCACCACCTTCCCCGCGGAAACGAGTGTCATCCTGTTTGATCTTCCGGAATTAACGCCGAACCAAGCGCCCAGCAGCGTCCTGGGAATCGCCTACGTCCCCTTCTGCAGCATCCCCACCACATCGCTCCACGCCACCGGCGCCTGATGCATCGCGTATACCGTCTCCACCACCAGATGCTCGCGCTCTACCGCCTGCACCACTTCGTGTGTCAGCTCCGGATCGTAGATCGTGTGATCCGCGTTCACCACCAGCGTGTCGCTCGCATACAGCAGCTTCCGCTCCGGGAAATACACCATGTACTGCCGCTCCGTCGACGCGCCCCGCAGCGGGTACAACACCATCCGATTCGCTCCCGTCCCAATTTCCGTCCTGCCCGACACAATCTTCCACTGCGGATCCTTCTTCGCCGTCTCCTCGGCGTCAGGATCAATCGTGTGTGGCGCCGTCACCATCCGCTCCAGCAGCGGCTCATTCAAATCCAGGATGTACACCGGCAGCCCCTGCGCCACGTCCACCCGCACCCCACCCACATGCGGCCACGAGTCCGATGTCGACAGCACCGCCTTCACCGGCGCATCCGGATACCGCTTCTTCGCCTCTGCCAGAATCCCCTCCGTGAACTTCGCCGCGATTGGCGTCTCCAGAATCACCAGCCCATCCGTCTGCTTCACAATCGTCGTATTCCACGGCCCAATGTAGAGATCGATCCCCTCCGCCAGCGCCTTATCCTGCCCCGCGTTGAACGGCACAGCCTTCAATCCCTGCATCCCAGCGCTCATCGCCCCCACCTTCGTGTCCATGGCGAAATCCTTCTCCTCCACCGGCCCGTTGAACGCGATATCCAGCGCCTGGGTCGAGCTCCATACCGCGCCGTTCCTCTCCGTCACCTGGTTGCTCGGATACTCCACGCCCGCCACCCACCGCCAGTTGTCGAAATAAACTCGTTGCTGCACATCGCCCCAGTAAAACCAAAAGTCGCGGAACTCCTCCGTCGTCTCCACAGCATCCGGCAGATGATTGAACCGGTTCACCAGCACCCGCACCGGAATCCCGTTCCACGTGAACGCCAGCACCGTGTGCTCCGTCGACCGCAGCGTCTCTGTGCCCGCGTAGTGCAGGTCCTGCGCAGCAGCCGCTGTGAGCAGCACGCTCTCCGGCCCGAGCGCCAGCGCCTCGCGCGCCGCATCCAGGTTCGCCGCGCCACACGGACCGTCCTGGCCCCCGCGCCGAATCACCCCGCCCGCCGGCGTCACAATCAGCGTGAAATCTGCGTCGGCCTGCTTCAAATCCGACTCCGGCCAAACCGAGTGCTCCTTCTTGATCAGCCGCTGCCCCGCATGATCCACCGTCACCGTCTCGCGTGCATACGACGTGATAAACGGAGCCTGCCGGTACGACTGCTCCATCAGCTCCGTATGCCCGATCACATCCAGCTGCTCGGTCTTAATCGCAGCCAGCTTCTCCCGCCCGCCCATTGCAACAAAAGCCCGCTCCAAACAACCCCGAGCCTCTACTCCCTCACACCCAGGCGTCTGGGCGAAGCACGCCACAGCCGCTCCAGGCACAAACGCCAGGGTCAAAGCCACCCACCCCGCCCTCCAAACCCGCAAACACTTCTGCCTTGTTATGGACACAGAAATCTCCTCCACTCATCGGGGCTGACTTTCCTGAAGCAGAGCCTTCAGTCAGACAAGCACGAAAAGAGCCGTTAGGCCGACCACCCTCCGCGCACAAAACAAAAGAGGAGCTCTCATCATCCCGGCGACCGCTTCGTCCGCTAACAGACGCACCTGTCCGCTCGTGAACACCTGCCGCGCCGGGATCAGAGTCGCAGCCCCAATTGTCCTTGTGCGCGATCAGTAGATCAGTTTCAAAGAAAACTGTATTTGCCGCGATGTCCCCGCCGTCTTGCTGATCTCGCCAAACCCCGACCCCTTGATCGTGTTCGCCGGCAGTCCCATGTTCACCACATTGAACAGATTGAAGAATTCCGACCGGAACTGCACGTCCGCCCGCTCCAACCCGCTCTTCCGGTGTCCAAACGGCGTGTCCTTAATCAGCGCATAGTCGAAGTCGTAATACGCCGGCCCGCGAAACGTGTTTCGCCCCAGTGTCCCAAACCGCCCCGCATTCGGTCCCGTCCCTTCAGGCACGCCCACGGGGATAAAAAAGAACGCAGCATTCCCCGCGCCCTCGCCAAAATAATCCTCGCGCGCCCGCGTCGAGCTGTGCGCCGTCGACAAATGTGGTTTTCCAATCTGATCCGGCCGGTCCGCGCCCATGGTTCCGTAGCCGGTCTGCTGAAGTCCGGAGTAGATCGTGAAGGGCGAGCCGCTGGTGATTGTCGAGATGCTGAGCAGTTCCCACCCCGAAGACCACTTGCGCACGCGCGGTTCGGCGAGCCGGCCAAGTTCCTGCAGGTGGAGATCCTGGGCAGCGCTGACGCTGAAGGCGTGGGCCACATCGAAGCTCGAGGGCCCCTTCTCCGGATGGGTGTCGAAAGGGTTCTGTGGCAGGGGCAGGGCGAGAGCGCCGGTCGAGCCGGTTCCACCGACCACGGCGCTGGAGTCGTCGAGGGATTTCGACCAGGTGTAGCCAGCCTGGATGCCGGGGCCACCGTGCTTCACTGTACCGGAGAGCGAAGTTTGCAGGGCGTGGTAGGAGGAGTGGTCGGTACCCTCGATGACATTCTCAAGTCCGTAGCCGCCGGTGACGGCGCCGGAGCTGTCGAAGGTGGTATAGGGAGCGAATCCGGGTCCCGCGCCCGGGTATGCGTTGGGGGCCGATTGCCACGGCAGGCGGAACGCGGCGGTGCCCACATAGCCCGCGTCCGCAGTCAGGCCGAGAAAGCTCTTCTCCAGTCCGAGCGTCCAGGTTTGCAGGAAGGCATCGCCGAAGTGGGGATCGATCGCGGCGACGGTGAGCAGGGAGAGCTGATGACCAGGGGCAAGCGCGGCAAGGTCGTTCTGATAGCGGTTGACGTCCATGGGGGTGTTCGCGGGTAGCTTCTTCAGCGACCAGGTCTGAAACACGTTTTGCCCGCTCGGTGTATAGGTTTGTGGCAGCTCACCGGGAGTGATCTGGAAGCCGTAAGCGACCTCGCCGGCCTTCGAAGCGTTGACACGCGGGTAGACGGCGAAGGGCGTGGTACCCGTGAGGTAGTTGTCCTGCCAAATATTGGGCGGGATCACGGTGATTGCGCCCCCGGCGTGGACATGCACCTCGTGCGGCGCGTTCCAGCTGATCTGGACGCGCGGGCCCCAGCCGTTCCATCCAGATCGATATCCGGGCTGCGGATTGATCAAATAGACCTGGGTCTGGCCGGGCGGCGGGGTCACGTTGAGGAAACTCGAAGTCCGGTGGGCGCGCTCGGTGATAGGGGAATACACCTCGTAGCGGAGGCCGTAGTCCAGGGTCCATCGGTCGTTGATCTTCCAGGTGTCCTGCAAGTAGACATTGACGTCGTTGCGGTTGATGGCGGCAGGACCGATATGCGGGCCGTTCGAAAAATAGGGTGGCGCCACGGCCACGGTGTAGCTGTAGGGGTAGCCCACCAGCAGGCTGGCCAGCGTATTCGGCAGTGGATCGCCGGGGTTGACGTTGTGAAGCCCGCTTTGCGATGGGATGAAGACCGGCGAATACACGGTGCCGCCCCCGAAGTCGTACTCGCCGTTGGGGCTGATGCCGAAGTAGCTGGTGTCGCGGTTCAGGCGGGCCTCGATGCCCCACCTCCAGGCATGCCGCGCGTGCGTCCAGGTGAANNCCCTCATACAACCCATCATTGAACTTCAGAGCGGGATCGATATGGTTCGGCGTCGGAAATCCGGGCGTGGCCCGCGTGATGCTGAAGACGGACTCCCAGGAGAAGTGAGGCGACTGCGTGCGGGTGTAGCGGAACTCTACGTTGCGCTGGCGGTCCACATACTGCACGCCAAAGCTGGGATCAATCGTCGTCTGATCCGGATTTGTCGTTGGGCCGGTGAGATTGTCGTAGTTGAACCTCCCGAGAAACTGTCCTTTTTCACCCAGCTTTTGATCGATGCGGATTGAAAACTGATCCGCATTCGTCACCACGTTCGACGGCGCGGCATAGGTTCGCGCCCCATACGCTCCCGTCGGGTTGTTCGGCACTGGATACCGCGCCAGCACTGCCGCAATCTGCGCGTTCACCGGGACGGTCAGCGTGTCCGTCGTGCCATCGGCGTACGTCACCACATCCTGTCCGGTCCGCTCTGCGGGCGTCGGCATCGGCAGCACCTGCGTCGTCCCCAGCACCTGCCGGAAACCCTGATACTGCCCGAAGTAAAACGTCTTTCCGCGCCCATCATATAGATGTGGCAGCAGGACCGGCCCGCCGTTCGTGAACCCAAACTCATTTCGTTTAAAAGGTGGAATCCGTCCCGGCTCGACAATTGACGGATAGTCGAAGTAGTTGCGCGCATCGAGCGCCGAGTTCCGCAGAAACTCGAAGACCGACCCGTGAAAACCCGCCTTCCCCGACCGCGTCAGGATGTCTGTGAATCCCGCCGCCCCGCGGCCGATTTCCGCCGGCATCCACCCCGAGCTCGACTGAATCTCCTGGATTGCATCCACGTTGAAGTTTGTGAAGGTGCTCCCGCCCATCTCCGGATCGCTGACGTCTGCGCCATCCATTGCGAAGACCGCCTCTACCCCGCGCTGCCCGTCGATCGCAAACTGCTGCGTGAAGTTTGTCGCGCCGTTCGCATCGGTCATGGTCCCCGCAGCCAGCAACAACAAAGTACTGAAATCCCTCCCGTTCAGTGGCAGTGAACTCACCGACTCGCTGGACAGCTTCTCCCCGCCCGTCGCCCCAGTTGGCGCACTCCCAGTAGTCGCAGCGCCACCCTGTACAGCCGCCAGCAAAATCGTATTTTGATCAGTGACCGTTACGAATCCTGGTGCGCCCGGCAGTTCCACCGTCACCGCAGTCATCGTCGGCCGTCCCTTGACGCGTACCACGAACGAATATTGCCCCGCCGCCAGGTCCTCGAAGCTGAATTTCCCGTCAGATCCCGCTGTCGCGGTGCGTACTCCACCCGGCCCCCGCAGCTCCACAGTCGCGCCGGCCAACGCCTGCCCGTTCGCGGTCCCCACAGCTCCGCTCCACGCAGCGCTCCCGGCAGTATTCCCAGTCGCGCTCTGCGCCCAAACCGACATTGCCAGCCAGCACACTGCCACGCACCACGCCGCGATCCACCACCCGCGCCCGCCGCAACATCTCCACTGTCCGTAGCCCATGGTCAAATCGGCAAACTCTGAGTTTTTCGTAGTTCCAACCCCAAAGAAGTATATCCATCAGTCTATTTCCTCTCAACTAAAACGTTTTTGCGCTGATTGTCCCCTCCATTACTCTGGTTTGTGATCGCTATCACAATTTCCATTCCACACGCTTGTGACCGCCAGCACATACAGTCCTCCCCGCCGAGTTTAACAATCGTTTCGTTTTGAGATTGCGGATGGCGTTCGTGCTCTCCAGTTGCTCTGCCCGGCGCCCGTCATCACCGCAACAACCTTTTACCGAACACACAATCGCCCCTGCGGCGGCAGAACGGAGAAATCTAAATGAGCACAACCACAGTGAGTTCCCAGGCAGTCAACAGAGAATCGAAAGTCGAAGTTCCCTCCCCATACGTCTTTTTCTTCGGTGCAGGTTCCGCCGAAGGTAACGGAAAAATGCGCGACGTGCTCGGCGGCAAAGGCGCGGGCCTCGCCGAAATGACCAACGCCGGCCTTCCCGTGCCTCCCGGCTTCACCATCCAGACTGAAGCCTGCCGCGAGTACATGCGCGGCGCTCTCTCCGGCCAGGTTACCGATCAGATGCAGGCCGCCCTCGAGCGCCTCGAGAAGCTGCAGGGTCAGCGCCTCGGCGCAGGCGACAACCCGCTCCTCGTCAGCGTTCGCTCCGGCGCCAAGTTCTCNNATGCCCGGCATGATGGATACCATCCTCAACCTCGGCCTCAACGACATCTCCGTCGAAGCACTCGCCAAAAAGTCCGGCAATCCCCGCTTCGCCTACGATTCGTACCGGCGGCTGATACAAATGTTCGGCGATGTCGTCCTCGATATCCCCAAAAATGAGTTTGAGCACATCTTCGACGAGGCCAAGAAGAAGCACGGCGCGAAACAGGACACCGAGCTCACCCCCGCAGCCCTCAAAGAAGTCATCGTTGCCTACAAGAAGCTCGTCCTGCACCACACCGGCGCCGAGTTCCCGCAGGATCCCGATCGCCAGCTCACCATGGCTCGCGACGCCGTGTTCAGGTCCTGGAACAATGAGCGCGCCAAGACCTACCGCCGCCTCAACCACATCGACGACTGGCTCGGCACCGCTGTCAACGTCCAGGCGATGGTCTACGGCAATCTCAACGAGACCAGCGGCACCGGCGTCGGCTTCACCCGCAATCCCGCCAACGGTGAGAAGGAATTCTACGGCGAGTTCCTCATGAACGCCCAGGGCGAAGACGTCGTCGCCGGTATCCGTACCCCCGTCCCTATTAGCGAACTGCAGAAGCAGATGCCCCATGTCTACGGCCAGCTCCGCGACCTCACCTCGCGCCTCGAAAAGCACTACCGCGACATGCAGGACTTCGAGTTCACCATCCAGGACGGCCGCCTCTACATGCTGCAGACCCGCAATGCGAAGCGCACCGGCCTCGCCGCCGTCCGCATCGCCATCGATATGGTCCGCGAGAACCTCATCACCATCGACGAAGCTGTTCTCCGCGTCGAGCCTAACCAGATCTTCGACTTCCTCGTTCCACGTTTGGATGAAAAAGGCACCGTCGAAGTCCTGGCCAAGGGCCTCCCCGCCTCACCCGGCGCCGCCGTAGGCCAGATCGTCTTCACCGCCGCCGAAGCCGTCAAAGTCCACGAGAAGGGCACATACAAATCCATCATCCTTGTCCGCGCTGAAACCTCGCCCGAGGACATCGCCGGCATGAACGTCGCTTCCGGCATCCTCACCTCGCGCGGCGGCATGACCTCCCACGCCGCTCTCGTCACCCGCGGCATGGGCAAGTGCTGCGTGGCCGGCGCCGGCGACGTCACCATCGATGACAAGAAAAAAGAGATGCGCGTTAAGGGCAAAGTCTTTCATGAGGGCGACTGGCTCTCTCTCGATGGAACCACCGGCCGCATCATTAACGGCAGGCTCAACACCCTGCCCGTCAACCCTGACAACCCGGACCTCATCCAGTTCATGAGCTGGGTCGACGAGCGCCGCAAGTTGCGCGTCCTCGCCAACGCCGACATCCCGCGCGACGCCAAGCAGGCCCAGGCCTTCGGCGCCGAGGGCATCGGCCTCTGCCGCACCGAGCACATGTTCTTTGCCGAAGATCGCCTGCCCCACATGCAGGCCATGATCCTCGCCAAAACCGAGGAAGAGCGCCGCGCCGCTCTCCATCACCTGCTGCCCATGCAGCGCGCTGACTTCCAGGGCCTGCTCAAAGTCATGGGCTCCTACCCGGTCGTCATCCGCCTGCTCGATCCGCCGCTCCACGAGTTCCTGCCCAAGCGCGAAGACCTCCTCGTGCAGATCGCGAAGCTCGAATCCACCAAACCGCACTCACCGAAACTGAAAGAGCTTCACAGGATCCTCGAGCGCGTCGAGGAACTGCACGAGCTTAACCCCATGCTTGCCCTGCGCGGCTGCCGCCTCGGCATCACCTATCCCGAGATCACTGAGATGCAGGCGCACGCCATCTTCGAGGCCGCCGTCACGGTCAAGAAGAGCGGCAGCGACCCGCACCTCGAAATCATGATCCCCCTTACCACCGGCCCCGAGGAGTTCAAGGCGCAGGCCGCTATCATTCACGGTGTCGCGCACGATGTCTTCATCAAGAAGGGCCTCTCGGTCGAGTACAAAGTCGGCACCATGATCGAGCTGCCCCGCGCCTGCATCGTCGCCGACAAAATCGCGGCCGATGCCGAGTTCTTCAGCTTCGGAACCAACGACCTCACCCAAACCACCTTCGGCATCTCCCGAGACGACTGCAACAAGTTCCTGCCGGCGTATCTCCAGCAGGGCATCTTCAAGCAGGATCCCTTCGCGGTCCTCGATCAGGAAGGCGTCGGCACGCTCATTAAGATGGCCACTAACAAAGGCCGTTCCGCGCGCCGCGACCTCGAGGTCGGCATCTGCGGCGAGCACGGCGGCGAACCCGAGTCTGTTAAGTTCTGCCATCGCGCTGGACTCGACTACGTCTCCTGCTCACCCTACCGGCTGCTCACCGCGCGTCTCGCGGCGGCTCAGGCAGCCATCGAGGAGCAGAAGATTTTCAACCCGGACCTCCGCACGGGCAATTCGAAATAGCGAGTGAACCCCGGCGAGCCAAGGCGGGCTCGTCCGGGATGCAGTCTTTTCGGTGAGGTAGTGTACGGACCTCCGCCGCGTTCCCATAACGGCCTTATGGTACGAAACGCGGCGGAATTCCGAAGCAGCGGGCCCCTGGCAGAGGACATTCGTACGAATCGGGAATCGGTTCGGCTTTCTATTCCCTACTGCCTGTTGCCTGCATTTAAGTTCTGCCGCATGTGTAGTTCATCTGTCGTATTTGCAATCATTCCCGCCGCGCTCCTGGCAGAGGAAGCGGCGGGTTTTCCTTTTATGCGGGACACGCTCCGCTCCTGCAAACGAACCCGCAACTACGCCGGCCAAAAATCCGGCCAGCGATTAGTCCTTCCCCCACTAGCCATCGCGCTCGTTACCGCAGGAATCCCCGCCGCCTCCTCCCCGGAAGGACTGTGGCCACCGGCGCGCTTTCGTAACCTTGCGCCTCCTCCCAGCTCGGCCCACTATATCCACAACAATCCCCTGACCCCCATCGAAAAAAGGCAACTCGAAAGAATTACTCGAACGAATCTCGGCCAAATTGAAAATCGCGATGCTCGTCAATGGGAATCACTGCTGCTCATGTTCAGGAGTTACCCATGAAAACTGCACTGCTCTCTGCCCTCGTCTTCTTCACCGTCTTCGAAAGCGTATCGACCGCGTCTGAGCCCAACGCCCTCCGCACCAGGATCCCTCGCGACACCCTCATTCAGGGCGTCCCCTGCGCGAAAGGCGATGCCTGGTTTTATCCGGATGGATCGCTTGACCAGTGCACCCTCTCACGCACCTCGATCCTCGGAGATCTCCAGGTCCCGCGCCGTTCGGTCATCGAACTCTGGCCCACCGGTGCCACCCGCAACCTGACCCTCCCGCATAGCGCCGTCATCTCCGGATATCACATCAGGGGCGGCGCCCTCCTGCGCGGCTCTTCCCAGGACGACGTCGCCGCCTTTTACCCCAGCGGCCGGCTCCGCTCCATCGTTCTCGCCGGCGATCAGACCATCCAGGGCGTTCCCTGTGGCCCTGGCGCGTCGACCCTCTTCTCCGATTCGATCGACGGCGGCAATCACGTCGACTTCTACGAAGACGGCAAGCTCCAGTCCTGCAACCTCACCCGCGACTTCGGAGGCCAAAAAACCGGCCAGCGTCTCATGCTTCCCGATGAGCCAAATCCGCTCACCGCTAAACGCTAACCGCTGGCCCCTATTGCCTGTTTGCCTATTGCCTACTGCCTGTTTTTGATCTTCCCCGCGCATATTGATTCCGACTTCCAAATCACCCCGCACTTCGGCAGGAAAGGCATTCCCATGGACCCGGCAATGTTGCTTCTGGTCGTCGTCGTCATCCTCGGCATCTTCTTCCTCGTCACCCTCATCAAGACCATGTATACGGTCCGCACTTACACCGCCGGCGTCGTCGAGCGCTTCGGCAAATTCAATCGCATCGCCCAGCCCGGCCTCCACTTCCTCGTGCCGTGGTGCGAAACCGTCCGCTTCATGGACCTCCAGATTCGCCATGCCGACGTCAACGTCGAAACCAAATCCAAAGACAACGTCTTCGTCACCATCCCCGTCTCCGTCCAGTACCAGATATTGCCGGAAAAGGTCTTCGAGGCTTACTACAAGCTCAGCTCCCCGCAAAAACAAATCGAGAGCTACGTCTTCAACTCCATCCTCGGCCACGTGCCCACCCTCACCCTCGATGAGGCCCTCGAGCAGCAGGCGCAAATTTCCGCGGCCGTTAAACGCGAGCTGGACGTCGTCATGAGCGAATTCGGCTACAACATCCTCAAAGCGCTGGTCACCGACATCGTTCCCGACGCCAAAGTCAAATCCGCTATGAACGACATCAACGCCGCCCAGCGCGAGCAGACCGCCGCCCAGGCCCGCGGCGAGGCCGAAAACATTCTCAAGGTCAAACAGGCCGAAGCCCAGTCCAAAGCCCTCCAGGGCGAAGGCGTCGCCAAGCAGCGCGCCGCCATTATCCAGGGACTCCAGGCCTCCGTCGAGCAGTTCAAGTCCGCCGTCGAAGGCTCGACCGCCCGCGACGTCATGGCCATGGTCCTGCTCACCCAGTACTTCGACACGCTGCGCGACATCGGAACCCTGGGCAAATCCAGTACCATCCTGCTGCCTAACCAGCCCGGCACGGTAAACGACCTCATGACCCAAATCA
>PMAD01000179.1:0-822 GCA_003152415.1 Acidobacterium sp.
TCCAGAAATCCGGCATCAGCCATGGGTGTGGATACGACGACAATCCCGGCGTCTCCCGCAGCTCATGCCGGAAGTTCAGCACTCGCTGCTCGTCCAGCCGCCCCAGCAGAAACGCCCGCGCATAAATCCCCGGGCTCGCGTNNCCAGCAGCGTCGCCAGCGACGAGTACGTCGCGATGTGCCCGCCGATGCCGTGGTCCTTCTTGTTCTGCAGGTGCACCATCGCCATCGCGTTCCAGCGGATCAGAGCCTCGATCCGCCGCTCCAGCGCGCGATCGCCCGGATACGGCACTTCCTCATGCTTCGGAATCGTGTTCACGTAGGGGGTGGTCAGCTCGCTCGACTGCGAGATCCCCGCTTCGCGCGCGCGCTGCTTCAGCGCCGTCAACAACTCCGCGCCTTGCTCCGGACCCTCGCCGACCACCACATCGTCAAATGCTTCGATCCACTCCCGCAGCTCCTGGGAAAAATCGCTCCCCACCGGATTGCTCACCTTCGTTGCCATAGAACTGGCCTCATAAACACCTGCCTCTGCTGATGCCACGTTTGAGACCCGCCGCCGAAGCGGGGCTCATGCTCCTGACCGAAACGAATACTCTATATATGAGACCAGTTCTAGATCCCTGATCTCTCTCTGCGCTCACGCGATTGCCCGCGTCTCTGTCTCGTCGCCTTCGCTCGCGGCCTCCGCCAGGTGCGGCGCGCCCGAACGTCGCTCAACGCCATTCGCCTCGAACTCCGCGACGATCTCCTGCCGCCACTCCTGCGCCGGCAATCCTCTCGCCATCAACCATCGCTCCAGATGGACGACCGCGTCTTCGCT
>PMAD01000179.1:875-16068 GCA_003152415.1 Acidobacterium sp.
GCGCCTCCCGCAAAATCCCTCTGGCCTGCGCGCCGCTGGAAAAAACCACGCGGACCCGGCCCGTCTTCCTCATGCGATCCCCAACCGCAGCGCTCAGCGCCTCGACCACGCGCTCTTCAAAACTGCGCCTCTCCATCCGGAATGGCGCAACCCCCGCGAGGATCTCCCCAATCGACGCGGCCGGTTCCGCCA
Source organism: Acidobacterium sp. (assembly GCA_003152415.1). Classification (GTDB taxonomy): domain Bacteria; phylum Acidobacteriota; class Terriglobia; order Terriglobales; family Acidobacteriaceae; genus Palsa-343. The sequence continues at coordinate 1,068 of PMAD01000179.1, forward strand.
CCAAACCATCGTCCTCGCTCAAATCGGCGGCGACCCCGGCCAACGCCGCCTCGCGCCCGCGCAGCCACTTCAGCCCACGCCCGTCGCCATTGGCGCGCTTCCCCACCATCTGCAGCTGCAACGCAAGCTCGTACAGCTGGCGGAACTTCGCGTCGTTGATGAGCGAATGCCCATTCTTGCCGTTCGCCGCGGCAGACAGAACCTGGTTCCTCGCTTCACTCGCCATCTGTTCCTGAGATGTTCGCTGTTCAACCGCTGAATTTGGGGGTGGTGGCCTTCGCTGCTTTCAGGCGCCAGAGCTCCAGCACGTTAGTCGTACCGCAGGTGCGCCGCGTCGAGCAGAACCGGCTATACAAAAATTGTAGCGCAGCTTCGCTTCTCGTTCCTGCCGTCACCGCCACGCGTGTTCGTTCTCCTCGCCCGCTCGGATTTCAACAGTTTTGTGCATAACCCTGTGCATTTCCCGTTCACATCGTCGCGTCGCGCAGAAACGATGCCCACTTCAGCACTCTGCACTCGCAGCGATGCACTCCCAAGCCAGCGTGCGATGTGATTTCAGTCACCGTCCTCGCGGCCTTGTCGCTGTCTTTCGCTAACAGCCTTTCGCTAAAAGTTCCTTGCTAAAAGGTTTTCGCTAAACGCTTCTCGCTGCTTCACGTGGAGTACTCCGCGTTGATCCGCACATACTCCGCCGTCAGATCGCTCGTCCAGAATCGGCACCGTCCCTCGCCCACTCCCAGTGCGATGCGGATCGAATACTCGCGCTTCTGCAGATAAGCGTGCGCGGCCTCCTCGTCATACTCCGGCGCCCGCCCGCCGTTTACGCAGATCGGCAGCTCGCCAAACCAAATCGCAATCTTCTCTGGATCGATCGCCACCCCCGAGTAGCCCACCGCCGCCATCAGCCTTCCCCAGTTCGGATCGGCCCCCGCCCAGGCCGTCTTCACCAGCATCGAATGCGCAATCGACTTCGCCACCGTCAGCGCATCCGCGTCGCTCGGCGCGCCGTCAATCACCAGCTCCACCACATGCGTCACGCCCTCGCCGTCCGCCACAATCTGTTTCGCCAGCGACGTGCACACCGACGTCAGTGCTCCGGCAAATTTTTCGCCTCCCTCGCCAATCCTCACTCCCGACGCGCCCGACGCCAGTAGCAGCACCGTGTCATTCGTCGACGTGTCCCCGTCAATCGAGATGCGATTGAAGCTCACCTCCACCGCATCGCGCAGAAATCCATCCAGCACCTCCGGCTCGACCACCGCATCCGTGAACAGGTACACCAGCATTGTCGCGTGTAGTCCGGAGGCCGCCGGCTCCATCCGCGGATGAATCATCCCCGCGCCCTTGCATACCCCCGCAACCCGCACCGTCTTCCCGTCCACTTCGAATCGATCGTGCGCCACCTTCGCCCGCGTGTCCGTCGTCAAAATCGCCTGCGCGAATCGTGCGAACCCCTCAACATCCGCAGCCAGCTCCTTCCTCACCTCCGGCAGCGCCGCCACCAGCTTCTCCCAGGGCAGCGGCACACCAATAATCCCCGTCGACGACGGAAACACCTCATGTCCCTCGCATCCAAACGTCTCCGCCGCCGCTTTCGACACCTGCTCGCACGCCGTAATCCCAACCGCGCCGGTCGCGCAGTTCGCGTTCCCCGCATTCACCGCGACCACGCGCACCCTTCCGCGGCTTCGCTCCAGATGCCTGCGCCCCACCGTGATCGGCGCAGCCTGCACCCGATTCGCCGTGAACATCGCCGCCGCGCTCGCCCCCGGGGTCCCCATCGTGCCCGCTGTTGGCCCGATGGGGTGGGCACTCGTGCCAGCATCCGCCACAGCAACGGCAAAATCCGCCTTCCCGCTCGGCTTGATGCCCGCCTTCACCGCCGCAAACTGAAATCCCCGCGGCAGCGCCTCCGAAGAAATCAAAGCTGTCTCGCTCATCGGCAAACCGCTTTCTACTGTATCAATCCTGTCTCTGGTCGCCGCCTCTGAAATAATCCGCTTGAGTAACTGCGGAGAGACTCTGTCCGACGCCAACGATCCCGACTTCCTCCTCATGCGCGACGTCAGCGTCGCCCGCGGGGACAACGTCGTCCTCCACTCCATCTCCCTCCGCATCGCCAACGGCGAACACCTCGCCATCCTTGGTCCCAACGGCTGCGGCAAATCCACGCTGATCCGCACCCTCACCTGCCAGTGCTACCCCATCCTCACGCCCACCACCGAGCTCCGCCTCCTCGGCCGCGAGCGCTGGGACGTCTCCCAGCTCCGCACCCACCTCGGCGTCGTCTCCGCCGAGCTTCCCGGCGAGCGCACCCCCGTCACGCGCGGTCTCGACGCCGTCGTTGCCGGCTTCTTCTCCGCCTCGACCCTCTGGCCCAACCTCCACGTCACGCCGGAAATGCGCGCTCGCGCCCACCAGGCCCTCCAGCTCATGCAGGCCACGCATCTCGAATTGAAACTCGTCGGCGAAATGTCCGCCGGTGAGCAGCGCCGCATCATGATCGCTCGCGCCCTTGTTCACCGGCCCGAAATGCTTCTCCTCGACGAACCTTCCAACGCTCTCGACCTCGCCGCCCAGCGCGAGCTCCGCGACGCTCTCCGCCGCGTCGCCCGCGAAGGCGTCGGCATCCTCATGGTCACCCACCACATCGCCGACGTTTTTCCTGAGATAGCCCGCGTCATCATGATGAAAGACGGCCGCATCTTCGCCGACGGCCCGAAGAAGGAACTGCTCACCCCCGAAAAACTCCGCGCCCTCTTCGGCGTCGACGTCCGCCTCATCGAGCATGAAGGCTCCTGGCACTCCTGGTAGCAGACCTGGCTGGCCCGGGTCTCGATTCTGAGACCCGGGATCCGCGCGCAGGCCGGGGTCCCCACCTCCGGGCCCCCGGCACACCCGCTGTTGGTGTGATGGGGTGGCAGCGCGCCCGCTGTTGGCGTGATGGGGTGGGAGCGCGTCGCCTTCTCAAAACCAGCCACGAACCGTGTCAGGGCACGACTTTCAGTCGTGCCGCTAAGGCAGCACACCGACGAGGGCTTTAGCCCCTGAGTACCAACCCCTTGCGCCACCGCAGCAGCCCGCGTTAACGTATCCGTACACGGGAAAGGAGGATGATCCAGCGAATGAAAAATTCTGATGGTAGTAGTTGTGGCAGGAACCTGCGTGAGGTGACTGAGGCTTAGAGCCGCTCCTGGCTCGAGAACTAAGTCCTGGCGTAACCAACCGCCGAGGCCTCTCCGAAAGCGGGAGCGCCTCAGGTCAATCTCAACAGCTCACCGGTGATCAAGGCCCGCATGCGCAATCTGGCTGCGGGCCTTTCACATTGCAACCAGCCCTCCTACGTCACCGGTTCTACAATGTTTCCCATGGAACCCCTCGTCATCGCCGGCAAAGCTTTTCAGTCGCGCCTCATCGTCGGTACCGGCAAATACCGCAACGGCCAGGAAACCCAGGCCGCCCTCGAAGCCTCTGGCGCCGAGATGGTCACCGTCGCCGTTCGCCGCGTCAATCTCGACCGCTCCATGGAATCCCTGCTCGACTTCATCGACCCGCGCCGCTACTTCCTCCTGCCAAACACCGCCGGCTGTTACACCGCCGACGAGGCCATCCGCGCCGCGCGTCTTGCCCGCGAAGTCGGCCTCTCCGACTGGGTCAAGATCGAAGTCATCGGCGACCAGGCCACGCTCTACCCCGATGTCCAGGCCACGCTCGAAGCCACCCGCACCCTCGTCAAAGAAGGATTCACCGTCCTCCCCTACACCTCCGACGACGTCGTCTTCGCGCATCGCCTCGTCGACGCCGGAGCCGCAGCGGTCATGCCTCTCGCCGCCCCCATCGGCTCCGGCCTCGGCATTCAGAACCGCGCCACGCTCCAGATCCTCCGCGAAAAAATCACCGCCGTCCCGCTCATCGTCGACGCCGGAGTCGGCACCGCATCCGACGCCGCTCTCGCCATGGAAATGGGCGCCGACGGCGTCCTCATGAACACCGCCATCGCCGCCGCCGCCAATCCCATCCTCATGGCCGAAGCTATGCAGCACGCCGTCCTCGCCGGGCGCCAGGCCTACATCGCCGGCCGCATGCCCCGCAAACTCTACGCCACCGCCAGCTCCCCCCTCGAAGGCGTATCGCGCTAGAGAATCCGCTGCAGGTTACTTACTCACCGCGTCTTCAACGTGATAAAGAACCGTCGACTCGATGGTGCGCAGTTTTTCGAAGTGCTCAAACGTGGTGCCGAATTCCATGTCCGGGTGGATCTTCTTGAACCGCGCGTCGAACCCAGGGTCCGTGAACATGGATGCCCACGTCGGGTAGACGTCGACCGTGCTGGCCAGCGTCTTGTCCTTGCTCCCCATCGGAAAGACCTGCACGTTGACGGCCCAGGCGGTGCGCACGCCTTCCTTCACCATGGCCTCCGCGATCGGTTGCCACACCTTCTTTTCGTAGGCAACCCATTCACCCACGTCCGCAACTTTCATCGAGTTGAAGACCAGGTAGTCTCCTTTGTGCGCGCCGCCCACCAGAACCTGATACTGCGTGATGTTGTTCCAAACCAGCGTCGAAAGCGCACTCCGTCTGTCGTAGTACTCCTGCGCGCTCCATTGCAGGCCGGCCTGATGCAGCGCCGCAGTCACCGCGGCATCGCTCAACGGCTCATTGGGCAGGCCCGGATAGAACGCGACCTGAACGTAGTCGCACTCCGCCTCACTCCCCTGCGGCATCACCGTGCGCAGTAACAGCCATGCGGAGATTGCCCCCGAGTCCACGCGGGACTGAGCGTATTTGTGTAAATCCTCGGTCATGAACTTGCTGAAGTCTGCGCCCTTCCCAGGGACGACCTTGATACAGGAAATGCTGTGATAACCGGTGGGTGTTGGTGTCGACATTTGAGCAACAAGCGTTGCCGAGAACGCCGTCGCCAGCGCGGCGCACACCAGAATGCGAGGGATTGCCATCTTGCGGTCCTCCTGTTTCGGTTGTTGGGAAATGTACGCGCCGGGGATGGGGGTGGCCGACGGCCTGCAGATGGGGAGTGACCGCCACCTTACAGGAATCGTGCAGCGATGGGAAGAGGATTCCCGAACCCAATCCGCGGGCTATCTCGGAATCCCAGCCTGATTGTTGCTGGGCAAAGTTCCCCATCACAAACGCCCTTCGCCTCGCACCCCGCCTGCGTTAAACTGGCCCGTAGAATTTCACTCGATCCGCTCCTTCTCCTTGAGGGTCCCCTTATGCGTGTCTGCGGCATCGACTGCGGAACCCAAACCACCGGTTACGGCGTCGTCGAGTGGGACGACCACTCCCCCGATTCCAGCCGCGCTCCGCACCTCGTCTCCCTTGCCTCCGGCGGCATCTGCCCTCCAAAGAAATCTCTGCTCCCCGAACGCCTCGCCTTCATCTACGCCGAGCTCATCGCCATCTTCGAGCACCATCGTCCCGAAATCGTCGCTGTCGAAGAAGTCTTCTACTCCGTCAACGCGCGCTCCGCCATTCGTCTCGGCCACGTTCGCGGAGTAGCTCTGCTCGCCGCCGCCACCGCCGGCCTTCCCATCGCCGAATACGCCCCGCTCACCATCAAATCCACCGTCACCGGCTATGGCCTCGCTGCAAAAAATCAGGTTCAGTTCATGGTCGCGCGCCTGCTCGCGCTGCCCGCCGCGCCCCAGCCCGCCGACGCTGCCGACGCCCTCGCCATCGCCATCTGCCACATCCACCACGCTCAGACGCTTGCCCTCCAGGAGGCGCGCGCCGTCTAGCCATGCGCATGCACCCGGCCCCACTCACGCTGTTCCTCGCACTTTTCGTCGCTCCGCTGCCCGCCCAGACCCCTCTCGCTGCCGCGCACATTACCTATACCTTCACGCATCCCCAGCTCCAGCCCTCGCGCTTCACTATCTCCATTGACGAGACCGGTGCCGGACGCTTCACCTCTGAGCCTGGCCCAATGCCCACCGATGCCACCGATGGCGTCTTCCCCACTCCTCTCGATCGCCCCATCGTCCTCGACGACTCCCTCCGTGCCGACCTCTTCCGCTACGCCCGCGGCCACAACTTCTTCGCAACCCGCTGCTCCACCACCCAGACCTCCCTCGCCTTCACCGGCAACAAAACCCTTTCCTACACCGGACCCGACGGCAGTGGCTCCTGCACCTTCGTCTGGGCTCGCGACCCCGTGCTCCAGCGCATCGCCGATCAGCTCGGCGGCGTCGCCTTCACCATCGAGGAGGGCCGCCGCCTCGACCTTGAAGTGCAACACGACCGCCTCGGCCTCGACGCTGAGCTCGAAACTCTCCAGGACGCCGTCAAAGACCGCCGCGCCTGGGACCTGCCCAACATCGCCCCGCAGCTCCAGACCATTGCCGAGAACCAGCAGGTCATGGACCGCGCCCGCAAACGCGCCCAGGCCCTCCTTGCCCGCTGCGAAACCGCCCCGAAGCGTAACTAAATTAGATAGAGCATCGATCTCCGGCCCTCCCTCCCCTGACTCGTAACCACCCAAACAAGCCATTCCACCACCCTCCCAATCATGCGAAAATAGGTCGAAACTTAAAGCGACCCCCGCACGTTTATTAAGTGCAGGGGTTGTTTGGGCCACAGCGTTTTCACTCAGGTTCGGGGCGGCAGGGATTCCGGCGCGGCGCATCGATCGCCCGCACACTTCCGGTCCCACCTCACCGCGGACTGGGGAAACGCTAAAAGGAGGTGCCGTGATGGGGCGCCACTCTCAGTTCCGCTTTCCGTTCTTCGCTCGCCGCAGCAAGTCCTCTTCTCGCCTGATTCTCTTCGCCGCCTTTGTTTTTCTGCTGCCGGCGCTCACCACGCGCGCGCAGGACACGACCCCTCCCGCACCTCCTCCTGATCAGCCTGCTACCGCCCCTCCCGAAGCCCAGGGGCAAAGCCAGGTCCGTGCCGTCCGCATCAGCGACGTCGAAGGCCAGGTCCAGATTCTCCAGGGCGATCAGGTTGCCTTCGATCAGGCGCAGCCCAATATGCCCGCCGTCGAGGGCATGCGCTTCGTCGCCGGCGACAATGGCCGCCTCGAAATCGAGTTTGAAGATGGCAGCGTCGCCCGCCTCACGCCCGACAGCTCCATCCGCCTCACCCAGCTCCGCCGCAACGCCGACGGCAGCACCGTCACCCAAATCGACGCCCTCACCGGCCTCAGCTACTACGAACTCAACGGCCGCGGCGGCGAATACAGCGTCCATTTCGGCTCCGACGCCGCAACCCCCGTGCAGAATGCTGTCTTCCGCGTCGCCCTCGATGCCGCGCCTTCGCAGCTCGCCGTCATGCACGGCGCTGTCCATGTCGATGACGGTCAGGGTCTGTCCCTCGACGTTCATCCCAGCCAGACATTCCAGACCGATCCCCAGCAGCCCGGCGAATTCACCGTCGCGCAAAACGTTTCTGCCGATTCCTGGGATCAGTGGAACTCCGACCGCGATCAGTCCCTCTCCCAGCTCGAAACCAGCCAGTCCACCGCCCGCGCCAGCTCCGGCAATCCCGACAACCCCGCCTGGAACGACCTCGACTACTACGGCAGCTGGTACAACCTGCCCGGCTACGGNNATTGGATACTCCTGGATCTCCGGCTATCCGTGGGGCTGGTGGCCCTATCATTGCGGCGCGTGGGATTTCCTTGATGGCTTCGGCTGGGTTTGGGTTCCCGGCAACTGCGGCTACGGCTTCTACGGAAACGGCTGGTATCCCTATGCCACTGTGTGGCGCGTTCCTCAGGGCTATGTGCCTCCGCTCCGTCCCCACGGCGCCCCGGTGCACCATCCCGGAGGCCCGCGTCCCGTCGGTGCAGCGCATCCTGAGACCCTTATCGCCGTCAATCGCGGCTCCCAGTTCTCAGCGCCCTTCCACCTCGAAAATGGCGCCAAACCTGAGCCTCGCCCTCTGAGCTTCGATGGCAAGACCATCGCCCCCATCGACGCCGGCATTCACCCGCTCCAGCGCGGACCTATGGGCGAAAGCTTCACCACCGCTCTGGTCCGTACTCATCCTGAACTGGGACCGTCCGTCGGCCTGCGCTCAAACCCCGGCGGCAACGGCTTCCGCAGCCCCTACACGCCCGCGATCGTGGGGGCCCGCACCTTTGGCGCGCCACCCTCCTTCAGCGCTCCCCGTGCGGGAGGCTTTTCTTCCTCCGGCGCCAGCCACGGCTCGTTCAGTAGCAGCAGTGGTGGTGGCGGCTATAGCGGCGGTGGTGGCCATGTCGGCGGCGGCAGCGTCAGCACCGGTGCCAGCAGCGCGCCCAGCGCGGGCGCCAGCAGTGCCGGCGGCGGCGCAGCCCACCACTAAAAACTCATTCTTATTAACGTTCCAGCCCGGCCCTGCATTCCCTCGCGGCCGGGCTTGCTCTCTCTTGTTGAATCCCGACAGACTTCAGCTGCTGAATCCCCACAGCCTTCAGCACTGCGGCGATGTGCGCCGACGACGTGTTCACGTACGTCACTCCGCCATATTTGAACGACGGCTGTGCCGTGAACGCCGGAAATGCCAGCCGCAGCCGTGTGCAGGCAAGACATACTACCGGCTCCTGCCGAAAACCCCAGCTCGCCCTCACGATTCTCCCCAGCCGCACAGCAGCACCCTTTTCCCGGCCGCGCTCCAACTCTGCGATTAACTCGATCGTCTTCTCCCGCGCCGCCTCATCCTTCGGCCCCGACAGTTCGACCCCGTGCTTCCCAAAAGCTTCTCGGAACTTCTGCGACCTCATCGTCAGCGGCCATCCCAGTATCAGCACCCGCCGCGCTCCAATGCGCGCGCATTCTCCGGCGGCTGCATCCAGAAGGCTGATCGTCTGCATGCCCAGGCCGCGTACAATCTCGTCAAACCGATGGTGCGGCGTGTTGCTGGCCATCACCGCCAACTCGGCCCCCGCCACTTCCAGGCGCCGGAATGCCCCCCGGTGATACTCGTCGAATCCATGCCATGACTCGTCGTCTCCGTCACGGCCATGCAGTGCAACACTCCTGGCCACGTCCAGTGACTCGATCACGATCTCCGGGGTCGACGGCGCCCCCGTTTGCTTCCTCTCCGCATGACATTCATCCGCGCGCCGGCAAATCTCTGAGTAATACTCCACGGTCGATCGCCAGCCAATCCCACCCACGATCCCGATCTTCTTCATCCCCGTCCCTGACGTGCTTATCCGGACTCGAACGTCTCCACAATCTTCTGCGTGCTGGCCGCTCTCTTCGCGAACCCGAACGTTCCCCGCTCCTTCAGCTCCTTCGCCGCATTTAAAAATGCCCCCAGCGCCATCCGGCACAGCGCGCTGCCCACGCTCACCCGCCGCACTCCCATCTCCGACAGCTCATTCAGACTGAGGTTAGGACCTGCAGCCCCTAACCCCATCAGCACATTCACCGGACGATCGACGGAGCGGATCACCGCCGCAATCTCTTCCCTCGTCGTCAGTCCCGGCGCATACAAAACGTCCGCGCCCGCCTCCTGGTACGTTCGCAGCCGACGAATCGTGTCCTTCAGATCCGCCCGCCCGTACAGGTAGTTCTCCGCGCGCGCCGTCAGCGTAAACCGAAACGGCAGCGCCCGCGCCGCCTCCGCTGCTGCCTCGATCCGCTCGATCGCCAGCTCGATCGGATAGATGGGATCCGCCGGCCGCCCCGTCGCGTCCTCGATCGACCCTCCTGCCAGTCCTGCCTTCGCTGCCAGGCGGATCGTCTCCGCTACCGTTTCCGGGCTCTCCCCAAACCCGTTTTCCAGATCCCCGCTTACCGGCAGCTCCGTCGCCGCAACGATCGCCGCCACGTTGGCCAGCGTTCGATCCCTCCCCACCAGCCCGTCCTTCAGCCCCAGCGTGAACGCATTCCCCGCGCTGGTTGTCGCCAGTGCCTCGAATCCCATCTGCGTCAGCATTCGCGCCGTCCCGGCATCCCAGGGGTTGGGAATGATGAAAGCCCGCGCTCCCTCATGTAATGAACGAAATTCGTCGCCTTTTTCCTTTTGCGTTCGCTGCGTCATTGCTCCTTCTCCCCCGCCGCCGGAATTGAAAAAGTTTCCTCGACCGTCTCCAGAAAGCTCCGCTCTTCGCGCAGAATCAGCCGCTTCGTCTCCGCCATCGCGAAGTTCTCCCGCGCCTCGGCGTCATTTCTTAGACGTGCCCGATACGCCTCATACGCCGCAAGGCTCTCGAACGCGACTAGCCCCCACGCGATGTCGCTCGTCCCCTCGTGCGGCAGAAAGTACCCCACCAGATGCCCGCCGCATCGCGGAATGATCCGCCCCCAGTTCTCCGCATACTTCTGGAATGCCTCTTTCTGATACGGATCGATCTGATACCGGATAAAACACGTGATCCTCATCTCGCCCTCTTCCTCCTCTAATTGGCAGCCAGCGCCACGATTCCCGCCATAGCCACATTTCCGCCACAGGGCGGTGGAAGTACCAGCCGCCGCCGCGAACAGCAGTGCCCGGCGCGTGATCCTGGCTGCACCCATACCCCCACCATGGCTCTTGTTGTGCAGCCATACTTCGTTTACGGTGAAACCATGGAAACAGGAGTGGTCCGAGTCTCAGGCCCAGGATTTGCGCGAATCTCAGCCGCAGGAACGCGGCGAGTCTCAGGCGCGGCAACCAACTCCGCACCCATCGCTGCCCAGCGCGTCGATGACGCCGTCTCCTCCATCGCCGCCGCCATCGGCGAGCCCGCCCGCACTCGCATGCTCTACTGCCTCATGGACGGCCACGCCCGCACCGGCACCGAACTCGCCATCGTCGCGGAAGTTTCCCCCTCCACCGCCAGCGTCCACCTCAACCGCCTCAAATCGGAGAACCTTGTCCGCGTCCAGGTCCAGGGACGCCATCGCTACTACGCGCTCGCTTCGCCCAACGTCGCCCGCGCCCTTGAGCGCCTCAGCGTCCTCGCCGGTGGCGCTCGCCGCCCCTTCGTTCCCCGCACCCCCGAGCATCTTCGCGCCGCACGCTCCTGCTACGACCACATGGCCGGAGCCATCGCCGTCTCCCTCCACGACCGCTTCCTTCGCTCTCGCTGGATCGAGCCCCTCCGCCACCCCTCGGCGTCCGGCCCCGCCGCCCCCCGTCTCGCCGCGTCCGCCCTCGCTGCCTACGACCTCACCCCCGAAGGAACCCGCGCACTCGCCGCCCTCGGCCTCAACCTCGAAGCCGCTCGCGCCCAGCGACGCCGTTTCGCCTACGCTTGTCTCGACTGGAGCGAGCGCAGTCCCCATGTCGGCGGCGCGCTCGGAGCCGCCCTCCTCTCGCTCGCGCTCTCCCGCAAATGGCTCGCCCGCGAATTCGACAGCCGCGCTCTCTTCATCACCCGCCTCGGCCGCCGCGAACTCCACGCCCGCTTCGGCCTCGATGTCAACAACCTCTTGACACTCCACAGCTAGCCTCTGGAGCTCGGGAATGGAACCCGGGAGAGGAACTCGGGAAAGGAACTCGGGAAAACCCAGCCGCCCACAATCATCCCCCAGCCAGGTTCACCCCACAGCAAGAAGCTAGCGCTCCGCACCCTCCCACTGTCCACCTCTTACTTCTCTGCTGCTGCCCAGGAGTACCCTTCCTTTCCCAAATCGGTTCCGGGAATTGAACACTCACTCTCCGCTACGACGCCCGCTCGGTTCCCGGCCTGGACAAACCGCAACGCCTCTGGCCTCAGCCCCGCACCGACGCCTGGATCGACGGAGTCGCAACCACCGCTGCCTTCACCGCCGGATCCGTCGCGATCAGTTCAAGCAAAGCACGCGTCACCTTTTCGTCGACCTCCGCGGCTTCTTGAATCTCCACCGGAAAGCGCACCCAGAGCTGGAACACGCCGCCGCTGAGCTGCAGCCTCGACTCGACTGCGGGCGAGTCGATCGACGCCTGCATCCATTGCTGCACCGCCTTGTGCTGCCGTTCGATGCTCTCGCGGTATCCCTCGAACACCGCGTGCACCCCCCTCACAATCGCGTCGCACACAACTTTGTAATCCGCTCCCTCGGCCAGCTTCACCGTCAGTTCATGCCACGCGTACCCGGTTCCCGGCAGCTGTTTGTACAGCGGCGTCCCCGCCTGAAACAGAACCGCATTCGAAAATACCGCCACCCTTCCCGTCGGATTCAGCGCGTTCCCGCTCCCCGCCAGTTCCATCAGATAGAAACGCACCAGGCCAACATCGATCACGTCCCCAGTCACCGCCGCCACCGTGATGCGGTCCCCCACCCGAATCCCGTAGCGGCCCACGATGAAAAAATACGCCGCCACCGACAGCAGGATTGTCTGCAACCCCAACGCGATGCCCGCCGTGATGAACCCCGCGAACGTCGCCAGCGAATCGAACCGCGTCACAAACCCGAACAGGATCACCATTACCGACAAAAATCCCACCGCCGCCCGGCGCACAATCAGCAGCTGCCGTCGCCGCCGCAGTTCGTGGATGTACTTGTTCGTAGCCCGCGTCCAGGCTTCTCCGCCGCCGAAGATCGCCGCCAGCGCAATCGCAATCACCAAAATGCGCAGCAGCAGAGAATGCAGCAGCGTCGAGTATTCCTGGCGCACCGATCCCTGCCACGCTGTCAGGTTGGCGTGGCTCTGTTCCAGTACGATGACTTCCTCGCTCAGTGGAACCGCAGCCGCTGACAGCGCCTTGAATCTCTCCGTAATCGTGCGCAGATCCTCCGGAGCCGGCGACGGCGCGCTTCCGGCTGCCCCCGGTTGCTTCTTCCTGGCCAGCGTCGGCGCGGGCAGCGCCGCCTCCGCCTGCTGCGAAAGCTGCTGCCCTTGCTGCACCAAACCGCGCACGATGGTCAGCATCGGCGCCCGCAGGCTCGTCGCCTGCTGCTGCAGCCGGTCATTCTCCGCCACCAGGCCGCTCAGCGCATGCATGGTTTCGAGCATCTGAAACAGCACGCTGCTCTGCGTGGTCACCCCGGCTGACAGCGCCGCATCGATCGTCGTCAGCTGCGGTGCGCTGGTCTTGTTGTTGCCCTTCAGCTCCGGGAAAGATTCCTCCAGCCGGTTGATATCGGCGGCCAGCCCGCTGCTGCCGCGCGCGCCCGATGTCGTCGCAACCCGGTGCAGCGCATCCCGGATCGCATACGACAGCTCCAGCGCCGCCTGCACCTGGTCCTTCTGCGACTCGAGCGCCGCCGCCCTCCTCGGATCCGCAACCGCCATCTGCCCGTCGATCGCCTTCTCGCGCTCCTCGAGGTCCTTAATCCTCTTCTCGATGCCGGCCACGCTGTTCTGGATCCGCTGCTGCTCATTCGTCCCATCCGCTCCCGGCGCAGCCTCCCCCGATCCGCCCTCGATCAGCGGCGCCTCCGCGATCGCCGACTGGAAGGCGAACCCGCCAATCGCCGTGGCCTGCGCCACCGCCTGATCGCGATAAACAACGTCGTTCGGCTCGCCCGCTTTCTGGATCGGCTGGTTGACAGTTCGATAAAACTGAATCACTGCGCTCAAATGCGCGATGATCGCCTCATCCTGCCCCTGCAGTCCCGCAACCTGCAGCCCCGCATCCCCCTGCAGTCCTGCATTTCCCGCCAGCTGGGAACGCGCAGCATCCGGCTGCCCCGCCACCGCCAGCGCGAGCAGTGCCGCGATCGTCACTCCCGCCCGCCCGCGCCGCTTCCTGCGCTCCGGTCGTGTCCCTCTGCAGAGCTGGCTCTGCGCCTTCGGCATGCGAACCATTCCACCTCACATCTGTAAACTCGGTCCGCCGGGTTGATCGGGACCCATGACTCATTCTGCAACAGGATCGATACCACCAGGGAAATGCCCGCCCGCTCCCGCGAGTCGACGCTCCGCTCCGCGCCCGCTGCGCCCTCGATCTGGGATAATCTCTCCCCAGGCAGCCTCCGAAAAAAAAGCCGCGGCCAGGTTCACCCCACAACCGGGGTCCCCGCTGGGCCCGATTTTGGCCCGGTCGGGGGGAGAGCAAGCAGAAGACTCCTCACCCATCCCGTTGGTCAATATAATCTGATCTGCGCTTCGGTCCGAAAGTACCGTCGACCCGCGTCTTTCTGAAACAGCAGAGCTTCGAGGAGGGTACTCATCATGCAGTCCGTTCCGCCTGGCCTCTCAGCGCGAGTTGAATTGTCCCCCGCCCTCCGCATCGCCCTCTGTCTCCTGCTCTCCGCTCTCCTCGCGCCGCCGCCCGCTGCCGCCCAGCCCGCTACCCCCGGCTCGTACGCCCTCATCCCGCCCAACGCTCGCCAGCCCGCCGCCGATTTCCACCTCACCGATCTCGACGGCAAGCCTCTCACCCTCTCTCAATATCGAGGCCGCGTCGTCCTCCTCGACTTCTGGGCCGTCGACTGCGGCGGCTGCAAAATCGAAATCCCCTGGTACGTCGCCTTCGACAAGGCGTATCGCGCCCACGGCCTCCAGCTCATCGGCATCGATATGTACGGCGAAACTCCCGCCAAGGTGCGGCCCTTCATGGAGAAGGCAGGCATGAGCTACCCGATCGCCATCGGCAACGATGCGCCCGGCACGCAGTACCACGTTGAATCGATGCCCCTCACCCTGCTCATCGACCGCGACGGACGCATCGCCCTCTCCCACGCCGGCATCGTCGACCGCAATCAATTCGAGGAAGCCGTCCAGCAGCTCCTGCGCTAGCCGCGGCAGCGCTCAAAATTCAATCCGCCCTCGAAACGCAATCATCCGCGGCGAGCTGTCACCGCCCAGCCCGACACCCAGCAATCCTGTCGGCGGGGAAATAGTGCTCGTCAGCGCGCCAAACCCAGTCTGCGTTGCCGGCTCTCCAGGAATCCCAGCCTGGTTGTCGGTGGGTAACGCAAAGTTGGGGTGGTTGAACGCATTGAACAGCTGCGCTTCAAAACGGAACATGACCCGCTCCGTGATTGGCGTCCTCTTCGTCAGATAAATTTCCGAATACGTGAAATGCGGCCCGCGGTACTGATTGCGGCCCGAATCGCCAAACTGACAGTTCGCCGCCGAATCGCCGCCCGCGCACGCGCCCGTGTCAGGATCCACCACCGAGGCAAAAGCATCG
>PMAD01000043.1 GCA_003152415.1 Acidobacterium sp.
CCGTCACCCTCCGCGGCGTCATGTCGAACGCCAGCTCAACCACCGTCTCCCCGCTCCACCGCCGCCGAATCGGCAGATACTCGCCCGCCCGCACCCCATTGACCGCAGCCCCAGCCACCTTCACCTGCGACTCCCGCGACCACCCCGGCACCCGCACGTACACCGTGAACTCTTCCGGCTGCTCCATCGCCACGCTCAGCCACACCGTCCCTTCCCACGGATACTTCGTCTTCTGCGTCACCACGATCCCGTTCCCGCTTTCGAGCGCCCACTTCATCTCTGAGTTGTGGTACAGGTGCACGTACAGCCCGTCCTTCGCGGTCGAGTAGAAATATCCCGGCAAACTCGCAAACGTCCGCTCCAGATTCGGCGGACAGCATGTCGTGTCGTACCACGGATTGCGAATTTTTTCGCCGCTCGCCGGATCGAACGCCAGCGGATTTCGGTAGCAGTACGTCTTTCCGTCCAGCGACATCCCCGAATTGATCCCGTTGTAGAGCGCCCGCTCCATCACATCGGCGAACCGCGCCTCGCCCGTCGCCGCCAGCATGCGCCAGTTCCACATCATGTTCCCGATCGCCGCGCAGCTCTCGCCATACGCCTGCGCATTCGGCAGCTCAAAGTCGTTGCCAAACGCCTCGCCCTCGCTGCGTGCGCCCACGCCTCCGGTCACGTACATCTGCGCCTGCGACAAATCCTTCCACAGCACCTCCAGCGTCTTCCAGTACGCCGGATCGCCCGTCTCCAGGTAATAATCCGTCGCCCCGCAGCACGCGTACATCGCCCGCACCGCGTGTCCCTGCAGCTTCGTCTTCGTCGTGAACTGGACCCCGCAATTCATGTACACGATCTCCCACGGCTTCAGCGGGACCCGCGGATCGCCCTGCAGGATGTACCCGGCCAGTTCCACATACTTCCGCTCGCCGGTGGTCCGGTACAGCTCGATCAGCGCCATTTCGATCTCCGGATGCCCCGACACGATCGGCTTCTTGTCCGCTTCCGGCCCGAAGTTCGGCAGGATAGTTCCGTCCACATACCGCATCCCCGCGTCCATCAGCGTCCGGTCGCCCGTCGCGCGATAGTACGCAATCGAGGCCTGCAGCATGTGCCCCAGGCAGTACAGCTCATGCCCGCGTTTCTGCGTCTCGATGGTCATGCGGTCTTTCTTGCGATCGTCCTGGTAGTACGTGTCGATGTAGCCGTTTGGCTCCTGGATCGCCACTACCTCGCGAATCGTGGTCTCCGCCGTGTGCCGTAACGCCGCATCGTTCTCGGACTGCAGCGCAAACGCGGCCGCCTCCAGCCACTTGTAAATGTCTGAGTCGGAATACACCGGTCCCTTCTGCGGAGCGCTCGATCCCCCGGTCAGCCGCAGAAAATTGTCCATGCGCCCGTGCTCCAGCAACTCCTCGTGCATCGACGGGATGCTCGACTCGACGTTCGTCGTTCGCCGCTTCGCCCAGAACCCTTCCTCGATCGTCACCGTCCGCACTGGGACATTCCGCAGCTTCGCGTACGGCGAGTGAGCCAGATTCAGCACTCCCTGGTCGTGCCAGTCAGGCGCGTGCGGGCCCGGTGCGGCACTCGCAGCCGCCTGATCGAGCAGCCCCCACGCGTTCGTCGCCGCCATCAAAGGCCGCGCCGCAGCAGTTCCTGCAGCCAGTGAAAGAAAAGTCCTTCTCGAGAATGAGCGACGCGACATGGCCAACCTCCTGGAGTATCCGGTGCCCTGAGCCCGATGCCCGGAATCGCGCCCACTATTCCAGGCCGCGGAAACCTTCTCTCACATCATCCGCCGGCAACCAGCTACCGGCTGCCTTTCTTCCGCTTCGCCGCCAGCCGAACCCAGTACTGAAACTCATCCGCGTACAGTTCCCCATCCAGATCCGCCACCCNNTGAAATACTTCTTCACCGACGCAATCGCGTCCGCCCTCGCCTGCTTCGTCAGCTCAATCGTGACCATCGCTCCCGCCTCCTCATAATGAGGTCAGGTCCGAGCTTACACGCCGCTTGTACCCTCCCCGAAACCCGCCCAAACCCCTCCAAAACTCCCGTGACCGCCAGCACACCGCCCACCCCATGCCCCGCTCTACCATGGATTCCAAATCGCCTGCCTTCGGCCTCCTCGCGCTTCTCCTCGCCACCGTCGGTCTCTACGGAGTTGTCGCCTACACCACCAAACAGCGCACCCACGAAATCGGCANNCGCGCGAAATCGGCATCCGCATCGCCCTCGGCGCGAAGAAACCCGTCATTTTCCGCCAGGTCCTCGCTCAGGGCCTGCGCCTCACCATCGCCGGCGTCCTCGTCGGACTCGTCGCCTCGCTCCTCCTCACGCGTTTCCTGCGCAGCCTGCTCTACGGCGTCGGCGTTGCGGACTGGCTCACCCTCGCCACCGTCGTCCTCCTGCTCGGAATCGTCGCGCTCCTCGCCAGCTACGTCCCCGCATGGCGGGCCACCCGCATCCTCCCCATGGTCGCCCTCCGCCACGAGTAGGCTTCTGATTCGACTTTTCCCGCGCACAGTTCAGCGGTGCCTGAGC
>PMAD01000031.1 GCA_003152415.1 Acidobacterium sp.
GGAATACACCATGAATCAGTGACCCGGCACACGACCATGAATTTCGACTGGGGAAGCGGCACGAGGGAGGACCTGATCAGCCTGGGAAAGCAGCTGGACGCCGGCAACGATGCGGCGCTGGCACTGGCGGAGACGGTCCTTAAAATTAGAAACCGGCTGGGGCGCAACGTGGCCCTGGCCGCCAACCCTGCGCAGCGGATGTACGAAGAGACGGCGGGCAGGAGAAACATCGTGCTTAAGGCCCGGCAGATGGGCGTGAGCACGTGGATTGCCGGGCAATTCTTTTTGCGAACCATTACTCATCCCGGAACGGTCACCGTGCAGGTGGCGCACACCCAGGAGGCGGCGGAGCAGATCTTCCGCATCGTGCACCGCTTCATGGCGCTGTTGCCGGAGTCGCTCTGCGCCGGAGCGCTGAAGAGCGTGAACAGAAGCGCACAGCGGATCGTGTTTCCGGAAATCGACAGCGAATACCTGGTGGAGACGGCGGGCGATCGCAACGCGGGTCGCGGCCTGACCATCACCAACCTGCACTGCACCGAGCTGGCGCGCTGGCCGGGCGACGCGGCGGAAATCCTGTACGGACTGATGGCCACGCTCTCGCCCGCCGGCCAGCTGGCGATGGAATCGACCCCGATGGGCGCATCGGGGTGCTTTTGGAAGGAATGGCAGGAGGCGGAGAAGACAAATACCGTGCGACACTTTTTCCCCTGGTGGCTGGAACCGGCGTATGTGGCCGCGCCCCCGGAAGAAGCGTCGCTGACCGAAGCGGAGCGGCAGTTGATGCGGGAACACCACCTGGGCCCGGAGCAGATCGGCTACCGGCGGCAGATCCTGAGGAACTTCCGAGGCCTGGCGAAGCAGGAGTACGCGGAGGATCCGACCGCGTGCTTTCTTGCCAGCGGGACGTGCTTCTTCGAAACGGCGGCGATCGACGCGCGCCTGCGGGCGATCGAGGAGCCGGTGGAGGAGCGGCACAACGGCGCCCTGCATATCTGGCTGATGCCGCAGGCGGGACGGGACTATCTGGTGGCCGTCGATCCGGCGGGAGGCGGAACGAGCGGCGACTTCACGGCGATGCAGGTCATCGACCTCCGGTCCGGCCTGCAGTGCGCGGAGTGGTGCTCGCGGCTGACGCCGCTCGAAACCGCCCGGGAGGCCGCCGCGCTGGCCCGCGAGTATCGCGGGGCGCTGCTCGCGGTGGAACGCAACAATCAGGGGGAGGCGGTGCTGGCGCACCTGCGCGCTACATGCCGCTACGATCGGATTTTTCAGGCCGAACAGCGGGATGGATGGCTGACGACGTCCGTGACACGGCCCTACATGTTGGGAAAGCTGGACGCGGCGCTGGTGGAGACGCCGGGCCTCTTCACCAGCGAGCGGCTGCTGCGGGAGTGCCGCAGTTTTGTGCGCCAGGCCAGCGGGCGCGCCGAGGCCCAGGCCGGGGAGCACGATGACTGCGTCATGGCCATGGCCCTGGCGCTGGCGGTTCGCGGGGAAAAGCTCACAGGGGGGAGCCGTGGACTAGCATGAGAAATCCGGGGGAGCCATGACGGTTCTGGCCATTCAGCAGATCCGGAAAATGCGCGGCGGAGCGCAAAGCCACCTGATGCTGGGCGACGATGGCCATGCCTGGATTGTGAAGTTCCAGAACAACCCCCAGCACCTGCGGGTGCTGCCCAACGAGCTGCTGGGAACGCGGCTGGGCGCCCTGATGGGCCTGACCATGCCACAGTGCGACGTGGTCGAGGTGACGGCGTGGCTGATCGAGCAGACGGCGGAGCTGGAGATGGACTACGGTCATCGCCGGGAACGGTGCCAGTCCGGCTTGCATTTCGGCTCGCAACTGGTGGGCGGGCTGATGCCGGGCCATGTGGCCGATTACCTGCCCGAGGAGCAGTTGATGGAGGTGCGGAATCTGCGCGAATTCGCGGGAGCCCTGGTGCTGGATAAGTGGACCTGCAACGCCAACGGGCGGCAGGCCCTGTTTCACCGCAAGGGCCGGGAACGGCGCTACAGCGCGGCGTTCATCGACCAGGGGTTCTGTTTCAATTCCGGGGAGTGGCGCTTTATTGATGCGCCGCTGCGCGGCGTCTACGCGCGCAACGGGGTGTACCGCGAGGTGACCGGATGGGAGAGCTTCGAGCCCTGGCTGAGCACGATGGAGCAGCTGGAGCCGCAGCGCATTTGGGAGATCGCGGAGACGCTGCCTCCGGAGTGGTACGAGGGCAACGTGGAGGTGCTGGAGGAACTGGTGGGAAAACTGCTTGCGCGGAGGCCGCAGGTGCGGGATCGGATCACGGAGTTTCGGGAATCCTCCCGGCAGCCGTTTCCAAACTGGAACCGGGCGTTGGGAGACGTGCGATCCGGGCAGTTCTCCGAGCAGATGTGGGGCGATAGTTACCCTGGAAGGGTGATGTGAACGAGCAACTACAGTGCGAATTTCTCCTCGTCCGCTATGTGCCGGACCCGGTGAAGAACGAGTTCGTGAATATCGGGGTGCTGCTGCGGGAGACCGCGCACCCCGGAGAGCCGGGTGGAGCCGCGCCCCTGGTCCGTTTTACGAAGGACTGGGCGCGGGTGCGCTGCGTCGATCCGGACGCCGATATCGCCATGCTGGAGGCGATGGAGACGGAAATGCGGCGCCGCCTGCTCGAGCCGGGATCGGACGGTCCGCCGCTGCTGGCGACCATGGAGGATTCGTTCTCGCATCAGTTACAAATCACCGCGCCGAAGGCGTGTCTTGCGGAAAACACCGCCGCCGGGATGGAGCAGCTGATGCAGCTGTATGTGGAACCGCGCAAGCTCCGGGCACGGCAGGCGCTGAGCGGGCGCGCGGCCATCGCGCGGAGCATGCGGACCCACTTTGAGCACGCGCGGGTGTGGGATCTGATGCAACGGCGGATTGCCGCATCGGCCTACACGCGGCCCGGCGACTCGCTGAAGATCGACTGCG
>PMAD01000318.1 GCA_003152415.1 Acidobacterium sp.
CGTACCCGCCGCGCGCAATATACTCGTCGATCTTCTCCGGGTCGATGTGCCCGGAATTCTCCAGCACCACGTGCGTCTGGCCATCGAAGTAGCCGCCCAGGTGCGGATCCAGGCGCGCCACCGCCTGCCCGCCCAGCGAGCCGATCAGATCCTTCGCGTCCCCCTCGTGCACGTGCCCATAGCGAATTTCCGACGGCTCCATCAGCACCATCGGCCCCGCCGCGCACAGTCCCATGCAGCCCGTCCGGCGCANNGTCCCCATGCACACGTTGATCTCGTAGTCGAACTTCTCCCGTTCTTCCACGGCGGTGGCGGCAATCTGCTGCAGTTCCTCGACGTTCATTGCGTCGTCCACCTTTCCAGCTGCTTCGTCAGCTCGGCGGCTTCGATCTGCCCCGACAGCTCACCGTCCAGCAGCACCACCGGCGCGCGCCCACAGGCGCCCACGCAGCGAGCCGTTGTAAACGACACTTCGCCATCCGGCGTCGTCTCTCCCGCCTGGATGTGCAGCAGCTTCTCCGTCTGCGCCACCAGCTTGTCCGATCCTTTGATGTAGCAGGCCGTCCCCAGGCAAATCGTGCAGGTGTGCTTGCCTGGCGGCTTCAGGCTGAAGAAGTGGTAGAACGTCACCACCCCGTACGCCTGGCTCAGCGGAACCCGCAGCGACTGCGCCACAAACCGGATCGACGGCTCATCCAGAAATCCAAACGACGATTGCACCGTGTGCAGCGTCTCGATCAGCGCGTTGCGCGAGTAGCCATGCTTGCGCATCGTGCCGTTTACTATTCTCCATCGCTTGTCATCGGAAGGCAGAGGCGGGCGTTCTGCATAGAGCGGCATATCGTTCTCCCCGACTGCCAGCGGCAATCGCATGCCAGGGTTCCCAATTCCACCCTCGCCGTGCAGACGATTCTGCAGCCGAAACGGGCGGAGAACATTTCCTCCCACGAAGGTAGCCGGCACCGGACGGTCCGGTCACCCACACGGGGCACATATCAGGGTGCAGTCATGTGCGAACGATTGTCGGTGACAATCATCACTGCAGGCAAGTTGAGCGCTCTGTTACCCCGCCCGCCGCGAGGAAAAGCAGAAAAGAGATCGGAGCCTGTCCAATTCCGGCCTTCGCGGTCGTCATACGGATGAGCGAAGATTTCCGCACTCTGGAGGTTCCCACCATGTCGGCTTCAGCCAAAACCCCCGATCCCGCCCCTCTCACCATCGATGAACCCTTCCTTTCCCCCATCGAGCGTCCTCGGGGCCTCATGCTCCGCCTGGTCTACTCCATGTCCCGCCGCCAGTTCGGCAAGGTCATGACCCCGCTCAAAGTTTTTGTCGCCCGCCTGCCCCTTGCCTTCGGCCGCTTCACCGGCAAAATCGGCCAGCTCGACAAAAAACTCACCCTCCCCCGCGAAACCGTCATGCTCATCCGCGAACAGGTCGCCCGCATCAACGTCTGCCTCTTCTGCATCGACATCGGCCGCGCCTTCACAATCAAGTCCTCGGTGAACCAGGCAAAATTCGATGCGCTCGAACACTACGCCACCAGTTCCCTCTTCACCGACGCCGACCGCGCCGCCCTCGACTACGCTACCGAGCTCACCCGCGACAAACGGGTCGACCCCGCGACCTTCTCCCGCCTCAGGAGCTTCTGGTCCGAACGCCAGATCTGCGAGATCGTCTGGCTCGTTGCCAGCGAGCACTTCTACAACATCACCAACCTCGGACTCAACATCCACTCTGACATGCTCTGCGAGCTCGCGAAAGCGGCGCGGGCCTCCTGACGGGAATCGCCCTCCCTGCGCCCCGTGCTCTGTGTTCTTACTCCCCAATATCCTCGTTCCACACATCCGGCTGTTCGCGGATAAACGCGCTCATCATCGCGAAACACTCCTGCGAATCGAGATCCACGACCTCAACTCCCAGCGACCGCAGCCACTCGAGCCCGCCCTGAAACGTCCTGCTCTCTCCAACAATCAGCGTGCGAAATCCAAACTGCCGCACCAGCCCGCTGCAGTACCAGCACGGAGCCAGCGTCGTTACCATGATCAGGTCGCGATACGATCGCTGCCTCCCCGCATTGCGAAAAGCATCCGTCTCTCCGTGCGCCGATGGATCGCCATGCTGCACACGCCGGTTGTGTCCCGAACCCAGCAGCCGTCCCTCTCGCGTGAAGATCGCCGCGCCGATGGGAATCCCGCCCTCCTCACGCCCTTTCCGCGCTTCCGAGAGCGCCGTCTCCAGCAGTTGACGCGGGTTGAATCCAGAATCCATTCGGTCCAAAATAGCAGGTCAGCGCAACCAAAGAAGACCGGAAGCAGCGCATTCCAAACATCGCGCATCCATTCCACAAACGCTCCACGCAATGCCCGGGGAGGAACCATGAAAACCAAAGATGCGGACGAGCAAAAGGGCGCCATCGAAGACACAGCGCCCGAGTCGGTACACCGGCCCTCCTCTCAGCAAGGCGATCCCCACGACCGCCTCGCCGACCAGCTCCCCCATCGCGAGACCGACGAGGAAATCAAGGACAGCGACTCCGACTTCCCCGAGCCCGGCTCCAGCCCCGAGCATTCGTAATCGCCGCTGCGAATCAACCCCACTGCCTCTGAAATAATCTCTCCATGCTCGTCCTCGCCTCCGCGTCGCCGCGTCGCCGCGATCTGCTCGCGCAGGCCGGATACGCCTTCGAAGTCCTTCCCGCCGACATCCCCGAAGATCCACGACCCGGCGAAAACCCCATCGGCTACGTCCTGCGCCTCGCGCGCGAAAAAGCCGAAGCCGTTGCTGCCTCGCCGGAATTCGCCGCCCTCACTCGCACCTCCGACGAACCGCATCTGATCCTCGGCGCCGACACTACCGTCGTTGCTCCCAACGGCGAAATCCTCGCCAAGCCCGAAGACGATGCCGACGCGGCCCGCATGCTGCGCCTGCTCTCCGGTGCAACCCATCGCGTCATTACTGGCGTCGCGCTCCTCGCTCCGGCGCCCATCAGCCCCCTCACCGAAGTCGCCGCCGAAGTCACCTGGGTCACGATGCTCACCCCCACTGAAGAAGACCTCGCTCGCTACATTGCTACCGGCGAGCCCCGCGGCAAGGCAGGCGCCTACGCCATCCAGGGCCAGGCCGCGCGCTGGATTCCCCGCATCCACGGCTGCTATTTCAATGTTGTGGGTTTGCCCCTCGCGCTGGTCGCCAGCATGATCGAAGGCCTCGATTCCCGCCTCCGCGCCGCCAAAGAGCTGTCGCCCGAAACTCCAGCCGCTCCGTCAACCCGCTAATCGCTTCTGACTCGCAGTTAACTCGCGGTCAGCTCGCCTTTTTCTCGCTGTTGCCTCGCGTTTCGCTCGCTTCTCACTAACAGCAGCTTGCTAAAAGCTCTTCGCCAAAAGTCTTTCGCTAATCGCTCCCAGCTCCCAGCTGCCTCCCTCAGCTCGCCTTCGGCTGCTGCGCCTCTTCGCTTGGCTCCTGCGCTCCGATGGGATGGTCCGAAACCGGCGGCGCTTCCGGCTGACCGGCCACCACCAGCCCAAGGACGATCAACAGCGTCACCACCAGCAGCCCGATCTCCATCAGCTTCAGCATCCGAATGCCCCCTCAGTTCGTCCGAATCATCTCCGCTAGCAGTGCCATCCTCGGAATCAGCGACTCCAGCAGCACCGATTCATGAGATGCGTGCGCCCCTTCGCCCACCGCACCCATTCCGTCGAGTGTGGGCACACCCAGCGCCGCAGTAAAGTTACCGTCGGAACCTCCGCCTGTGGAAGCTTCCCCCAATTTGAACCCAATCTGTGCTGCCAAAGTCGCGGCGCGCCGGAAAAGCGCGACCGTACCCCGGCTCCGTTCCATCGGCGGCCGATTCATTCCTCCTTCCACCTGAAGGACGCAGCCGCGGTCCCGAACGCGCAGCCCCCGAAACCGCCGGTCGATCCGTTCCGCGTCTTTCGCCTGCGCAATTCGCACGTCGATCTCCGCCTCCGCCTCGGCCGCAATCACGTTCGTCCGTGTCCCTCCGCGGATCACCCCGGCATTCACCGTCAGCCCGCGATCCAGCTCCGTGAATCCCC
>PMAD01000164.1 GCA_003152415.1 Acidobacterium sp.
ACACCATGCGCATCACCCTCAATGACAACCTGCTGCGCCGTGGCTCATCCGAGGAAATTCAGGCCGTCATGGGCCACGAAATGGGCCACTACGTCCTCAACCACATCCCCAAGGACATCCTCTTCCTCGCCATCGTCGATGTGCTCTCCTTCGTCTACCTGTTCTACGGATTGCAATGGGCGCTGCGACGCTGGGGCGACCGCTGGCAAATTCACGATGTTGGCGATCCGGCCGTCCTGCCTCTGGTCTTTCTGCTGGCCGGCATCCTGTTCTTCGTCCTCACGCCGGTTTTGAACACGCAGACCCGCACCGAGGAAAAAGAAGCCGACATGTTCGGCCTCAACGCCAGCC
The DNA here is from genome assembly GCA_003152415.1 of Acidobacterium sp. GTDB lineage: Bacteria > Acidobacteriota > Terriglobia > Terriglobales > Acidobacteriaceae > Palsa-343. The sequence goes on from PMAD01000164.1 coordinate 352, forward strand.
GCCAGCCCGACGGCTTCGCGCAGGCAGCCATCCATCTCGGCGAGTACCGCAAGATGCGCCCCGGCAAACTCGAGGAGTTCATCTTCTTCGACCACCCCAGCGGCTACAACCGCATCCACTCCGCGATGCTCTGGAAAAGCGAGAACCTGGAACTCTTCGAAAAGAAGGACTGCGGAAGCACAACCTCACCGTCGAGCCAGTAAATATCCGGGCCGCGAATCCTGCCGTTCCCGCGGAGCTCAACCCTCTGGAGAAAACCGTAGCCCGAAAGCGGCGTCGGCCAGGTTCACCCCATAGCAAGTAGCGAACTCCCCGGCAACCCCAACGTCAATCTGAATCGGTTCCGCGTCCAGTCAGAAGTAACGGCCTTGACCCGTTTTGAGAAAACGCCATCGCAATTCTCGGCCGGTCGTAGAGACGGATCTCGCCAACCAGGTCAGCCAGTTCGGCCTTAAGCCAAATCGAAAAGCCGACTTGCGGGAGGTAGACTGGCATCGTGCTTGGAAGGGTAAATTCGGAATGTCGACGACGAGCGTAAAGAAGGCTGTTGTTGCGCTACTAGGCGTGACCGTCGTGTTGGGAAACTCGACTTCGGCCTCTGTCGCGCTTTCCGAATCCTTCGACAAGCCTGTTCGCAAGATGGTCGTGAATTTAGGGCGGTCTCCCTATCTAATGCCAAACGATCCTGCCCGGATCCAGCTCTCCTGTTTTTACTACCAGGATTTTATGGTCAAGGAACTGAATAACCCAGGACTGAAAGGAGTGCGCTGGGTCACGGTCACACCTGTCACCAACGAAGACGCACCCGCATGTCATCTGGCGCATGCTTCTACAGAACGATTCATGGCTAAGGAGTGGTGGAGCTTCGAAGGGGTCAAGGGATCGCTTCTGTTTTTGGAGGCAGCCGACGGCGACAGCAACGGCGGGATGCCTTTCCGCATCCTGGATTTGAAGGCCGGAAAGAAAATATTTGAGGATTCAGCCTGGTGGAATGGTCATTTGGAGTTCGTGCACACCACGAATGAGACTGTGTCGCTGAGATACTTGCGCGTAGTTGGCGGAGATTGCTCTATACCCAGGGACGGAATGAGTTGCTGGAGCAACTTCAGAAGACGGTATGGATTGGCGCTTGCAACGGTGCCGAAATGCACGGGCTATCGCCATGACGGGGAAAAGGAATGGGTTGTAGGCGACGAGGGCGTACCACCCGAAGAGATAACCACGCGTCTGCCATTGCTTACCCGGTGGTGGTAGAGCTCTTCCCACGACCATCGATTAGGGCTGTTCCCGGTCCGGTGAAGTGTAGTCCAGTCGAATAGTAGTTGGTTGGTGTATCCCGACGGTGGACTGCAAGACGGGTTTTTCGGCAACTTCGTCTGTCTTCAGATTCAAACTGACCCACTACTCCAAACCGTTCGCCTTGCCTTCCCCGCCATTTTCCCTGATAATCAGTGTCTGCGCCCCCAAGGGCGCAGTGTCACCAGCACCACGGCCGGCAAGCCACAACGTCCGCGCGGTGGGAGACGAGGAAGTATGGCAAAAGAAGGCAAGAACATAGAGAAGGCGCGCGCCCAGGTGGAGAAGCGCCCTTACCCTCTGCAGGAAGCCGTTCCGCTTCTCCAAAAAGTCAAGTACGCCAAGTTTGACGAGACCGTCGACCTGACCCTGCGTTTGGGCGTCGACCCGCGTCACGCCGACCAGATGGTCCGCGGCACCGTCGTTCTGCCCCACGGCCTCGGCAAGACCAAGAAGGTCGCCGTCATCACTACCGGCGACAAGCAGCGCGAAGCCGAAGCCGCCGGCGCCGACATCGTTGGCGGCGACGAGCTGGTCGAGAAAATCCAGAAAGAATCCTGGACCGACTTCGACGCTCTCATTGCGACGCCCGACATGATGAAGTCCGTCGGCCGCCTCGGCAAAGTTCTCGGACCCCGCGGCCTCATGCCGAACCCAAAGACCGGCACCGTGACCAACGACGTCGCCGCCGCGATCCGCGAAATCAAGGCCGGCAAGGTTGAGTTTCGCACCGACAAGACCGCGCTCGTCCACGTACCCGTCGGCAAAATTTCTTTCCCAGCGCAAAAGCTGGTCGAGAACGCGATCACCGTGATCACCAGCGTGGTACGGGCGAAACCCTCGGCGGCCAAGGGAAAGTACATCAAGGGCATCACCATCAGTTCGACGATGGGCCCCGGCATCTCGCTCGATAACGCCGTCGCCGAATCGGCCGGTAAGGCAGAGAGATCGGCCTGAGACAGGTTTTGTATCAGGGCACAATGAAT
>PMAD01000003.1 GCA_003152415.1 Acidobacterium sp.
CGAGCGCCGTGGATTTGCGGGCTCGGGCACGGTGGATCCGCTGAAGGCTTCAAAGAAGGCTGCGAGCAAGAAGAAGGCTTAAATGCAGCGAAAGGCGAGCTAGAGACGAGCTAACTGCGAGTAGGAAGCGAGTAAGAAGCGGCTAGAGAGTCAGCAGCAGAAAGATAGAAGACGATGGCAAAGATTGACGTAGTGGATCTCGGAGGCAAGAAGGTCGGCTCGCTGGAGCTGGCCGATGAGGTCTTCGGGCAGGTGAACGAGGCGCTGCTGTGGGAAGCGGTGAAGCACTATCGTGCTGCGCTGCGCCAGGGCACGGCCGCGACGAAGAACCGCAAGCTGGTCGCCGGATCGGGCAAGAAGCTGTGGAAGCAGAAGGGCACCGGGCGGGCGCGCATCGGGTCGATCCGGTCGCCGCTGTGGCGGCATGGCGGCACGGTACACGGGCCGGTTCCTCATTCACACGAGTATGCGTTTCCGCGCAAGAAGCTGCTGGGAGCGCTGCGTTCGGCGCTGGCGACCAAGCTGGCGGATGGGAAGCTGACGGTGGTGGAATCGCTCGAGGCGAAAGAGCCGAAGTCGAAGCTGTATCGCGCGGCGCTGGACAAGCTGGAAGCGAACAGGACGGCGCTGCTGGTCGAGAACGGGCAAACCCTGGGGCGGAATCTGCTGCTGGGCGCGCGCAATCTTGAAGGCGTGGAGCTGATGCTGAACAGCGAGGTCCATCCTTACCATCTGCTGCGCTCGGAGCGCGTGATTTTCTCGCGGCCGGCGCTGGAGAAGCTGCAGGAGTCGCTGATGAAGTCGCTGCCGAAGGGCAGAAAGGCGGTGGCGTAATGGCGACGACCTATACCGTAATTCGCCGGGCGATGATCACCGAGAAGGCTCTGGCGGCGAAGGAAACAGAAGGCACGCTGGTGTTCGAAGTGGACGTGAAGGCTTCGAAGACGCAGGTGAAGCAGGCGGTGGAAGCGCTGTTCAAGGTGAAGGTGCGTGCGGTGCGCACCGCAAACATGGTGGGTAAGGAACGCCGCCGCGGCAAGTTTGCCGGTTATCGCGCTGACTGGAAGAAGGCTTATGTGCGGCTGAAGGCGGGCGAGAAGATGCCGGATTACGTGAACAACCTGTAAGAAGCAGCCGGTAGCTGGTAGCAAGTAGCAAGTAGCTGGTAGCAAGGCAGAGAGAAAACAGAGATGCCGATTAAGACATACAGACCGATCACACCGACGCTGCGGTTTCAGACGACGCTGGTGCGGGACGAGATCACGACGGATAAGCCGTACAAGCCGCTGGTGACGAATAAGCTGCGGACGGGCGGGCGGCGGAACTCCGGTGACATGACGATTCGCCATCACGGCGGCGGGCACAAGCAGAAGCTGCGCCTGATCGATTTCAAGCGCGAGAAGTACGGCGTGCCGGGAACGGTAGCGACGATCGAATACGATCCAGGGCGCTCGTCGCGGATTGCGCTGATCAACTACGCGGACGGCGAGAAGCGCTACATCCTGCAGCCGGTAGGGCTGAAGGTCGGGCAGAAGATTATGAGCGGGCCGGAGGCGGACATTCTGGTGGGGAACGCGCTGCCGCTGAAGAATATTCCTGCGGGCACGACCGTGCACAACGTGGAGCTGCGGCCGGGCAAGGGCGCGCAGATGGCGCGCTCAGCGGGCGCGTCGGCGCAGCTGGTGGCCAAGGAAGGCGATTACGCGCTGTTGAAGCTGCCNNGATCACGAGAATGTGTCGATCGGCAAGGCGGGACGCAATCGGTGGCTGGGGATTCGCCCGACCAACCGCGGCGTGACCATGAACCCGGTCGATCATCCGCACGGCGGCGGCGAGGGCAAGACTTCAGGCGGACGGCATCCGGTGACGCCGTGGGGGCAGCCGACGCGCGGGTACAAGACCAGGAACAACAAGCGGACCGATGCGTTCATCGTGGCGAGACGCAGCAAGTGAGGCAGCCGGTAGCCGGTAGCCTGTAGCCAGTAGCAGACAGAAGATTTAGCGGGAAGCGAAGAGGATTCTGATGGCAAGGTCGACGAAAAAGGGCGCTTTTGTGGACGGGCACCTGATGGTGAAGATCGAGACGATGAACCGCGCGAACGACAAGAAAGTCGTGCGCACCTGGTCGCGCCGCTCAACGATCCATCCGGAGATGATCGGACACACGATCGCGGTGCACAACGGCAAGAAATTTGTGCCGGTGTATGTGACAGAAAACATGGTGGGGCACAAGCTCGGCGAGTTTGCGGCGACGCGGCAGTTCAAAGGGCATTCGATGAAGGCTGCCAGCACCGAGACGGTGGCGAGGCCGAGGTAGAAAAGCAGCCGGTAGCCTGGAGCTGGGAGCCGGGAGCGAAACCGGCCGGTGAAGGCCGGGAGCGTAAGTTGGGAAGGTTGGAGTAAGACGAATGGAAACGCAGACACGGGAGTTTCGGGCTGAAGCGCGATTTCAGCGGGTATCGCCGCAGAAGGCGCGGCTGGTGCTCGATCTGATCAAGGGCCGGGGCGTCGAAGAGGCGCTGAATACGGTCGCGTTCACGAAGAAGGCGGTTGCTCCACTGGTGGAGAAAGTGCTGCGTTCGGCGCTGCAGAATGCGAACCACCTGAGCCAGGAGCAGGGGCTCGATGTGGACCTCGACAACCTGTACGTGAAGTCGGCGGTGGCCAACGATGGGCCGCGGATGAAGCGGATCCGGCCGGCTCCCATGGGCAGGGCGTACCGGTATCAGCGGCGGCTGTCGCACATCGCGATTGCGGTCGCGGAGCGAGTGCAGGCCGAAGGGCTGGTGCATCGCGTGGAAGAGGAGACGGTCGAACAGCCCAAGCAGGCCGCGAAGAAGACAGCAGGGAAGAAAGCTCTGCCAAAGAAGGTGGCGGCGCACAAACCGGCGAAGAAGGCGACTCACAAGCCGGCCAAGAAGGGCGCGGAGAAGAAGTCCGCGAAGAAGAAGTAGGGTGGCGAACGGCGAGTATAAGGCGAGCGAAGAGCGAGCCGGTAGCAAGCCTTGAGAGGCACGAAGTTCGCAAGCCTGGAGAGTGGAGAGGGTTAGGAAATTTATGGGACAGAAAGTCCATCCTTACGGATTCCGGGTCGGAATCAACAAGCCGTGGCGCTCGCGCTGGTTTTCGGGCAAGGACTACAGCCGGTTGCTGATCGAGGACGTTCACCTGAAGCGCGAGCTGAAGGAGAAACTGAAGGCGGCCGGGGTGAGCTCGGTCGAAGTGGAGCGGCCGGGAAACAAGCTGCGGCTGATGATCCGCACGGCACGGCCGGGCATCGTGATCGGACGCAAGGGCGCCGAGATCGAGAAGCTGAAGGGCGAGCTGCAGAAGCGCACCAACCGCGACGTGTTCATCGACATTCTTGAAGTGAACAAGCCGGAGCTGGATGCGCAGCTGGTGGCGGAGAACATCGCGCTGCAGCTGGAGAAGCGTGTGGGCTTCCGGCGCGCGATGCGCAAGGCGGTGGATTCGGCGCTGCGTTTCGGCTGCAAAGGCATCAAGGTGCGGGTGAGTGGCCGGCTGAACGGCAACGAAATCGCGCGGTCGGAGTGGTATCTGCAGGGGCGGCTGCCGCTGCACACGCTGCGGGCGGACATCGATTACGGATTTGCCGAGGCGCACACCACCTACGGCATTATCGGCGTAAAGACGTGGATTTATCGCGGAGATATCTACCAGCAGAAGCGGCGCGAACCGCAGGCTGCGGTGGGCTCTTCCGTGTTCTAGCGAACACGGACAGGTTACAGGTTTCAGGGAACAGGTTTCAGGGATAGGAAATCGTTATGTTGATGCCAAAGAAAGTGAAGTACCGCAAACAGCAGCGCGGGCGCATGCGCGGCAAAGCGTGGCGCGGCAGCGAGCTGTCGTTCGGCGACTTCGGGCTGAAAGTGATGGAGTGCGGCTACATCACCGACAGGCAGATTGAAGCCAGCCGCGTGGCCATGACGCGTTTCATCAAGCGCGGAGGCAAGATCTGGCTGCGGTTGTTTCCGGACAAGCCGGTGACGAAGAAGCCGGCCGAAACCCGTATGGGCAAGGGCAAGGGGGCGCCGGATCACTGGGTCGCTGTGGTTCGTCCGGGGCGGATCCTGTTCGAGATGGAAGGCGTGGGCCGGGACATTGCGGCGGAGGCGATGCGTCTGGCGGCGCACAAGTTGCCGCTGAAGACAAAGTTCGTGCAGCGTCACGACGCGAAAGTTACGGTGGCGGTGAAGTAATTGGCAGGGATAGAGAAGCTAGCGGAAATTGAGATGCGGGTTGGACCCTGGATCTGGGTCCAGCCGGAGAGAAGAGAAACGATGGAAGTGGAAAAGATTCGCAACCTGAGCGACGACGAGCTGGCGCTCGAAGGGCGGAAAGCCGCGGAGGCATTGTTCCGGCTGCGCTTTCAGATGAGGCTCGGGCAGACCGAGGGCGTGAAGAAGCTGCATGAGCTGAAGAAGGATGTGGCCCGCATCAACACCATCGAGCGGGAGCGCGAGCTGGGGATCCACGCCACGGTGGCGAGCAAGCACGCCGCGCATGCTGAAATCGCCGAGGAGCATGAGGCGAGCACGCCGGCGAAGCAGGTGAAGCAGAAGGCCGTGAAGCCGGCAAAGGCAAAGAAGAAGGCCGTAAAGAGTGCAGCGCCTGCGCACAAGAGCAGCGGCAGGACGGCGGCGGCGAGGAAGTCGGCGGCGAAGCCCTCGGCGAGCAAAAAGCAGGCGTCCAGGTCAACGAGCGTGAAGAAGGGTTAGACGATGAGCGCAACAGCGAGCAACACAGCAAAAGCGGGGGCGGCGGAGACCAGGAAAGAACCGCGCCGCAACGAGAAAGTTGGGCAGGTGGTCTCGACCAAGATGCAGAAGACCATCGTGGTGGAAGTGGAAATGCGCAAGGCGCACGCGAAGTACAAGCGCATCGTGCGGTCGACGCGCAAGTTCTACGCCCACGACGAGCAGAACACGGCGCGGGTGGGGGACATTGTGCGCATCCGCGAGACACGGCCGCTGAGCAAGCTGAAGCGGTGGAATCTGGAAGAGATCGTGCGCCGTTCGAGTTTGGCGCAGGTGCAGGAAGCGGAGGCGGCGGTAGCCGCGGAGTAAGGACAGCGTTGTAAGTGGAGATCGCGGCTCAAGACCGCGACTTAAGAGAAGGAGAGATTGCCATGGCAGTGCAGATGAGAACGATGCTCGAGGTCGCCGATAACTCCGGCGCGCGCAAGCTGCA
>PMAD01000187.1:0-11045 GCA_003152415.1 Acidobacterium sp.
GCAGGACCCCGTAATCGGAAACCGCAATAGCCTCCTGAGGGAGGCCTTTTCTCTTGGTGGCTGTCGTTTTTCCTGTTCTCTGTTTTCTGAACGCTGATAGCCGAACACTGATCGATGGTCCGCGAAGGGAGGGAGATATCAAGCTCGATAACATCTTGGAAGCGTTATTTCTCAATAACTTGCCAACACCCCAGGGTGGGGAGGGGGTACCCGTGGCATTGATCTCGCCGTGCCCTCGTAGTTCCTCGCGTTTTGAGGCCCTCTGAAAACTAACCTGTTTTCTGCTACTTGCATGCAGAGGCCTTCACAAGGCACAAGCGAACGCGCCTGTTTTCATACACTTAACAGAAACGTAAGGGGGTAGGGGTGGCAAGGCTACCGGGCTACTGGCCGCTTTTGCATAAATTGCAGGGTAGGGATGGCGGGGCTACTCGCCACTGGCTACCGGCTGCTCTTCTGTCACCGCCGGATCAGCCACATTAGCCAGCTGGCGGCAATCACCGAGGCGACAAAAAGGACCCAGCAGTAGAGACCGTAACGGACCATGGCGCGCGGCGTGGAACGTTGCGTAACGCCGAACACCACAGAGGTGCAGGTGGCGAAGAGCAGGACCGCAGTGAAGTGAGAGGGCGCCAGCACCTAAACCTTCCTCCCGATGCGGAGGTTGTGAGCGTCGACCGCGGCAACGAAGTTCAGCAGTCCCGCCACCACCACAAACTTGGTTCCGTAATCCGCGGTGACCAGTTGTTGGGTGCTCTGGCCGAGCGAGAAGATGCGGGCGACAAAATAGAGAGCTCCGGCACCGATGTCGCCGGCGAAGCCGAGCATGTCCAGCGGATCGCCGGTGTTGGGCACGTAGACCTTGGCCTGCATCGCCAGTCCCAGCGAAAACATCGCCGTGATGGCGACAAAAAGCAGGAGGGCGCGAATCCAGTGGCGCGTCAGCAGGTGTCCTGCGCCTGGCACAAGCCAGCCAAGGATTAGCGCCGAGTAAGCAAAGCCCTGAGTTTGTGGTTGTGCGGGGGTCTGCGCTTTCGAGGCCATTACCTATGACTATAAATGAACGCCGCCCGCTAAACCCGCATCAATTCCCGCTGGATCCGCCCGGTGACGACAGCATTGTCTTTGGAAGTGATCATGTTCACTTCGCTGCGAACCCCAAACTCCGGCAGGTAGATGCCCGGCTCAACCGAGAAACAGGTAAAGGGAAGGATGCGCCGTTCATCGTGGGTCTCGAGATTGTCGAGATGCGCTCCGCTGCCGTGCAGCTCCGTGCCGATATTATGGCCGGTACGATGCGTGAAGTATTGCCCGTAACCGGCGTTGCGAATGACGGCGCGCGCAGCATCGTCCGCTTCGAATCCAGCGACCGGATGGCCTCCATCGGTGAAGGCAGAACGCACGGCGTCGATCGCGGCATCGCGCGCGTCCCGCACCACAGCGAAGATCACCCGCTCCAGCTCAGTCGGCTCTCGGTTCACTACGCCCGTCCAGGTGATGTCGTACCAGCAGGTGCCGGGCCGGTTCACGCGAGCCCAGATATCGATAAGGAGAAACGACCCGGACTGGATGGGACGGCTGGACTCCGCTGTCGGTTCGTAGTGCGAATCGGAACTGTTTTCATTGATGGAAACGTTGGGTCCGTGATCGGTGGTCAGCCCGGCACGGCGCATCGCTTCCTGAAACCAAACCATCATCTCGTATTCCGTGGCAGGCGCCCCGGAGCGGGCGCGGCTGCCGATCGCCTGGAAGCCCTCGGTAAGAATGTCGTCGAGGAGCTTCTGCGCGGCGTAGTGACTGTCGATCTGTTCCTCGGTCAGAACCGCCTGGAATCGGCTGACCAAATCGGCGGAGCTGACGATCTCCTTGCCCATGGACCGCAGCAGCTCCACGGTACCCGCGTCGACCATGGAGACGTACATGATCGCGTTGTTCGGCGAGTACTGCATAGCGATGCGATGCCAGGGCCCGAGCATCGCGTCGAGGCCGGTTTCGAGCTCCTGCCACGACGAATAGACCCCCTTGGTGCCGGGAAGGGAGTCGAGCTTGCCGGACTCGATGCGGTGGACGAGCTTCCGCGGCTCGCCCTGCGCGGGGATAACGTAGTACCAGCGGCGGCTCACCAGTCCGTGATCGGGCAAACCAAGAATGGCAGCGGCAAGCGGGTCGCGATGGTGGTGGTCGTAGAACAGCCACGCATCGACGCCGGCGCCGCGCAGTGCGGATTGAATTGAATCGAGATCCATTTAATAACAGCGTATAAGGTTAGAGATCAAAGGTACAGAAAATGGAGCGCAGGCCCTGTTCCTGCGGTCACGATGAAGCGATTTCTTGAAATTCTGGAACTGACGGCGAAGGTGGTAATCGTGGTCGCTGTGGCACTGTGGTTGACCGACTGGGCCGTATTCCGGGTGCGCTCGGCTCGAGGAACGGCGTTCGGCTCGGTTCAGGTTGAGGAGTATCTCTCCACGGCTCTGAAAGGCAACAAACAGGAGTTCGACTATATGGGGACGGCGCAGGTAAGCTGTGCCCGGGCGCTCTTCCCGCACGCCGGCGCCCCAGCCTGCTGGTGGCTGCGCCGGCATACCACGCAGTGGGAGTGAACATCATCAGTTCACGCGGGTCCAGGTCTGTCGCCCCTACTTCTTTTCTTCGTGATATTCCTGCTCGGTGTTGATTTCCCATAAAGCTGCCTTATCGATCTTGCCGGCCACAATCTGATCGACGGCTGTCATCGCGGTGAGCATGGAATGATCCTGATTGTTGTATTTGTGCATGCCGTTACGCCCGACCAGGAACAGGTTCTCGAAGCGGTCCATATAGCGAACGATTTCGTCGAAGCGATCGTAAGTCCCGAAGTAGGCCGGATAGGTCTTCGGAACCCGCACAACGTGCGAGTCGCGCACCTGGTCGGATTTAAGAATGCCGATTTTCTCAACCTCGGCAATCGCAAAGCGGGCGATCTCGTCGTCGGCCATGTTCCACAGCCCGTCCGTTTCGTAGCAGAAATATTCAAGGCCGATCCAGACTTTCGATGGGTCGGCGACCATGTACGGGCTCCAGTTATTAAATATCTGCAGGCGGCCCATCAGCACGTCCGGCTCCTGAATGTAGATCCAGGTGTCTCTTAGCGGACCGCCATCAGGCTCGGTAACGGTGAGGCGATCGACGAGCAGGCCCACGGTGATGAAGTCGCGGTAGATCAGGCCATCGGCGATCGCGCGAATATTTTCAGGAACCTCGACATCGAGGCTGTGGATCAACTCCCGCACTGGCATCGTGGAGAAGACATAGTCCGCCGGGATGGTGTGCCAAATTCCCTGGTCATCGACGGCGTCAACTGAAACCACACGAGGGCCTTCCACCCGGAGCTTGCCGGCTCGCCAGCCCATGCGAACCTCGCCGCCTTTGCCCTTCACAAGCGCGGCGACATATTCCCAGAGCTGACCGGGACCGTATTTTGGATAGAGAAACCTCTCGATCAGCGACGTCTCGGTAGATTTCTGCGCAATGCCGCCTGCCTTTTTGCGGCTGAATGTCTTTTTGAAGAAGTGTGCGATCGCGGTCCGCAGCGAAAGCCCCTTGATGCGCTGGGCGCCCCACTCGGCGCTGATCTGGTCGCAGGGAACGCCCCACACTTTTTCCGTGTAAGACTTGAAAAACGTCAGGTAGAGCTCGGTACCGAAGCGGTTGATGAGAAAGTCTTCAAGCGTCTTCTCGTTCCGCCGCGGGAAGATCTTAGCACGCAGATATCCGATGCCGATTTTGATCATGCGCCAGAAACCGAGCTGGCGCAGCGTTTGGACATTCAGGGCGAGCGGATAATCGAAGAAGCTCCGCAAAAAGTAGATGCGGCTCTTGCGCGGTCTCACCAGCATCACCAGATCGGGATCGGAAGCGCCGTCCGTGCCCGCAGTAATCAGGCGCTCCTGGTTCTGGTAGCGGATAGTGTGAAACCCCGACCCGTTTTCGGTGGAGGCGATCGGCATCAGTTCCGTCCACCATTCCATGACGCGGTCGGCCTTGGAAAAGAAGCGATGTCCGCCGATGTCCATGCGATTGCCATTGTGCCGAATCGTGCACGAGATGCCGCCGATGCGCTCGGTTGCCTCGAGGACGATTGGGCGTACATCGGAGCGGCGGAGCAGCTCGAGGGCAGCGGTCAGGCCGGCAGGGCCGGCTCCGATAATCACAGCGGTTTTCATGCGCAGAGTATCGATGTCAGCGAGCCACGAGCGGCAAGGAGAAGTATCGGGCTCGGCAGGTGAGATGCGCCGGAGAGACGTTCAGGAAAGCTCATGTCCTTCTTATGTTCGCGTCTGAAGCGACTCAGAGCAATAGAAAGTTGCCGCCCCCTGTTGCACCTGAGGCACCTGGAACAGCTACTCTAGCTGGGCGTGATGATTCTTCCCGTTCCACCGCACGCGTCGCATTCTTCGTACAACAGAAGATTCCCGTTCCAGCCAATCGCCTTAAAGCCGCTGCCATTGTCGTTCAGGCTGATTCCGGTTGCGGCGCATGCCGCGCAGAGCCCATGCGCATGGCAATGATCGCGGTAAGTGGACGGCCTGCCGGCCTCGGCCTCTTTCGCGCGCCACTCTCTGGCCTCATTCCACCTCTTCTGGCCCGCCAGGTATCTGGACAGATATTCGCCGGTAAATGAAACACCCCGTGGCATGAGAGCCTCGCGAAGTTCCAGCTTAACTCTGGACGGGTTTGGGAGGGACAGCTTTGTCCGCGATCTGTGAAGAAGTTGCCCCCGAGAGGGTCTCCCAGCCGCGGCGAGAAAGATCCCACCAGATCAGGTAACCCGCGACGGCGGCGGCAGCCAGCAGGGCGGACGCGATGAGCCATGCCCCGAAGATCAGCTTGCCGATGCCGAATAGCGTTCCGTAGACCAGGACGCAGCCCATGATGGTGTCGAACGCGTTAGCGCGAAAGTCGCGCACCGGCGGCAATTCCGGCGCCTGCTGCGCGATACGCTGCCATCCGTGAACCATGGGATGAACGCGGCGATAGAAGGCGAGAAGGGTCGCCTCAGGCTCGGCGGGGGTGAGGAAGGTGGCAAGAATCCAGGCGATGGTCGTGACGCCGGCGGTGATGAGCGTGCTCTTGGCGAAGACGACGACATCGCTGCCAGCGAAATGAACGTGGGAGAGCAAGAGGGTCACGACAGCGGCAACGATCATGGCGGAGATTTCGCTCCAGGCATTGATGCGCCACCAGAACCAGCGCAGCATGTAGACGGCGCCGGTCCCTGCGCCGAGATTGAGGACCAGCTGCCAGCCTGCGCCGATGGAAGTGAGACGGCTGGCGACGTATCCGCTGCACAGCACGAGAAAGACGGTGAAGATCTTACTGATGAGCACATAGTGGTGCTCACCGGCCTTGCGGACGAGGAAGCGGCGGTACAGATCGTTGACCAGGTACGACGTTCCCCAGTTGAGTTGTGTGCCAATCGTCGACATGTAGGCGGCGAGAAAGGCTGCGATCATCAGGCCGCGCAGCGCCGGCGGCAGAAAGTCGCGCAGCACCATCACGTATCCCTGTTGCGGATTGGCTGCATAGGCAGCGCTCGGATGCAGGCCGCCATTGGTGGAATACATCGCGAGCGCGACCAGGCCGGTGACGATCCATGGCCAGGGGCGCAGCGCGTAATGCGCGATGTTGAACCAGAGAGTCGCCCCGAGCGAATTCTTCTCGTCTTTGGCGCTGAACATGCGCTGCGCGACGTAGCCGCCGCCGCCGGGCTCCGCTCCTGGATACCACGCTGCCCACCACTGCACGCCGATGTACATGAAGAAAGTGAGGAGCGGCAGGGTCCACAGATTGGGCGTCGTGAGGCCCGCATGGAAGTCCGGCAGGAACGACAAAATATTCGATGTGGGATGCCCGGCGTGTCGCGTGGCCGTGTCGACGACCGCGAGGCGCAGGCGCAGCGCCGACATACCACCAAGGCGGGCGACGGCGACCCACGCGAGGACGACAATCATCGCCATCTTGAGCGCGAATTGAAACAAATCGGTGACGAGAACGCCCCACAGGCCGCCAAGAAACGTGTAGAGGCCGGTGAAGGGAACCAGGATGAAGATGCAAATGAACAGTGCGGTGTGGCGCGGTTCGCCGAGCGTGTAATGCAGGAGCATGTGGCCGCCCAACGAGAGCGTGAGCAACCGCCCCTGAGCGATGACCGGGCCCAGCGTAACCGCGATGATGTCGACCATGGCGCGCGTAACCCAGCCGAGGATGAAGCAGTTCATCAGCAAGCCCAGATAGACGGCTTTGAACCCGCGCAAAAAGGCGGCGGGTCGCCCGCTGTAGCGAATCTCGACCAGCTCGACGTCAGTGAGGATTTCGGCGCGGCGCCAGTAGCGTGCGAAAAAGAAAACCGTCGTCATGCCGGAAAGGCAGAGACTCCACCAAATCCAGTTGCCGGAGATGCCCTGTGTAGCGACCAGCCCGCAGACAAACAGGGGCGTATCCGCCGCGAAGGTCGTGGCGACCATCGAAGTGCCCGCGAGCCACCACGAGACGTCGCGGCCCGAAACGAAGAAATCCTCCGTCGAGCCGCTCGCTTTGCTGCGGTAGTAAAGGCCGATCAGCAGATTGAAGAGGAGATAAGCTGCGATGACGAGCCAGTCGAGATGAGTCAGAGGCATGAATTTCCCGTGTGCCGAAGTTGCACACCAGTATAGACAGCGGCGCCGCGTGACGGGCGCGTGCAGAGACGGCACGACTATAGCACTTTGAGTCCGAAGCGGCCGCGCTGAGTGCTCGCGCAAATTGCTCTATGTCATAACCGCGTGCTCCCGATCGTCGGTCGATTGCGCCCCAACTGGATGCATGAGACCACCGCGGGAGAGGCGATAGCGCCGCCCACGCCACAGAATTGTGCTGCCCAGGTAGCTCGCAGCCCAGCAACAGAAACCGAGGAAGTCGCGCACAGGGTAGAGCACTATCGTTCGCAGCAGATGGCGTTCCTGCACCGCCCGAGATCCAACCAGCGCTCCCAGAATCATGCGATTCACGATGCTGTAAGCCAGCAACGAGAGGCCGAGAAGGGGGCGATGCATCGCGATGCCGGAGAGACACGCGAGCACTCCGAAGGGAACGCTGAAGGTGAGCGCCGTTCCCAGATGGCCAAGCGGCCGCGAGAAGCGCGTGGATTTCATCCAGCGGGTCTGGTGCCGCAGCGACGCGGCGAAGCTCAGGTTCAGGATGATGTGATCGATCACATGGTGCGAAAGCACCACCGTATTCCCCTGAGCAGCGACCTGCGCGCCCAGAAGAAAGTCGTCCGAGCAGTAAGGGCCGAGCACGCCGAAGCCCCCCATCCGCTGAACGCAGCTGCGGCGTACCGCCATGGTCGGCCCGAGAGCGAATTTCATCCCCTCCAGAAGGTTCGCAGTCAGGACGCCGGAGGTCATCTCCACCGACATCCCGGCAGCCTCCAGTTTCGACCAGAGGCCCTGATCGGCGACGCCGCGATACAGGCACGTGACCGCTCCGACCTTCTCCTCGGCAAACGGCGCGATAACCTCGCGGATGTAATTTGGCGCGACACGCACATCGCTGTCGCTGATGATGAAGATGTCGTGCCGCGCGGCGGCATCCATCAGCTCCAGCGATGAAACCTTCGCGTTGATGTAGGTCTCCTCGCCGGTGGACAGAAATCGCGCAGGAATATGTGGATAGCGGGCGGATACGCCTCGAGCGATCTCGAGGCCTGCGTCTGTGGCTGAACGGGCGCAGAAGAGGATCTCAAAGCGCGGATAATTCTGGTCGAAGAAGGACCCGATGTGCGCTTCGAGATTCGGCTCGTCGCCATCGAGGGGCTTCAGCAGGCTGACCGGCGGCGCAGACGAAACGGCGGCTGGAGCCGGGCGCTGTCGGAGAAAAAGCAGAAGCCCCACAAGCGTAAGGATCGCAAAGATTGTCGAAGTCAACAGACCGAAGAGGCCGAGATCGAACAAAATTCGAATCATAAGTATGCCTGAGGATGGCTACTTCGCAGGCCCCTCGACTCCCCGGCTGTCTCTAAAAGACTATCGTATGCCGAACAGCGCAAGGGATTACAACACGCTGAACTTTGCGTCCTCGCGCATCCACAGCGCCAGCTGGCGGAGCAACCAGACGTTGCGTTCGAACAACGTTGTCGCGTAGTGCAGGGCGGAGACGTTGTTGGTCCTGCCGGTCTGCTGCAGCCCATGCTGGCTGCGCAGCTCCTCCATCATGCCGCTGCGATCGTCGGTCATGCTCACCAGGATGTCGATCTCCAGGTCTCCGGGCGACTCAAGCGCGGCCAGGGTTGAGTAAAGAATCGTGTCCAGCGATTCAATCAGGAGTCCGGCCAGCTCTTCGCCGGCAAGTCCCGTCAGAGTTTCAGCGAAGAGGTAGACATTCTCCTCCAGGGCGCCCAACGTGCTCTCCTTGCGTTGGAACGAAATGGCGCGCGCCGCCAGATCCGTTGCGATGGGCATCTTCAGCAGCGCCTCAAGAAATTCTGCGATGTGACGGCCCAGCTGATTGACTGCCGCATGCAATGGTTTCAGGGTAGAGGCGTCTCCCCGGCGCGCCGCGTCGATATATCGCCCCAGCACGCTAACCGTTCGCATCTGTTCGAGAGCCACCAGATCTAAAGCGGTCTCCGGCGAGTTAAGCGAATTGTGTTGGATGTAGATCGGGCCCGAGAAGTCCTGCTCGGGCGTGGGTGGCCATAGTTTCGCCAGTCCCCTGGGCGCCCAGCGCAGTCCGCCAATCGCCGTTGCGGCCACGGTAATGTTCAGCGCCAGGTACGTGTATGCCATCCGCTGCGAAATGGACGCGCCCGCTGCGTGGACGGCTGCCATGAAAAGGGGCACATGTGTCAGGCGTTCCGCGACCAGCAGTGCGCCCATCAGCAGCCCTCCGGCGCAGTTAGTCATCGCCTGGTACATCGCGATCTGTCGCGGCACGCCGACCATGTTGCCGGAAAGCATCGAGGTAGCCAGTGCCGAACCCAGTCCAAGTCCCGCAATGACCATCATGGCAGGGAAGTCGCCGAGCTGGCCCCCGCGGTTGATAGTGACCACGATGGCTGCGACCGCCGAAGAAGAATGAATAAAAGTGCGCATCAGCATGCCCAGCAGAAATGCGGCGTAGGGCCACCGTGCGAAGAAATCCGCGACGTGTGCGAACTGCGGAGACGACGCCAGCGGCTGGAAAGCCTGCTTCATCATTTCCAGGCCCAGAAAGAGCAACCCGACCGACATTCCGCTGGCGACTGCGGGTTTCCACGTCTTCGCCAGTTTGAAGGCGAGAATCAATCCCGTGATCCCAATCAGAAAGAGAATTGAAAGATGCAGGTCCGACGCCGCGATGAAGACCAGAAGCGCCGTGCCGATGTTGGCGCAGGCCAGCACAATCAGCGCCCGTGAGATCTGAAGCACGCCCGTCGATACCATGCCGGACAGAATGAACGCGACGACAGACGCACTCTGCGTGATCGCGCCCAGCACCGCGCCTACCAGCCCCGCCATCAACGGCCGATGCGTGAGGCGTCCCAGCGCCTGGCGAAAGCGCTGGCCGCTCATTTGGCGTAAATTGTCCGATACTCCGCTCATGCCGGAGAAGAAAAAAGCGAGTCCGGCAAGATAGAGCGCAAGCAGTTCAAGCATGGGCGCATGCATAATACCAGCGCGCCTGGCGGTTCTTGATGAAAGCGCGCCGAAGTCGCAGCCCCCTCTGTCTGGCAGTGGTAAGTTGGTTCGGCATGGCTGAACCGGAAAGGCTCGCCGCAGGGAATCGATGAACCGACGGCACTTTGTCACGAAAGGATCGCTGGTTGCTGCACTGGCACTGACGCATTCTCCGCTGCTGGCGAACCCGGGTTCAGATGCGGAGCACGAAGACGCATCATGCAGCTTCACGACCGATGACGCGGGCCTGATGCGGGTTTACGACGCTGCACTGGCGGCGTTGCGCGCCAACGTTGCGCGGCTGCCTGCATATCCCGGTCCTGTGTTGATCGAAGGCAGTGTCTACGGCGGCGTCTGGCTGGAGTGCGCGCCGCAGGAAGGCGCCGTCTACAGCGCGTTGGGTTCCCTAATCGCGCGTGACGTCGCACGTAACAATCACCTGGTCTTTTTCGCGCTGCAAAAGGAAGATGGGCAACTGCCCTGCAGCGTCAAGGCAAACGGTCCCGGCTTCGGCCAGATCCAGATGGTCGTCCCGATCGCAGCCACGGCCTGGGAGCTGGCCCGCGAGGCGAACGATTCCGAGCTGCTGGAGAAGGCCTACGCCGCCTGCGGGCGCTGGGATGCATGGCTGCGTCGCTACCGGAATACCCGCGGCACCGGGCTGTGCGAGGGCTTCTGTACTTACGACACCGGCCAGGACAATAGCCCGCGCTGGAAGGGCATTCCTAACCGCTGCCCCGACGGCGATGCGCGCAAATGCCCTCAGGCCGAAGGCCTGCCGCGGCTTTGCCCCGATCTTTCCGCCACCGTGTATGGCGGACGCGTGGCGCTGGCCGCAATGGCCAAGGCTCTGGGCAAAACCAGCGAAGCCGATCGGTGGACGGAAGACGCCGAGACGATCCGACGCCTTATCGTCGACCGACTCTACGATCCGCAGGACGGCGCATTCTACGATCTGGACGCGCAGAATCGATTCGTTCGAGTCCGGTGCACCGCGATCCTCCGCGTCCTCGGCGAGCACGTCGTCGATGCAGAACTCTTCGAGGCAATCTGGCGCAGGCAGGTTCACAATCCCACGGCCTTTTGGGCGCCGTACCCGTTCCCATCCGTCGCACTCGATGATCCGGCCTTCGTGCGGCCTATCCCGCGCAACTCATGGGGCGGCGCGGCTCAGGCGTTGACGGCTCTCCGCGCGCCTCGTTGGATGGAGCATTATGGCAAGCCAGCCGAGCAGGCCTGGTTGATGCAGCGCTGGATCGAGGCGCTGCTGCGCGCGGGCGAATTTCGGCAGCAGATGGATCCCTTGACCGGCGAATTCACGCTGGCCGATCCCGGCGGATATTCGCCTGCAGCGCTGGTCTTTCTCGA
>PMAD01000187.1:11080-38811 GCA_003152415.1 Acidobacterium sp.
ATCGCGCAGGTTTCCGGAACGGTGCGGCTGCTGACCTCGCCCAGCGGGGAACTGCAGGCGGCGGTCGGGACGGCCGAGAACGACTCAGTCGTAACTCTGCGACTCCCTGGGCGCCACACGCGAGCCCTGCGCATCGCGCCAAATCAGCGACTCGATTTGGGTGCGGCGACAGCATAGCCCATCCGGAACCCTGGCGCCCAAAACCTTATACTGGCTTAACCGATGGCTTCCTTCCTTCCTGTCGACGAGCAGCTCGACCTGCTGCAAAAAGGCGCTGCCGAAATCATCCGCGTCTCCGATCTTCGCGAGCGGCTGGAAAAATCCCGTCAAACCGGCGTTCCGCTCCGCGTCAAGGCCGGATTCGATCCCACCGCACCCGACCTGCATCTCGGCCACACCGTGCTGATGCGCAAGCTGAAGCACTTCCAGGATCTCGGCCACACCGTCATCTTCCTCGTTGGCGACTTCACCTCCCTCATCGGCGATCCCAGCGGCCGCAACGTGACCCGCAAGCCGATGACCCGCGAACAGATCAACGAAAACGCCAAGACCTATACCGACCAGGTCTTCCGCATCCTCGACCGCGACAAGACCGAAGTCCGCTTCAATTCCGAGTGGCTCGACAAGCTCGGCTTCGAAGGCATGATCCGTCTCGCCTCGCACTTCACCGTCTCACAGATGCTCGAGCGCGACGAGTTTCACAAGCGATTCCAGGAAGAGAAGCCCATCGCTCTGCACGAGCTGCTCTACCCGCTTTCCCAGGGCTACGACTCCGTCGCGCTTAAGGCCGACGTCGAGCTCGGCGGTACCGATCAGAAGTTCAACCTCATCGCCGGACGCGAGCTGCAGCGCAGTTACGGCCAGGAACCCCAGATCGTCCTGATGACGCCGATCATCGAAGGCCTCGACGGCGTGCAGAAAATGTCCAAGTCTTACGGCAACGCCATCGGCATCCACGAGCCGCCCCAGGAGATGTACGGCAAGCTCATGTCTATTTCGGATGACCTGATGTGGCGCTACTGGACTCTTCTCACCGATCTGCGCCAGTCGGAGATCGACCAGATGCACGCCGACGTAGCCTCAGGCGTGCTCCACCCGATGGAAGCCAAGAAGCGTTTAGCCCGCACCATCGTTGGTGGCTTCCACTCCTCCGCAGCCGCGCAGGCCGCGGACGAAAACTGGGCGCGCCAGTTCCAGCGTCGAGAAGTGGCACAAGATGTGGAAGTTATCAGACCCAACCTTGAGATGATTGCCGTCGCTGATCAGATCTACGTGAAGAAAGCCATGGTGGATCGTAGCCTGCCTGTGAGAATAAGTGTGGCTAGGCTATTAGTAGAACTTGGCATTAAGCCATCCCGAACCGAGGGAGAGAGGCAAATCGTTCAGGGCGTACATATAAATGGAAGCCTCTCGCACGAGAGGCAGCTTGATATTCTGCAGCGGCCCGAGCAAATCCGAATTCGCGTTGGAAGAAGCGAAAAGATCGCCGAAATCAGTTAGCTCAGATCTGTGAAGACTTGTGTCATAATGTGTTTATGCTGAACACACGCAGTGCAACCTTCAGCATCCGTCTGAAACCAGAAACGCGCAAGCGACTCGCAAAGCTTGCGAAAGCTTCCGGCCGTAGTTCCAATTTCCTCGTTTCCGATGCTGTCGAGTCATACGTTGCCGATCAGGAAAGGATGCTGGCAGAGATGCGCCAGGCTGACCGGCAGGTCGAGGCGGGCCATTACGTTCCCCATGAGGATATGAAGGCTTGGCTTCTGTCCTGGGGAACCGATCAGGAGTTGCCGCCACCAAAGTGCGTGTGTGGTAAAAACCACGACGACGAAGCACTGTGCCGGTAGAGCCGCCTTTGGCCCGAGTAGAAATCGTCTGGTCTCCCATTGCCAGAACAAGGTTGCGCGAGATCCGTGTGTTCGTCGCCCTCGATAAACCAGATGCCGCAGAGCGGCTGGTCACACGAATCGTGGCTATGACCGAAGTACTCAGGCGCTTCCCCCTCGCCGGACGCGCGGGGGCCAGTCCCGGTCTGCGCGAGTTGCCAGTCGGCGGCACTCCCTACATCATTGTTTATCGCGTTCGCGCGGGCCGGGTCGTTATCGGCACCATATGGCACGGTGCCCAAAAACGCGTCTCGTAGTCCTTAGCGAATCACCTTCAGCGCCAACCGGAACAACTCATCGAAATTCTCGCCCGCCGCCTTATCCTTCTCCACCGCCGCCTCAATCGCCTTCAGCGCCGCCGGCCGCTGATACCCCAAATTCACCAGCGCCGACAGCACGTCCTCAGCCGCCGGAGCCAGCGGTCGTGCTGCCGGAGCCGCTGCCGCCAGATCCTCCAGTTTGTCCTTCAGTTCGACAACCAGCCGCTCCGCCAGCTTCTTTCCCACCCCGGGAATCCGCGTCAGCATTGCATGATCCTGCGCACGAATCGCCTCGACCGTCCGCTCCGGATTCAGTCCGCTCAGAATCGTGATCGCCAGCTTCGGCCCCACCCCCGACACCGTGATCAGCCGCTCAAACAGCCGCTTCTCGTTGCGATCCAGAAATCCATACAGCGCCAGCGTGTCTTCCCGCACATGGGTGTAGACATACAGCGCGACCTCGCCCCCCTCCTTCGGCAGCGCTGTAAACGTTGGCACGCTGATGGTCACGTCGTAGCCCACGCCTCCGGCTTCGACGATGGCCTGCCCCGGTTGTTTCGAGAACAGTTTCCCGCGCAAATGAGCAATCATCTCGGTTACAGGTTAACCCCATGCGTCTGCGGCCTGTTCGCAGTCACTTTGCCGGCGCTCCCGGATAAACAGCAATCCGATGGGTGCGCATCTCAGCCTGCAGCAACCCACCGCCCATAGCCGAGGTGATGACCTGCGATTTGCCAACCGGCATGTGGCACTCGATGCACTTGCCCCGGATGCTTTCCCCCATCTGCTTAAACCGCCCGCAGGCGTGCACATCGTGGCAGGTCAGGCAGCGTCCTGAAAACGAGTCCGCGCTCTCCTGTATTCGGTGCACATTGTGGCAGGTCGAACAGGTCAGCTTCCCGCTCAGATAGCATTTGCTCGCCTTCAGCGCGCCCACCTGATTGCCATGGACGTCCACCGGCGCATCGGCCGGCGGCGCTGTGATCTTCAGATAACCGGCGATATCGTCGCCCGCCTGAAACGATAGCGCCGGCGCAGTCGGCTCCCCCGGACCCGCGTGGCACAGCGCGCACAGGTCCAGTTGCCGGTCGCGGACCAGCTGCGCCGGGTTCACAATTGCGATCTCCGGCGACCCAGCCGCAGGAGGGTTCGCCCCACGCTCGCGCTCCGCATGCTCTCGTCCCGGCCCGTGACACCGCTCGCATCCGATCCCCAGCACAAGGCTGTCTCGCCGATAGCGATTGCGCCGCGGCGCTGGGGTCCCCGACGCGCTTGCTGTTGGCATGGCGGGGTAGGGAGCCATCGAATCGAACCACGTCATGTGGCATTCGATGCACCGCGGCTCGACCAGACGATCGAAATTCACCTCTCCATCCACGTATCCCGGGCTGTTGATCCACTCGTGCGTATACGTCCAGTACGAGACCGGCAGCTCGAACAGCTCATCGCCCTTCCAGTAGAGGTAGGTCTGCCCATGCCGGCCCGATCCCACCACGACGTCGAACTTCTCCGCTCGCCCGGACAGATTCTGGGGATCCCGAATATCGACCGCGCTCTGGAAAAATTCATCGTCCGCGGCAATCATCGCGAAAATCAGTGTGGGATTCTGCGTGCGCAGCACGTTCTTTCCTGGCGTAAAGTTGCCAAGGATCGTTTTTGTGCTCGGCAGACTCGAGTCGAGATAGTGCGGTGTGGCGAAATAGGTCTGCGCCTCCCTTTCATGGCACGAGGCGCATGCCGCGTCACCCGCATACGCGCTGTCCGGCGGCGGCGCTTTGATTCCCGGCGTCGCTGCTTGTTGTGCAGCGGGCTCCTGCGGTGCCGACTGCATCGTAGTCACGGCGACTAAAGCCGCCAGTAGCAGCCCTGTGAGCAACCGCCTCGCCTGAATCGGGACCGTTACTTCCTGGTCCACTGGTCCACCCAGTCATTCACCGTCTTGTACCAGAGCTGTGAGTTCTGCGGCTTCAGCACCCAGTGGCCTTCATCGGGGAAATACAGCATCTTCGACGGCACCTTCATCCGCTGCAGCGTATCGAAGAGCTGATAGCCCTCGGAAACGTCGAGCCGGTAATCGAGCTGGCTGTGGACAACCAGGGTTGGCGTCTTGAAGTGGGTCTCCGCCAGCATCGGCGACCACTCGCGATAGAGCGTCCGATTCGTCCAGGGAGTCCCTTTGAACTCCCACTCGTTGAACCACAGTTCTTCGGTCGTTCCGTAGGCCGACTCGGTGTTGAACATGCCGTCGTGGCTTACGATGCACTTGAAGCGGTCCGTGTGACCCAGCACCCAGTTCGCCATGTAGCCGCCGTAGCTCGCGCCGAGCGCGCACTCGCGCGTCTTGTCGATGAAGGGATAATGCTGTTCGGCGTAATCGAGCCCGCGCATCAGGTCGATGTACGGCTTGCCGCCCCAGTCGCCGTTAACGCGGTCGACGAATGCCTGGCCGTAGCCGGTCGAGCCGCCGGGATTGATCATCACGACCACGTAGCCGTTGGCGGCAAAGAGTTCGGCGTTCCAGCGGTAGGACCACGAGTCACCCCACGCCCCCTGCGGTCCGCCGTGGATGAGGAATTTCACGGGGTATTTTTTGTGGGGATCGAAGCTGGGCGGGCGGATCAGGAAGCCCTGGACTTTGACGTTGCCGATGCTGGGGAGCCAGAAGGAGTCCATTTTCGAAAGGTCGAGTTGGTTGAGGAGGGCGGTGTTGAGATGGGTGAGTGGTAGAGCGGAGGAATCGTAAGCGATCGCCACACCGGACTCATCCGTCGGCTTAGAGACCGTATCGCCGATACTGAGGGCAATCACCTCTGCCGGAGAATCAGCACGCATCATGCTCGCGAGAATCTTGACCCGGGCTTCCGGCCTCGGTCGATCCGCCTGAACGGGAACGAGAACAAGGTTGCTGTACTCACCATCGTTTCCCAGGCGAACCACGCCGGGGCGGTCTAAGACGGTTGAGTAGACCCCCTCTTCGCCATGATTGCCGCTTGTGAAATAAATCGCTTTCGAGCCCGGATTCCAAGCCTCTTCATCGACCCAGCGATCGAAATTCGGCAGTACCTCCCGAATCTGCTTTGTACTGCGGTCATACACCACCAGCCGAAACCGGTCGCTCTCATACCCAGCCCGTTTTTGCATCCGCCAGGCGATGTATTTCCCGTCGGGTGAATACCGTGGCGTGAAGTCGCCACCCGGGCTCGTTGAAATCTTCACCGGCTGCGCGTTGGCGTCCGCATTCCCCGCATCGTCGAACAACCGCAGCGTGAAGATGTCCACGTTGGTGCTCAGCGCCGGGTCGTCGACCTTCTTCTCTTCAAACGCAATCTCGTGCCCGTCTGGAGAAAGATCCCAACCATCCGGCTCGCCTAAAGAAAACGGCGGCACGTCGCACGTATCGCCCGGATTCAGGTCGCGAAAGCCTCCATCCTCTGCCGATGCAAGAAACAAATGGCTCCGCTTGTCCCCGGTGAACGCGTTCCAGTGCCGGTACAGGAGATGCGTGAAGATCTGCGCCTTCACCTTCGACTGCTTCTGCGCATCATCCTTCCGCTTGTCGCAACCATCCTCATCGACGCCCGCAACCGCTCCTCCGCCCGTGCCCGCGCTGCACTCCGGATACACCGCCGAAGAAAACAAAATGTGCTTCCCGTCCGGCGACCACGTCGCATTGTCGGCCTCAGTGGCGATGTGTGTCAGCTGCCGTGGCTCTCCCATTGCGCCTGTCGCTGTATCAAACGAAGCCAGCCACACTTGCTGACCCCCATCCCGCGCAGTCAAAAACGAAATCTGTTTTCCATCCGGCGAGAACCGTCCCCGGCTCTCCCCCGCCGACGAAGCCGTCAGAGCCTTCTCCTCGCTGCCGCCAACCGGCACAAGCCACAGATGCGGCGTTTTTGTATTCTTCTCAAGGTCCACATCTGTAACAGTGAACAGCACCCACTTCCCGTCCGGCGAAACGGCGATATCGCCGAGCCGCCGCATCTTCATCATGTCTTCGAAGGTCATCGGCCTCCGCGGCCCACCGGCGGCTGGGGGCACCGGCTCCGAAATATGCGCCGCTGAACCCGCGCTCTGCGCGCCCGCGCTCAGTGCAAACAACAGCGCCGCTACCGCACACACTGATCCCTTCATCACTCGCCCCTTCGATTGCAAGGACCATCCTAATCGCCGCTGGCCAAACCGTGCGCGCTGATCCGTTCGCCAGCAGCGAGCTCTATGGCAGAGCCTCCACTTCCTTCACGGTCTCTAAACGCCCATCTGCCTCTGCGGCAGGCAGTTCGATCACCACCGCCGCCCCGCGCGGCTGCAGATTAACTGCGGATATTTGTCCGCCATGCTCGCGGATAATCGAGTAGCAGATACTCAGCCCCAGTCCGATGCCCTCGCCCTGGTCCCGCGTCGTATAAAACGGATCGAAGACGCGGGCCGGGTTCGCAAACCCCGGACCATTATCCGAGAACGTCACGTGGAGGCTGTGCCCAGCTGGCGAGGCTTCCACGGTCAGCAGCCGATCCATGCCATCTGGCGACGCATCCATCGATCCAATCGCGTTCTTCACCACCTGCAGAAAGACCTGGCGGATCTGGTCCCGGTCAGCCAGCACGTGAGGCAGAGATTCGGCAATCCGCAGTTGCCAGTCGATGTGCGCCTCTTCCAGATCGCGACGCGCCACCCTCTCGGTATCGCGCAACAGCAGTTCCAGAGACACGGGGCCGCGGCTGAGCGGGGCGGCTTTCCGGAACCGGATCAGGCTGTCGATGATCTGTTTCATCCGCCGCGCCTCGTTCAGAATCACCACGGCCTGATCGTGTGTCGCGCCCTCGTTTTCCATCATCAGTTCTGCATAACCAGTCACCACCGTCAGCGGATTGTTCAGTTCGTGCGCCACTCCCCCGGCCAGTTGTCCCAGGCCTGCCAGGCGTTCCGACTGCAGCAGCCGGCGCAGCAGCATCTGCTGTTCACGCGTCGCGCCGATGCGCGCTGCCAGCAACTCCAGGGGCAGAACATCCTCGGTCAGCAAAGGTTCTTCCGGTTCGCGCAACCCCGCCAGCAACAGGGCGCCCAGCAACTCCCGCTCGCGTCCTCGGACCGCGATGGCGTGTGCCTCCCGAAAATTGATCTGCAGCAGCTCATCGCCCGGAATCATCAGCGGAGTCAAATCCGCGAGCACCAGATGCCCGATCACCTGCTTAGAGAAAATCCCGGCGTTTTTCACCTTCTCATCGGTCGTCCGCTGCGCCAGAGCGTCGAGGGCGCAGACCAACGCCCCATCCATGCCCGCCTGTCCGGCCAGCCGGAAGCGCCCTTCCGGACTGTGCACGATAATCGCCGCCTGTCGGAACCGGCTCGCCTCGGCTATGCCCTCGCAGATCGGGTCGTATTGCCTGTTTTCCTCTTCCGACGGTACGGCTCCCAGAAAAATCTCCGTGTACTTCTCCATTTCCAGGCGCGCCCGACGGTCTCGCAGTTGGGCAGCCCTGTTGGAAGCGATCTCGTCCTCCAGCACCAGAACGATCATCCCCATCGCGGCGATCACCTTCATCAGGTTCAGTGTTCGCGTCAGCACGATTGGCACGCCCGTCTCTCCCAGCAGCGGCGTCAACAGCAGGGGAAGCGACCACGCCCCCAACCCTCCCACGGTAAGCATCACTCCCGCTGTCAGCCTGCGGAACGCCAACGCAAACAAAAGGGAGGTGATCAGCAGGGTTCCGCCTTCGACCAGCATCAGGACAGCGCCGTATTCCTGCCGCCATGTCAGCCAGATTGCGCCGCTTCCTACCAGCGCTACCAGCAGCAGGCTCAGCCATATCGGTAACAAATGTCTTTCTAAGCTCCAGCGCGCGGCTACCAGCAGTGCCGCGAACACACTAGCCAGCAGAAACGCCCGTGCCAGTTGCCCCGGCACAGGGTCAATCGACACCAGGATGGTGAACAAAATCACCGGCGCGGCAAATGCCACAACGTACAGAATGCGCGGCTTTCGGCTCAGATATTGCGGCGCCATGGAGCCCAGGAACATGAGCGCCGCCATTTGTATGCTCGCGCGGGAAATCGCCAGCCAAAAGCCCGCCTGCTCCCGCCCGAAAACTTCCATCTCCAGCTGAATCGCGGCGAACATCCAGCCCACCAGCCACATCATTTGCCGCTGGCGAGCCGTCGTAGCTTCCCCGGCCCTCATCCGTAGCGGGGGCAACGTCCGTCTCTGCCGCCACAACGCGCCGAATACCGCCACCAGTACGAACAGCAGAATCAGCGTTGGCGCCCTGTAGAGATCTGCGCTTATGGGCATAATTTGTGCGGACCAGACGTCACAAGTTTAATTGGTTGTCCACTTCGTGAAGATGTATAAGCTGGTTCGGCTGCAACGCTCACCCTTCGCGGGAGATCGCAATTCCGATTTTCGAGCCGGGGTCCTTAACCCCTGATTCCACTGTTGCGTCTATCCTGAAGGAACAGGAGCCGTATTGTGTCTTTCGCCGCATCAACCCACCTTCTCCGAGGCCTTCTCGCCGCGCCCCTGCTGCTTCTCTCATCGCTCCCGCTGCACGCTCAGGCGTCTTACACTTCTATGCCTCTCGACCAGGGATTTGGGCCCCTTGACCAGTCCCAGCCCTCCATTCCGATCCTGCAAATCATCACCGAGTTCACCGCGAAGGAAGCCGTTTTTCGCCAGGCTCTCAACAACTACACCTGGCAGCGCAGCGTTCGCGTTGAAACCGTCGACGACGATGGCAAGGCTGACGGCCGCTATTATCAGGTGGTTGACATTGCCTTCGACGACCAGGATCGCCGCACCGAGCGCGTCCTCGAGTCGCCAGCGGACACCCTGACACGCGTCATGATGTCGCCCGCCGATTTCGAAGACATTGAAGAACGCCTGCCTTTCGTCCTTACCACCCAGGACGCCCCGCAATATGACATCGCCTATATCGGCAGGCAGAAGATCGATGAGATCGATACCTGGGTCTTCGACGTCAAGCCTAAAGTTATCGAGAAGAAGAAGCGCTACTTCCAGGGCCGCATCTGGGTCGACCAAAAGGAACACCAGATCGTCGTCACCAACGGCAAGAACGTTCCCGACGACGTTCGTCCCGGCCACGAGGATCTCTCCATGCCGTTCGTCACCTACCGCCAGATGGTCGACGGCAAGTATTGGTTTCCGGTTTACACTCACGGCGACGGCGTCCTGCATTTCTCCGCTGGGCACGGCTACCTCAGCCAGGACGTCCACATGCGCGAGACGTTGAAGTACACCAATTACCACGAATTCCACACCAGCATCCGCGTCATCTATCAGGGTCAGGACATCACCGGCAACCCGCAGAAGCAGCCGCCCGCGCAAACGCCCCCGTCTTCGGGATCGCCCTCGCCGCCCTCTGGGCAGCCGCCGCCTGCCAATCCGCAATAGCTGACTGGTCCTTGTCTCTGAACGCTGGACGCCGAGCGCGGTCTACGCCAGCCTCCGCCCCAGCCTCATCGCTTTCATCCGCGTTCGCGCGCGCAGCAGTTCGTCTGGTTGCGAACCGGCCATCCCAATCCACAGCTTCCCGACCGGCTTGGCGCCGACCATTCTCGCGGCCACTTTCAGCGCCCGTGGGGCGCCGGTCGAGAGCGGAATGAAGAGAGCGGGCACCGCGGCCGATGCGATCAGCACCGCCTTCCTCGTCCTCAGCTTCGACCGCATCACCGGACCCAGGTTCTTTCCCCATGGCCAGTACGTATAGCCGATCAGCCGCTCCATAAACCGGCGAAAGACCGCCGTCACGTTGTAGTAATTCACCGGCGAACTCAACACTACCGCGGTCGCGCTCTCTACTCTCTGCAGCACCGACTCCAGACCGTCCTGATGCACGCACTCCCCGCGCGCCGGACCCTTTTCCTGGGTGCACATCCGGCAGTTCCTGCAGAACTCGATCTGCTGCTCGATCAGGTAAATCTTCTCCGTCGCCGCGCCGTTCTCCCGCGCGCCTTCCAAAACCGCATCGACAGCCTGATCTGCGATCCCGCCCCTCCGATAACTTCCGACGATTGCGACCACCCTTGCCATGGCAAAGCCCCCAACCTACCGCGATACCACCTTCGTGTTAATCGGTCAGTGTCGCCGATCACTGCACCTGCTGCCCGTCCAGCCCTCAAACTATGCACCCCGGAACCTTTTTTCCCTTTCCCGTCTTTTAGCCTTTGCCGCGTCCCTCCCGCCCTGGTACCATAAAAGAGCTATCCCAGCGGATTCCAACACTCTATAAGCTGGTAATCCGCATCCCCTCTGGAGGACGTACTTTGCCCGCAGCCGAAAGATTTCTCTTTACTTCGGAATCCGTCACCGAAGGCCATCCCGACAAAATCGCCGATCAGGTCTCTGACGCCATTCTCGACGCCTGCCTTGAACAGGACCCCTACAGCCGCGTAGCTTGTGAGACCCTCACCGCCACCGGCCTTGTAGTCATCGCCGGCGAAATCACCACCCGCGCCTACGTCGATTTCCAGGCGCTGGTCCGCGGCGTCGTCACCGCCATCGGCTATGACAATGCGGTCTACGGATTCGATTCCAACACCTGCGCCGTGATTTCGACGATCAACAAGCAGTCCGGCGATATTGCCATGGGTGTCGACACCGGTGGCGCCGGCGACCAGGGCATGATGTTCGGTTACGCAACCAACGAGACGCCGGAGCTGATGCCCACGCCCATTTCGCTCGCCCACAAGCTCACTCGCCGCCTGGCTGAGGTTCGCAAGAACGGCAAGCTTCCCTACCTTCGGCCCGACGGCAAGAGCCAGGTCACGGTCGAGTACGACGCCAATCACAAGCCGGTCCGAATCGATGCCGTCGTCATCTCCAGCCAGCATTCTGAGACCGTCTCCAACGAGGAACTCCGCGCCGACATCCTCAAGCACGTCATCCAGGCTGTGCTGCCTGCCGAGCTGCTCGACGAGAACACCAAGTACCACATCAATCCCACTGGACGCTTCGTCATCGGCGGACCCATGGGCGACACTGGCCTTACCGGCCGCAAAATCATCGTCGATACCTACGGCGGGATGGGACGTCACGGTGGCGGCGCCTTTTCGGGTAAGGACCCGACCAAGGTCGACCGCTCCGCCGCGTATCTTGCCCGCTACATTGCCAAGAACATTGTTGCCGCCGGCCTGGCCGAGCGCTGCGAAGTCCAGCTGGCCTACGCCATCGGCGTAGCCGAGCCGGTCAGCGTGCGCGTCGACACCTTCGGAACCGGAACCATCTCTGAACCCGATCTGGTCGCGCTGGTCCGCAAGAACTTTTCGCTCACCCCGAAGGGAATCATCGAGAGCCTGAATCTGCGCCGGCCCATCTATCGCAAGACGGCCGCCTACGGACACTTCGGACGCACCAGCGAACCCGACTTCACCTGGGAGGCGACCGACAAAGCCTCCGCCCTAAAGGAGCAGGCTGGGGCGAAAAAGGAAGTCGCGGTCGCCGCCAAGTAAGTCGTCAGTCTACGCAAACCAAAGGGCAGGCCCGCGACTCGCGGGACCTGCCCTTTCCGTTTACTGTCGCCTCAATCCGCCAGATTGAAAATCCGTACTTGCACCAGCTTGGCGATTGTCAGTTTCCCCAGTCCTCGAGCTTCCATCCGCTGGATGAAGTCCGGCGTGACCTTGAAGATGCGCATCTGGATCAGCTCGTCTTCAGTGGGCTCGTACCCGAGTGCGCGATACTGCTTCACTTCCTCCGGATTCACTCCCTGGACCTTAAACGCAATCAGTTTCCCCGCCGAAAGGTGAGGGAAGCCAAGCGCCGACATCTCCCGCACGTACCCCGCATCCACTTTAAAGATGCGCAGCGGAAGGATGTTTTCCGCGCTCATCTCCGTTACGCCCGCGGACTCCAAATCCTGAACCCACGAGACCTCGATGTGGAAGAGTGCGTAAGCCTCGAGTAACTGCGAACTATAGCCCGTGAAGCCGATCTGCCGCATCCGCTCGACAAACGCCGCGCTCGGTTCAAAGGTGAATTCGCCGTCGAGCGTAAGCGCGTGCACCACACCCGAGCAGGTAATCCTGCCGGCTTCAGCGCCAATCACGGCATCGATATGCGCGCCCTCGTGTTCGAAATCCGCCAGCGTCAGTCCGGTAAAGTTGCTCAACGGCATCTCATCGTCGTCATGATTGTGGCAGTGATCGCGATCGCTGCCGCACTCGCCATCCTCCAGTTCCACCCGCACCCTGTCTGCCTTGGTTGCAGGTGCAACGCTGCAGTGCCCGTGCAGAGTGCTCAGCTGGTCCTCAGACGAATGCAGGTATGCCACGCTCGCGAACAGCAGCGTTGTCAGAAAAGCCGCTCGCACCGTCATGGTCTGCTCTCCTTCTGCTCGTCGCCGTCGTCGAGAATCCCCGAAATGCGCAGCTTCACCAGCTTGTGAATCGTCAGCGGCGCAAACCCGTGCCGCTGTGCGGACGCGATGAAGTTTGCGTCGATGTTGAAGATGCGCATCTGAATCAGATCGTCCAGCGTCGCGTCGGGGAACTGCGCCCTCACACTCTTTGCGAACTCCGGCGTCACTCCCTGCACCCGCAGCGCCACCAGCTTCTTCGCCGGGATCGATTCGAACCCCGCCGCCTTCATATCCTTCACGAAGTCAGGAGTGATATTGAAGATGCGATACGAGATCAGATCTCCCAGGCTGGTTGCCTCGATTCCCTCCGAGTGCAGTTGCGCCGCGTACTCCGGCGTCACGTCCTGCACCTTCAGCGCAATTAGCTGCCCGACATCAGGCTTGCCGAAGCCGACCTTCGCCATCGCTTCCGCGTATTCGGGCGTGATGCCCTGGATCTTCATCGATATGTATTTGTCGGGACCTGCTTCATACCCCGCTGACCGCATCTTCTCGATATACTCCGGCGTTACATCCTGGATCTTCATCGCGATCAGATTGTCAGCCGACAATTTTTCGCCGGCTATCTTCGCTATGTCCGC
The DNA here is from genome assembly GCA_003152415.1 of Acidobacterium sp. Taxonomy (GTDB): domain Bacteria; phylum Acidobacteriota; class Terriglobia; order Terriglobales; family Acidobacteriaceae; genus Palsa-343. The sequence goes on from PMAD01000187.1 coordinate 24,184, forward strand.
GGCATAGTCCGGTGTCACGTCCTGGATCTTCATCGCGATGTACTTGTTCACTTCGACGTCATACCCCGCGGCTCGCATCTTCTGGATGTACTCCGGCGTGACGTCCTGCACCTTCATCGCGATCAGATTGTCGGCCGACAGCTTTCCGCCGGCGATCTTTGCCATCTCCGCGGCATACGCTGGCGTAACGCCCTGAACCTTCATCGCGATGTATTTGTCCAGATCGACGTCGTACCCCGCTGCCTTCATCTCGTCGATGTAATCCGAGTGTCCGGATTCCTTCGCGTCGGCGTTTTGAGCCGGTTCGCTGGTCGCGTTCTCCTGGCCTGTCATCGCAACGTCCGGGCTCGGCTTTGTTTTCGGCGCAGCAGCGGGTGCTGGTTCCGGCTCGGCGCTCTGCAGCATCGGATGCATCGCCTTCCGCACCGCCGGTGCAATCGCCGTCGCAACCCTGGGCACCTCGCGAAAACTCGCAAATACCTTCGGCAGCGGGCACAGAAACACAATGAGAGCCACCGCAATTCCCGCAAACGAAACCGGCCTCAGACGGCGCGGCCTCTCTTCCGTGTCTCCCAGAATCCGCAGCACTCGCGCACGCAATCCCGCCCGTGACTGATGGCCATCGAGCGCCATCGCCAGGTGCAGCCGGTTCCTCCGCTCCTCTTCGAGCCGCACCAGCGCCGCCGCATACACCGTCGGGTCGGAGCATCTCCTCACCGCAATGTCGTCGCAGCACAGCTCCCGCTCTTCGCGCACCCGGCGGCTGATCCACCAAACCGCGGGATGGAAAAAGAACAGCGTCTCCACCATTGTCTGCAAAAGATTCCAGAAATAATCCGCGCGCCGGATATGCGCCAGTTCGTGCGAGAGAATCACCTCGATCTGCTCCGCGCTCAGGCTCGTCAAAGCCGTCACCGGCAACAGAATCCACGGACGCAACACGCCCGCCGTCAGCGGATTCGTAATCCGGCTCGACAGCCGCAAATCGACGAACCGCCGAATCCCCATCTGCCGCCGCAGAGCATCCAGCCGCAGCAGCAGCGTGTGCGGTCCCTGCTCCAGGCGGCTCAGCCGCATCCGCCGGATCAGCCACCACCCACCCAGCGCCCGCACCCACAGCAACAGAACCCCAGCCAGCCAAACTCCGTCCAGATAAGGCATGAGAGCGGTGATCGTGAATCTGCCAGGGAAACCCTCCGCGTGTCGCCCTACGGCGCCACCGTCGACAAGCGAGATCTCGAAAGCCTGTGCCGTCGGCACAACCGTGCTCGCCACACCTGCCCCTCCGCTGCCTGCGATCGGCCCCGCAGCCTGGTAGGCGTCTTCTTCATGTACCAGAGTCGCTGCTGAAACCACCAGCATGCTCATCAGCGCGCCCAAGGCCAGCACATAGCGAGCGCTCGCGCTGCGCCGCGCCAGGGCCGTATCGACGATCCTGTAGACGAGCGCAATCGCCGCGCCCAGCCAGAGAAAATGAACCAGCGTCCATCCCAGGGCTTCCCAATGATGTGTCATTGCCGTTGCCTCTTTCGCTCGATTAGATTGCGAAGCTCTTCGAGTTCCTCGTCGTTCACCGGCTCCATCGCCAGCGCCCGCATCGCCAGCTGAGCGGCCGAGCCGGCAAACAACCGCTCGCTCATATCCCGCACCAGCTGATCCTGCGTCTCATGCTGGGTCGCAGCGGGATGATAGATGTGGGCCTTCCCCGACTCCTCGCGTTCCACCAGCCCCTTCTCCGTCATGATCTGCAGCAGCTTCAGCACCGAGGTGTATCCCACGTTTCGCCGATTGGCGATCTCCTCGTGCAGATCGCGCACCGTGGAAGGACCTCGCTCCCACAGGATGCGCAGCAACTCCAGTTCTCCTTCGCTTGGCCGGGGCAATTGATGCCGAGTTCGTTTCATGTTGGCCACAATATACGAACCTCTTCGTACTTGTCAAACGAAAACCTTCGTACATTGTGAAAAATGTTTAGCGGCCTCTTTCCAGCAACCGCTAATCGGGGATCGAGCGGTGTTACCCCACCGGCTCCAACTGTGCCGTAAAGTGCCGCAAAAACGGAGCTTCAAAAGTCAGCCGCATGCCCCGAATCCCCTCCCGCTTCCGCCAAACCTCCAGAATCACCTCGACCAGATAGTCGATGTGGCTCTGCGTGTACACGCGACGCGGAATCGCCAGCCTCACGAGGTCCATCTGCGCCGATCCCGCGAACATCAGCGTGCCAATCTCCACCGAACGGACGCCGCCTTCGAGATACAACTCGCACGCCAGCGCCACGCCCGGAAACTGGTCCGGCGGAACGTGCGGGAGAAACGCACGTGCGTCGATATAGATCGCATGGCCGCCTGGCGGCTGCACAATCGGCACGCCCTCCGCCGCAATGTGGTTCCCCAAATACGCTGTCGACGCGATCCGATACCGCAGGTAATCCTCCTCAAGCGCCTCCTGCACGCCCACGGCGATCGCTTCGAGGTCCCGCCCGGCGAGTCCGCCGTACGTCGGGTAACCTTCCGTCAGAATCAGCAGGTCCTTCTCCTGTTGTGCCAGCTTGTCGTCGTTGGTGCACAGAAACCCGCCGATATTTGCCATGCCGTCCTTCTTCGCGGACATGGTGCACCCATCTCCGTACCGGAACATCTCTTGCGCGATTTCCTTTGGCGTCTTGTCTTCATATCCATTTTCGCGCAGCTTGATGAACCACGCATTTTCCGCAAACCGGCACGCGTCGAAATACAGTGGAATGCCATACCGTTGGCAAACCGCTTTCACCGCGCGCACGTTTTCCATCGAAACCGGCTGCCCACCGCCTGAATTATTCGTAACCGTGAGCATGACTAATGGAATCCGCTCGCGTCCCACGCTGCCGATCAGGGCTTCTAATGCTGCTACATCCATGTTCCCCTTAAACGGCGCGGCCGCACTCGGCTGTCGCCCCTCCGCCGTCAGCAAATCCACCGCCTCGGCGCCGATAAACTCCACGTTCGCGCGCGTCGTATCGAAATGTGTGTTGTTCGGCACAACATCGCCTTTCTTACACGAGACGCCAAACAAGATCCGCTCCGCTGCCCGCCCCTGATGCGTGGGGATCACGTGCTTGTAGCCAAAGATGCTCTGAATCGAATCGCGGAAGCGATCGAAACTCCGGCTTCCCGCATAGCTCTCGTCGCCTTCCATAATTGCGGCCCACTGATGCGTAGACATAGCGCCCGTCCCTGAATCCGTGAGCAGGTCGATCAACACATCGTCGGCATGGAGCAGAAACATGTTGTAGTAAGCGGCCGCCAGCAGCTTCTCGCGTTGCGCGCGCGTGTTCCAGTGAATGGGCTCGATACTCTTGATGCGAAACGGCTCGATGATTGTCTTGATGGGCATGGGATATGTGTTTTTGAAGAACAAACTGTTCGTCACGAAGTTTATAAGGAGCGCTCATCACCGCGCCCAGATTCCGGTAACATGGCCGGAATCATACATTGGGTCCAGCCACGGGAGAAGCGTCCTTGGATCTCAGCGATTGCTTTCTTGCGGCGTTCGTCGCAGCGGTTCTCTTTTCCGCCATCGGAGCCAGCCCGGCGGCTCATCAAGACGCCCGCCCCGCCAACCAGTCTTCTGGCGCACCACCGGGACCAGACCGCGACTGGCCCGTTTACAACGGTGGGATCGACGGCGACCACTACTCACCGCTTGCGCAGATCGATCGCACCAACGTGGCCCAGCTCAAAATTGCGTGGCAGTTCGACACGGGCGAAAAGGGCAATCTCGAAACCAACCCCCTCATCGTTGGCCGCGTGCTGTACGCCTGCACATTTACCGGCAAAATCATTGCCCTCGATGCGGCTACCGGCAAGCAGATCTGGACCTTCGATCCCGGCTTCAAAAACGGCCAACCTTCTCGCGGCCTCTCTTACTGGACCGATGGCGCCCATGCCCGCATCTTCGCCGGGATCCTGAATTACCTGTACGCTCTTGACCCCGCCACCGGTAAACCCATCCCTGACTTTGCCGAAAATGGCAGAATCGATCTTCGCAAGGATCTGCGGGGCGACTACACACAGCACTCCATCGCCCTCACGACCCCCGGCCTCGTTTACAAGGACCTCATCGTCGTCGGTGGCCGCAATCCTGAGACTCACCCCGCGCCGCCTGGCGATATCCGAGCCTTCGATGTCCGCACTGGCGCGTTGCGGTGGAGCTTCCACACCATCCCGCATCCCGGCGAATTCGGCTACGACAGCTGGCCGCCCGATGCCTGGAAGGACGCAGGCGCGGCGAACAACTGGGCTGGCATGACTCTCGACGCCCAGCGCGGCATCCTCTACGTTCCCACCGGCAGCGCGGTTTTCGATTTCTACGGAGGGGACCGCATCGGCAACGATCTCTTCGCCGACACCCTCCTCGCCCTCGATGCGAGCACCGGCGAGCGCCTCTGGCATTTTCAGGGTGTCCATCACGACATTTGGGATCGCGATTTCCCCGCGCCTCCCGCGCTGGTTACCGTCAATCACAGTGGCCACCGCGTCGATGCTGTGGCGCAGACCACCAAGCAGGGCATCGTCTACCTCTTCGACCGCGTCACAGGCACGCCACTTTTCCCCATCGAAGAACACGCTTATCCGCCGAGCGATGTTCCCGGCGAAAAGACTTCACTCACGCAGCCCATGCCCACCGCGCCCGCGCCCTACGCGCGCCAACGCCTGACGGAAGATATGCTGACCACCCGCAGCGCGTCGGCCCATGACTGGGCTCTCCAGACATTCCGCACCTTTCGCAGCGACGGCCAGTTCATCCCTTTCGGCGTCGATCGCCAGACGATCATCTTTCCCGGCTTCGATGGCGGCGCTGAGTGGGGTGGGCCCGCTATCGATCCCGCGACAGGCGTGCTTTACGTCAACGCGAACGAAATGGCCTGGACAGGTGGCTTAATCGCCGATAATCCCAACGCCGGGCCGGGCGCGAAACTCTACCAGTCGCAATGCGCCATTTGTCACGGAGCCGATCGCGCCGGATCGCCTCCCGCCTTCCCGTCGCTTGTTGCCGTCAACCAACGACTCACAGATGCGCAGATCGTCGACGTCATCTTTCACGGAAGGGGCCGCATGCCCGCGTTGCCCAATCTCGACGACGCCAAAGTCGGCTTGCTCCTCAATTACCTCAAAACCGCCGGTGCGCCGGGTTCAGAACACGCGGCTGGCACGATGCCCGGCGGCCCGGAGATCCAGTACGGATTCACGGGATACCGCAAATTCCTCGATCCTGATGGGTATCCCGCCATTGCTCCGCCTTGGGGAACCCTCAGCGCGATCGACCTCAACACCGGCGAATATCTCTGGAAGATCCCTCTCGGCGAATATCCGGCACTGGCTGCTAACGGTCTGCGAGACACCGGCTCTGAAAACTATGGCGGCCCCATCGTTACCGCAGGCGGCCTTGTTTTCATCGCGGCTACCGTTTACGACCACAGATTTCGCGCCTTTGACAGTCACACAGGTCGGGTGCTTTGGGAGACCGAACTCCCGTTCGCGGGTCTGGCCACGCCCGCTACCTATTCCATCGATGGGAAGCAATTTATCGTCATTGCTGCCAGCGGCGGGCGCGATCCTAAATCTCCAACTGGCGGTATGTTCATCGCGTTTTCGCTGCCTTGATCGCGATTCGACGAGAGTTTGAAATTTGATGGTGATTTGTTTTCAGCAACTTAGCGACTTGGCGAATTCGTTAGCAGGTCCAGGTGATGGAAGCCAAGTCAGTTAGGTGGCGAGCGCGAGTGCGTCATTCATGCGTGCGATTGATGCATTCACGCGTGTCAACAGGCTACCCGCTTCGATCCAGGACAGTTGCTTCACACTCGCGATTGACTCATTGGCGAGTGCGATTGATGGGTGACGTGTGCGAGTGATTCATTCGCGCTTGCGAGTGAATCAATGGCGACTGCGGAGATTCGGAATCAGGGTACGGGCTGCAGGTTGCAGGTTGCCGAACGCGGTGCAATCGGTCTGCTTCCGGCATGATCGGTGTGAACCGACGCTCCTCGATGTTAGAAAGATCTGGGCTGCGCCTGATACTGGTGCAGCTGGCCCTGGGGCCAACTTCCACCCCCACGCCAGAGGCGCATCAGGCGGAACGAGGCTGGAACAAAAAAGACTCGCGTTGGCGAGTCCTACCTGATTCACGCTTCCTTCTTAGTTTGAGGGCCGGCGTGAGGCATTGCAAGGGAAAACAGCGTGCACCGCAAACGAAAGTAATGGCGCGGCGGCCACGATTTTGGGGCGCCCAGTGGATCATCACTTCTCGCGGACGCCGACGGGCCGCTAAGCGCGATTACGGGGCCTTTTGGACGAGAACAATTCTGCGGCATCAAGCTCCTGCAGACTCGCGCGTCCTCTAACGTTGTTCCACTTCGGCCCAGCTGAAGGCGGCGGGGAAGTGCTCGAAGTCGGTTGGCTTGTCTCTCTCGAAATAAATCGACAAGATGTCGAAGCGCGTGTCCACCTCGCGGTTTGGCAGCTGCCGCATGTAATGGCGAGCCAGCCTCCGCAGCACGCGGCGCTTTCGATAATCGACGGCCATCTGGGCGGGGGCTACGGCACGTGTGGTTCTCGTTTTCACCTCGACAAAGCAGAGCGTCTGCCCCTGCCATGCAATCAGGTCGAGGTCGCCGGGCGCGCGGGAAGAATGCCAGTCTCGGGCGACTACGACATAGCCGCGGCGCATGAGCCAGAAAAACGCGACGCGCTCGCCTTCAATGCCGGTTTTGAGGTGCGGGGCGGGCGCAGTTTTGCGCCGAGTGGCAGCTCGATCGGCGATGCGGTCGAGGGCCTGCACTGTCGATTCCATAAGGTTGACGCGAAATTTGAGTAGCACGGAGGCTATTTTGCGACGCGCGGAGTCGGGTCGCAAGAAACCTTCGTCACACTGGGGTCACTAAAGTTCTCGTGGTGGTCACGCGTTAAGCGGCGTCGTTGGCGAAGCGGCGGGGAGTTTGCGGGTGGTTGGTTCCCCCAAAAGCACGCTGACGTAGAAGAACTGGCCCGTGTGGTCTCACTTGTTGAAGCGCCCCGCGAAGTGGACGAATAAGCAATCGGCGATTATCCCGAAGGCGAGGAAAGATCCTGCCCAGAGTAGAGCACGACCACGTCTGCTTGTTTCTCTTTCGCAGACTATCGTTTGAGCCGCAATATCTCCGAGTCGCTGATTTTGTTTTGAGGACACGGCGACAATGAATCCGACGAGGTACAGGCCAATGGCGTCGACGAGCCGCAACAGATTGCGGATGATGGACTGCGACATGGTTATCGGCGTTCTCAAGGTGGAGAACACTTCGACGCCCATGATGTGCTTGCCAAATGTCCCGTGGAACCATGCTTCGGAGACCACGTAAAAGGCAAGGAACAAGAGGGTGAACAGCCCCATTGCAAGGATGGCTGGCCCTCCATTGAGAGAGGTGTTTCCGTTGTCGTACAAGCCGAGCCAAACGCCGACGCAACTCACTGCAAGCCAGAAGAATGGAAAAAGGAGGATGCCGTCCAGTATCGCTGCGGCCACTCGATCTCCGATGCGAGCTAAGCGCAATCTCGGAACATTGGGGGCACCGATTTGCGACTCCGCTTGCACGTCGGGATTCTCGCAGGGTGGGTGAGGAGATTCAATTGAAAAATAGATCGGGATCACAAGGGTGAGCGCGGAGCCGAGAAACGGTCACACGACGCTGACGTAGAAGAACTGGACCAATCCGATGGTGAAGAGGAAGCAGCCGTAGAGGGCGTGCTCGATTGAAGAGATGCAGAGCGAGCGGGTGTTGCAGTAACGGAGGGCAAAGATGATTCCGCCTGGGAACGTAAGGGCGACGGCGATCCAGTTGTGAAAAAGGATGTGCATGAGAGCGAAGGTAGCGGTGCTGGCGAAGATCATGAGCCAGGAGCGAACGAGGGGCTCGAAGGGATCGAGAAGGGGGCGGTAGCGATGAAACAGGAAGGCGCGATAGATGAGTCCTTACGGATAAACGGAGAACAGCGGATAGCCGACCATGATGAACGCCCACAAACGCGGCTGGGTGCGCGGCAGGACCAGAAAGAGGCTGGGAGCGTATTGATGAACCAGCGCGGTGACGACGATGACGCCGGCAGCGAACAGCGCGAGCACTTGTGGGATCTGCCGCGCGAGGGGGGCGGAGTTCCATAGCTGGCGGCGGTCGAAGGTGGGATCGCGCCAGAGGATGACGAGGCAGTAGACGGAGGCGACCCAGAGTACGGGGAGCGGGGGAAGCCTGCTGGCGAGACGGAAAAAGAGGGCGAGGGGGAGTCCGACGAAGAGGAGCAGGAACTCGGAGAGCAGGAAGAGGCAGTTGGCTACGGGGGCGGCCGCGACGGGCGTAGTCAGAGTGACAGGTGCGGCCCCGCTTGCCGGAACGAGGCGCAAATGGGCGGAGCGGGCTGGAACAGCTGGCGACGTGTCGATGATGGGAGCGGCCGCTGGGCAGACCGCGCTCTCTGGGGTCATTTCACTAGAGACTGCGAATGGATGGAAAAGTAACGAAAAAAAACGTTAAGGGTTAAGCCATTCCTTGTCCGGTCGCGTTATTAGACGAGCGTTGAAATACGCTTGATCCATATCCAAAATTGTCTTGATTGAGTAGCACCGATTAGCGTCGTCCCGCTCGACAAGAAAGCAAGATATGTCGGTCCCGTTGGAAGAGTGGAATGGGAGGAGAAGTTGCATCCGCCCTTCCCCCGCGTAGTAAACAGGTATAGCAGTCTTGTAATTGCGACGGATTTTCGAGAGGAGGTTTTCGAGGGCACCTCGGAGATAGTTCCTCACAGATTCGTCTGTCGCATCCGGAGGAAAACCGGCACGCTCCTTTGCCCGATCAAACATGTGGTCAAACACTTCCGTGTCCAGGCTGTAATTCGTATCGAATAGTAGTCACGACTATCGTTGGAGAACCATGCGAGCTTTGGGAGCCTCAGGCCGAAATGCAATCGAAATACTTGTGTCCTACCGGTTTCTGTCCCCTTATATACCCAATCGGAAACGGGCGCGGTGTTTGCCCCTTGGTACTTTTCGAAGATGCAGCACAGATCCGCTGAGTGCCTGTCCTGCAAGCCGGAATTAAAACAGACCCAATTTCGATCATCGCTTTCGATGAAGTAGACACCGGCCTCTTGATGCTCCAGGTCCTTAAGACGGCTAAAGGTATATTGCAGGTAATTGCGGAGCTTGGGTGGCTTGCTCCGATATCGATTTTCGAATTTCGCCTGAGTGAAATACCAAGCATCCTTTCCCTCTAAAGTCTTCTCGGCGATCGCCACAAAAGGCGCATCGAAATCGAGTTCCCCAGTCAAAGGATCTTTAGCGGGGTGGAAATGCGCGAACGCGGTTCTGCGGTCCTGTTCCTTACCCTTCGTGAAAAGCGATTCGTAGCGATCAGCGTCCATAACGTCGTTGGCCCCCACCATAGGCGGGGGCCTTTTGTGTCAACAAGAAGAGGTTTTGTGGAAAGATGGTGCGGTGTGTTTTGTGAGAATGCGCCCAGAGGCTTGACACCAACCAAGCTACACTTCTATGCCGAAAGTGTACCAAAATTCTTGGCAAATCCGCAAATTAGCCTCAACATTTAACGCGCTCTAAGGTTACCTCGGTCACCCAGCGGCTAATTCCTTGGCGCGCTGGGTTGCGCGCATGACGGCTTTGATGAGGGTGACGCGCAGGCCGCCTTCTTCTAGTTCAAGGATGCCGTCGATGGTGCAGCCGGCGGGGGTGGTGACCGCGTCCTTGAGAAGGGCGGGATGGTAGCCGGTTTCGAGGACCATTTTGGCAGCGCCGAAGGTGGTTTGGGCGGCGAGGAGGGTCGCGATGTCGCGGGGCAGGCCGACCTTGACGCCGGCTTCGGCGAGGGATTCGAGAATGATGTAGATGAAGGCGGGGCCGCTGGCGGAGAGGCCGGTGACGGCGTCCATGTGTTTCTCGTCGACGATGACGGTGCGGCCGACGGCTGCGAAGAGGCTTTCGGCGAGGGCCATGTGCTGGGGCTGGACGAAGCGTCCGCGGCAGAGGGCGGAGATGCCTGCGCCGAGCATTGAAGGGGTGTTGGGCATGGCGCGGACTACGGGGACTTCTTCGACGGCGGTTTTCTCGATGGCCTCGGTGCGGACGGAGGCGGCGAAGGAGATGAGGAGTTTGTCGGAAGTGAGGGCGGGGCGGATTTCCTCGATGAGCGCGGGGACCTGGAAGGGTTTGACGCCGATGAGGATGACGTCGGCTTTGCCGGCTATGGCGACATTGTCGGTGGAGACTTCGATGCCCCACTGCGAGGAGAGGGCGGCGGCGCGTTCGGCGTGGGCGACAGTCGCGAAGAGGCGGTCGGGGGAGAGGATCTGCTGCTTGAGGAAAGCCTGAAGCAGGATGCCGCCCATTTTGCCGGCGCCGAGGACGGCGATGCGGGAGTTGGAGAGATCGGAGTTGGAGAAATCAGTGGTGGTGGGCATGGTCGTTCCTAGGATAACGGGTTGGCGGGGTTGCGGTTTCGGAGGAATTGGGGGAAGGGGATACGCCGGGGGGGTCTGATTTGCGGGAGGCCACCTGATTCGGATCGTTCCGGTCAGTGATTCCAGCCGCTATGAAGCCACTGATTTTCGAGTGGATTCCTCTCGTTGGCCTGTTATAAGCTTTGTCCACTCGCTCGCCTCTCCGGCCTTGCTGTAACGGAGGTACGCCCATCGCCTGCGCCAACTCCCGACCGTCTATTGCTGGTTTCCTGGTGGTTCTGGCTGGCTGCCTGGTTATTCCCATTGCACTGGCAGGCCAGACGGCCCCGGCTGGCGCGCAGTCGCGCAGTCGCCAGCGCCTCCGCAGCCCTCTCCAGCGCAGGATGCTCCGGCGGCAAGGGCGCCGCTGACGCCCGTGGTGCAGGCTAGGTTGGATAAGCTCGCAGACGCACAGAAAGCGGCACATGCATCCGGCGATGCAAAGGCCGAGGCAAAGACCCTCAGCCAAATAGGCGATATATACCGTGCGGTTTCAGATTTTCCGAAGGCAATGGACAACTACAACCAGGCTCTGGCGCTGGCCCGCTCCGCGAACGATGAGATCGAGCAGGCGGAGGCGCTGATCGGCATCGCGAGATGCTACCGCGGCCAGTTGCAGGAACAGAAGGCTTTGGAGCCCTTTCAGCAGGCGCTGGATATCGCCACGGCTTCAGGAGACGAACATGACCAGGCCGCTGCGCAGATCGGGATCGGCAACGTCCATTCCAATCTGGGAGAGAAGCAGGAGGCGCTGGAGCATTTCAACCAGGCGCTGACGATTGAACGAAAAGCAGGCGAGCGTGTTTTCGAAGCCCTGACGCTGAACAACATGGGCTTTGCCTACTTTGCTCTTGGGGAGACGCAGAAGGCGCTCGATTGCTACGAGCAGGCCCTGCCAATCGCAAAAGAATTGCATGACGGCGCGCGCGAGGCCGGGCTCCTGATCAGCATCGGCGATGCCTGGTCCAATCTGGGGGAGAGGGAGAAGGAACTGGATTACTACAATCAGGGCCTGGCGATTTTTCGCCAGATGGGCAACCGCGCTGGCGAAGCCAACACCCTGGGTTCCATCGGACAAGCCTATGTCGATCTTGGGGAAAGGCGGAAGGCGCTGGAGTACTACAGCCAGGCCCTGCAGATCACGAGAGATGCGGGCAACCGTGGTGGCGAGGCCGCGATGCTGAGCGGCATCGGGGAGGTCTATTCCGCTCTTGGGGAGAAGCAAAAAGCGCTCGAGTCTTTGAACCAGGCTCTGCCTATTCAAGTTGAACTTAAGGAACGGGGCGGCGAGGCCGACACGCTGAATGGCATCGGCCTGGTCTACCTCGATCTCGGGAACACGGAGAGAGCACTCGATTATCAAAACCGGGCACTCGAAATCTTTCGCCAGTTGAATAACCGTTACAGCGTAGGCTGGGGGTTGAACAACCTTGGCATGGTCTACTTCAATCTCGGGGACAAGCAGAAAGCGCTGGATTATTACAATCAGGAACTCGCAATCTTTCGCCAATTGAATTTTGGTCTCGGACAGGCTAAGGCCCTGAACAACATCGGCGGAATCTACGACGCTCTCGGGGACAACCAGAAAGCGCTGGATTATTACCGCCAGGCAATGCCGATCTTTCGCAAAATGAATTACCCCCGCGGTGAGGCGAACACGCTGAAAAACCTGGGCGGCATCTACACCAGGCTGGGGGATCGGCAGAACGCGATGGACTGCTACAACGAGGCGCTCGCGCTGGCTGCCTTCGTCGCCGATCCAATTCTTGAATCGCAGACCCTTATCCAGCTGATGTGGAATCAAAAGCCGTCTCAGCCGGGTCTTGCCATTTTCTACGGCAAGCAGGCGATCAACCTGTTGCAACAGGTTCGAGGCAATATCCAGGGACTGGACGAGGATCTGCAGAAGAGCTTTCTGGTTTCAAAGGTTGGCTTCTACCGCGGTCTGGCAAACCTGCTGATTGAACAGGGGCGATTGCCGGAGGCCGAGCAGGTGCTGGATCTGGTGAAGCAGCAGGAGTACTCGGACTTCGTACGAGGGGAGGCGACTGACACGCTGAGCCCGCTGACGCTGACTCCCGCGGAGCGCGAGGCGGAGGAGGAATATAAGAAGTCCACAGCGGCGCTTGTTTCGATGGGCGAGCAGTGGGCGCAGTTAAAGAAGAACACGTCGCGCACGCCTGAGCAGGACAAGCAGTTGGAGGAGTTATCGGCCCAGCTCTCGAAGGCAGGCACGGGGTTGGACGATTTTTACTCCCGGCTTTATGTTCTGTTCGGCAAAACAAACAGCGCAAACGATCAGGTGGGCGATGTCAAGGGAAACGTCAGCAGCCTGAAGCAGATTCTTGCGAAGATGCCGCATACGGTGGCGCTCTATACGCTGGTAGGCGCGGATCGAACCAGCATCATCGTGATTACCGGATCGGCGGACGTACCCGCGGTGGTACGCGAATCTGTGATTACGGAAGCCGACCTGAACAGGAAAATCGCGGCGTTTCAGGAGGTGTTGCGTCATCCACGGCAGGATCCCAGGCCTTTGGCGCAGGAGATGTACCAGATCCTGATTGGGCCGGTGAAGGCGGATCTGGACCAGGCCGAGGCGAAGACGCTGGTCTGGTCGCTGGATGGGACGTTGCGCTACGTGCCGATAGCCGCGCTGTACGACGGGAAGCAGTACGTGGTGGAAAATTACAACACCGCGACGATTTCTCCCGTGAGCATTGCGCACCTGGCCGAGGCGCCGGATATGAGCAACATCACTACCGTGGCAATGGGGATTTCGGAGAAGTATGAGGAGGGATTGCCCGCGCTGCCGGCGGTGGTGGGCGAGCTGGATGACGTAGTGAAGGACGCGAAAGTGCAGGGGGCGAATGGGGCGCTGACGGGGACGATCCTGCTGAATGGGCAATTTACCAAAAAGGCGATGGAAAACCAGTTGGGCGCGCAGCCCACGGTGGTGCATATTGCAAGCCATTTCGTTTACAACCCAGGGGAAGCGGACAAGAGTTATCTACTGCTGGCGGCCAACGACAAGGGCGGCTCGGCCGATCATTTGACTGTGGAGGACTTTCACCACGACGTGAACCTGTCGCTTTCCGAAACCGCGCTGCTGACCCTTTCTGCCTGCGAGACGGGGATGAGTGGAAACGCAAGCAACGGGAGAGAAGTGGACGGGCTGGGCATGACGGCGGAATCTAAGGGCGCCAGGGCGGTCATTTCGTCGTTGTGGTCGGTGAACGACGCAAGCACGGGCCAGCTGATGGGCGACTTTTACCAGCGGTGGGCAGAGGGCGCGGGCAGGGTGACCAAGGTGGAAGCGCTGCGTCAGGCGCAGCTCGATTTGCTGCTCGGCAAGGCGAGAGCAGGAGGCGACGGGGGTAACAGAGGGGTCGAGGCGGAAAACACCGGCGACAAGCCTCCTGCGACATACGCGCATCCCTACTACTGGGCGCCGTTTGTGCTGATGGGGAACTGGAAATAGAGCTGGCTGCCTTATTCGGTTCACGCAATGCGTGATGACTGGTCGTCCTGGCCGTCGTGTCAGCTGATGAAGAATCGCCGGGGCATTTGTTGAGGGCAGATTCGTATTGAGATGTCGGCTTATGAGCAACAGGTCTCGACTGGCCACGTTTTGAATGCTTGACCGCAGGGCCGGGAAGTTCCACTCCGGAGCACCGGGTTCTTTGGTGCCGGAATTGCCGGCGTTTTTTGACTAGAACGGGCCTCGGACCCGAAAGCCGTGCTCTTTCAAAACTTCGCAGTGGCTGTAGCGCCCGAGTCAGTTTGCGCTAACGGCACGGGTGAAGAGCTTGCGGAAAAAAGGCAGAAGGCGGAGTTGAAACTGTGCATTTCTCAAAATGCCCCAGGGCAGTACTTTCGAGTGAACACAAGACCAAGTCGTATTGACGATGGGATGACAAGGAGAGTTTGCTTCTTGCTGTGGAGTGAACCTGGCCGTTGCATTTTTTTGGGGGTGGGGATTTGGTTCGCTCAGTGCTGGTTAGTGCATTTTGGTACTAGGGGCAGCGTGGGGGGCATTCGAAAACCAGACCACCAGCGCCCACAATGGAACGGAGAAACTGTACTTTTTCAAAATGCCCCAGGGCAGTAC
>PMAD01000289.1 GCA_003152415.1 Acidobacterium sp.
AGCACTTTGTCGCCGCGCTCGCCTTGGAGCGGACGCCCGCCGGGAAAGATATCCTTTTTGCCGATCCAGCCAACGTAGACGCCGGCCGCCTCATCGATCCACGTGCCGGTGTCGTAAAACGCTTCGTGGCGGAGTGCCTCGACCATCTGCCGCAACTGNNCTCACGCCCAATCTTTGTAATCAGACCAACAATGCCTGGCATTTCCTGACCCGTCTGCCTCTTCTGTCTGCTGCGTCCTAGGCAATGGCTCTAGGTGCTTTCCGGAGCGGACTGCATGTTCCGGCCGAGCCATGATTTACGGATTTCCCGCAGCCTCAGGATCATCCATTCAGGAATGTGCTCGGCGAGCTTCTTGTGCAGCCCGAGCTTCAGCGCGATCGAGCCGACGGGCGTCAGGGGAACATAGTAGCGGGGCAGATTGACGCGCTGAAACGCGTTGCGCTCCTTGAAGTCGCTCAGCGAGTCACTAGTTCTCTTGCCATAAGCGAAATTCGAATAGACCAGATAAGGAGTCTTGCGCTCGGCACAGGCGCGCACCGCGTGCGCGACCAGAGCATTGGTCGGCGCCTTGTCGCGCTGCTCGATGAGAGAAACAATATTCAGCAATCCTGCCTGCGAGCCGTCGTAATCCCAGAGTAACTTGATAAAGCCGACCAGCTTATCGCCGAGCCAGGCACCGACAAAAATGCTGCGGTCGAGATAGGTTGCTTCCTCTTTGTAAACCGTCTCCAGATCCTTCCCATAATGGGGGAACTTTCTGCCCTGGCGGATCGGAGTCTCGTTGTAGATTTCCCAGATGCCCCTGACCAGCTCATCGCTGAAGGGTACTTCGCGGAGGACTATGCCCTTCTTCTCGGCCTGCTTGGCCTTGTTGCGCGCTTTGAAGCCAAGCTGCTGGTTCCACCAGTGATCGAAGGTCGATATCGGCAGCACCGCCAGGTTATCCCACTCCATGGGATAGCTGTACTTCGGCGTAGTCTCGGAAACTTTCTGGATGAAAGTAAACAGGTCGACGCGGCTCTTCGACTTCCGAAGCGCAGTAATGATCGCCTCCGGATCATTCGCGAAAAGGAATTTCTCGCCATCAAGACGCGCAATCTTCACCAGTGAACCGCGAATTTGAATCCCGGTCCCGCCTACATCCATCATGACTGAGCTACCTGCAGGCTGCCGCGTACGACAACCGGTAAGAAATGTGGCGGAGAGGGAAGGGATTCGAACCCCCGGGTGGTTGCCCACCGCAGCCGATAGACTGGCCGCTGCCTTGCCGACGGCGACCTCTCCGTATGGAAGAACTGTTGCCCCTGGAAATCCTTGCCTGCTGTGATGGGCGCCCGACCTAACTGGGTGGATCTAGAACGTACTCCTCGCGGACCGGGTTAATGCCAACCAGAATGAGCAGCTTGCCCAGGTGATCGCAGATCTTGACCAGAAGGGTCATGAAGTACTGCTGGCCGGCGACGAGCGCGAACGGCAGCCCCAGCGCATACAGCGGAATCGCGACCACAGACTTGACCACTCCGACTGCGTTCGTGTGCAGCCCAGCGGTTGCCCCGCGCAGCAGTGCTTTGCGCAGCAAATACTTTTTGTTCCAGCGCGCGGGGGGAACCGTCTCAAACGCCTCGGCCTCAGCGCACCAGATGAATTTGCGTCCCTCTCCGATCTTTCTCCGGAAGAAATCCTGATCTTCTCCAGCGCGGAATTCGGGCCGAAACGGCGCCGGATCACCGGCGACCAATTCCCTTTTCAGCAGCACGTTGCCGGTGCGCGCTTCCAGCCATTCGACCCGCATGCCCGTCGGGTTCACGCGCCGCACATAGAAGTTGCTCTTCTCGAGCCATCTTGGAGGAGTCTGATCGAAATGGCGAAGCACCGGCCCAAGGACTCCGTCGACCTTGTGTTCCCTGCATGTTTTGAACAGAGTCAGAAGCCATTCGCGGCAGGGGAACTCATCATCGTCGATGAACGCCAGGTAGTCCCCATCCGCGTTCTCGACGACTTTGTTACGAGCCAGCGCGATGTTCTGCCTTGGCTCCATACAATATTTGATGGCCATTCCCAGCTCCGAGCAAGCCGCATCGGCGACTGGTTCTGCTGATTTCCCCTCGTCGTTGTCGGCGATGACGACGGAGTAAGTGAACAAACCGCCCGTCTCCTGCCGACTCAGCTCATCGAGAAGCCGCCTCAGCAAAACCGCCCGCTTGTAGGTGCAGACACAGACAGAAATGTGGGCAACCTGGGGGTCCGCAGGCTTACTCGTCTCGATCATTGCTGTCGTTCCCGCCGTCGCGCTCATAGCGCGTAGCCTCGCGCGATTTTGACATCGCCAACGCGGCGCATCAGTTCGCCGCCGGTCAGGAACTGGTACTCGTCTGCGTTCACGGGATGCGTCTCCACTTCAACGCTGCATCGGCTGGCAAGGTCGAAGATCTTCTCCAGCCGCCCCGGCGGATCCATCGGGGGCAGTGCAAAAAAGAAATCCGTCAAGCGATGGCGTTTCGCAAGGCGGCTGTCCTGCCAGCGGCGATAGCGGCGATTCAAGGCACCTTTTTCACCGGACGCGAATGAGAAGTTTCTTCGGGCAATGGTCCCGGCAGGCAATAGCTTCTGAACCTGCACGTTGGCGCACAAATGCATATGGTGGTGGCCATCGACGCGGCCCGGCAAAACGCCATAGAGCCGCTCGTACTCCTCGATCTGCGCTTTCACAATGTATTCAAAGGAGCCGGAAAGTCCCGGATGATAAATCGCGGGGCACAAACGTGAAAATCGCAGGAAGCGAGTGATCTTCTGCTGATGCTCCTTCAACCGTGGGCTGCAATTCGCACCTGAGAAAGGTGTCGTCAGGTTCAGATGAAGACCGGCGTCAACGCTGTGCTGCCGTGCAAGTGCGGCGGCTCGCTCCGAATCCTCCATGAAGACCATGGCGCTGACCGACGAAAGAACGCCCTGCGCCACACATTCGAACGAACGATCGGTTACGTCTTTGTCGCGTCCCCAATCGTCGGCGTTGATAGTCACGACCGCGTCCCTGGCCTTCTCCGCGGCGCGCGTCGGAGGATCATGCAACGTCACTTCGTGAACCACAGCCTGCATTAGACGCTTTCCGAGTGCCGCATCGATTCCGATCCATTGTCGCGCGGCGGCGCCGGCTGCGCGGGCTTCTTCTCGGAGCGGCGGAAGAACCTTTTGAGCCGGTGCATCTGTTCGCCACGATGAAATGCGATGAACTCCGCCGTGACCGGCCTTTCCCTGCGACGCACGAGAGCCCAGAAATACCCAGATCCCAGCGCGAGCCCTCCCACCACGAAAGGCTTCCGGCTCATCTGATAGAGGCTGCGGAATATTTCCCAAAGCGGGTGATTACCGATCGCATAGTCCTTGGCGCCAAGCCTGAACCGCGCCGCTACTGGCCCACGCTGTGCCGTGCCCATGTCCCGATGATGCAGACAGCTCTTCTCGGTAAAGGTCCGCGTCTTCCAGCCTTTCATTCTGGCGGAGATCACCGCGATGTGATCGATGCCGCCGCCTTTGACCGGAACATAACCGCCGATGGCCTGGAAGCATTCGCGGCGGAAGATCTGACAGGCTCCCGAGACGTGTTCAATGCTCACAAAGCGGTAGTCGTAGACCTCGCCCGATAACTCACGAAACGGCGTCCCCACTAATCCGAGCGCTGGATCGGCGGCGAGTTTACCGAGCAGAAACTCAAAATAGTCTTCATCGAAGGTAATGTCCGCGTCCAGGCTGCCCACCACTTCGTAAGGCAAATTCTGAACACGAGCCAGACCGGCGCGGAAGGCTCCCACCTTGCCGGCAAAATTGCGCTCCCGCCGTTCCNNTGACGATCACCCACTTCAGCGGGCGCACGGTTTGCGCCACGACCGACTTGATGGTCAGCTCGATGGATCGCGCCTCGTTGCGCGCCGGACTGATAAGCACATAGACAGGGGGCTTCAACACGAGTGAACCTCACTCAGTATTTCGTACGCTGAGATTTGCGGGACGGGGACCGATGCAGGAGCACAAAGCAGAGAATGCCAGGTCAGGAGCGACGACGTGGCAAAGCAGGACCGCTTCGCCCTAGGACAGGACTGCCTTTTCTGAAGCTTCGCNNGCTGCCGGCGGTTTTGGACGTGAACGCATAGATCTCGTCGGCGACGCGCGCCTGCTGATCGGCCCTTAGTTGCGGGAACATGGGCAGAGAGACGATTCTGTCTGCAACGCGAGTGGCCACAGGAAAGTCCTGCGGGCTGTAATTCATGTGCGCGTACGCTTTCTGAAGGTGTAGAGGCACAGGATAGTGAATACCAGTACCGATCCCTGCTTCTTTCAGGTGGCGCATCATGCCGTCGCGGTCGTCGNNGCGCGAGACCAGGAAGGCTCGTACGGACAGGTCACGGCGTCGTTCCCTGCCAGCAGCCGGTCATACTCGGCGGCTCGGTCGCGGCGCTGCGTGTTCCAGTTGGCCAAATGCGCCAGCTTCACGTGCAGCAGTCCGGCCTGAATCGAATCGAGTCGGCCGTTATAGCCCTCGATGTCGTGGTAATACTT
>PMAD01000279.1 GCA_003152415.1 Acidobacterium sp.
CCGCTGGGCGCGGGCGCGACGCCCGAGATGTTCCTGGTTTACGCGGATGGCAGCGGCGTGGAGAGCGTGCGCTGCGATCACGGTGCGGCTCGGGAGCATGGGCGGCAAATGGTGTCCGGGGACATTGTGTTCACGCATGGGGAGAAGCTGGCGCGGTTTAGCTCGGCGCTGGCGGGGGAAGCCACGGTCGCGGCTCCGGCGGGCGATTATGCAGGCGATGTTGCCGAGATGCCGGGCGGGCAGTGGCTGGTTTCGGTGCGCAGGNNCTGCACGACTGGGCGTTCGGGAATTTGCTGGCGCTGGATGCGCGGCAGTCGCGGAGCGGGGCGGTTGCGGGCACGCCGGTCGCGGTGCGGGCGGAGACGATGGACGGGTCCGGACTGGTGATTTCGCTGGGGACCGCGCCGGTGGAGACGGACGGATCATTCTTTGTGCAGGCGACGGGAGACGAGCCGCTGCGGTTTATTTTGCTGGACGCGGAAGGCAGGACGCTACGCCAGGAGCAGGGATGGTTCTGGGTGCGGCGCGGCGAGCAGCGCATTTGTGTTGGCTGTCATACGGGGCCGGAACGCGCGCCGGAGAATCGCGTACCGGAAGTGCTGCTGCGGACGACGACGCCTGTGGCGCTGATGGGCACGGCGAGTGCGGCCAGGGCGGGAGGCCACTGAGATGCAGCTGCGGCTGTTACTAATTGCGGGTTTGGCTTCCGCTGCGATGGGGCAGGCGGCGCCGCCTGGGCATCCGGTCCGAGTTTCTCAGAAGTTGCGCGCGTCGCAGACGCCGGAGGCCAGGTCGGCGATCCGGTTTGAGGATGCGACGGCGAAGGCGGGCATCGACTTCACGCACAGCTTTGGGGCAGCGAAGCTGGGGTCGCTGCTGGAGGGCACGGGTTCGGGGTGCGTGTGGTTCGACTACAACAACGATGGTCTGCCGGACCTGTATGTGCTGAGCGGGCGTCCGCTGGACGATTCGATGCACCCGTATCCGCTGAAGGACAAACCGCAGCCTCCACCGCACAACCATCTGTATCGCAACAACGGCGATGGGACGTTCACCGATGTGACGGAGAAGGCGGGACTCGATCCGGATATGTATGCCGTGGCGGTGACGGCGGCGGACTACGACAACGATGGGTACGAGGATCTGCTGGTGACGGGGTACGGGAAGGTGGTTCTGTACCACAACAACGGGGACGGGACGTTTACCGATGTGACGGCGAAGGCCGGGATCAAGGTGGATGGGTGGGCGATCAGTTCGACGTGGCTGGATTATGACCGCGATGGCTGCGTGGATTTGTTTGTCGGGCGGTATGTGAAGTTCGATCCAAAGTATCGGAATTATTACGCGGCGGATAACTATCCAGGACCACTGGACTACGAGGGAGAAGCAAACAAGTTATTCCACAATAACTGCGATGGGACATTCACCGATGTGACGGGCAAGTCGGGGATCGGCGCCTACATCGGGCGGGCGATGGGGGTGACAGCCGCGGACTTCGACGGCGATGGGTGGCCGGATATCTATGTGGCGAACGACCGGACGGAGAATTTCCTCTTCCATAACAAGCATGACGGGACTTTTGAAGAGATTGCCGGCGATGCGGGTGTGGCGTATGGACAGAACGGCGAAGCGACGTCGTCGATGGGGCCGGTGTTTGCGGATATCACCGGGAGCGGGCTGCTGGATTTGTGGGTGAGCGACGCGCACTACAACCGGCTGATGAAGAACAACGGCAAGGGCGGGTTCGACGATATCGGGATTGCGTCAGGGCTGTCGCAGGCGAATGCGCAGTACGTGAGCTGGGGGACGGGCGTCTACGACTTCGACAACGACGGGTGGCTGGACATCATGGTGTTCCACGGTGGGCTGATTCAGATGATCACGCAGGAGCACTCCGTGTTTCGCGGTCTGGGAGAGGGGCGGTTCGAGGATGTTTCACAGACTGCCGGTGCGGTGCTGAGCACAAAAACTGTGGCGCGGGGGGCGTGCTTTGCGGATTACGACAACGAAGGGAAGGTGGATGCGTTTGTCGTGAACCTGGGCGCAAAGGGGACGCTGCTTCGGAATGTGTCGAGCGGAACGGGGCACTGGATTGCAATCCGGCTGCAGGGCGCGGGGACCAACAAGGGAGGCACAGGGAGCAATCGCGACGGGATTGGCGCGCGCGTGGAGGTGTGGGCCGGTGGGCGCGAACAAGTAGCGGAGCGCGTGGCTTCGTCGGGGTATTTGTCGCAGGATGACGGGCGGCTGCATTTTGGGCTGGGGGCGACGACGAAGGTCGACAAAGTCGTGGTGCACTGGCCGAGCGGGCGGAAGCAGACGCTGGAAGGTGTGGGCGTCGATCGCGTGTTGACGGTGGAGGAGCCACAGTGAAGAGGCTTCTGACGTCGAGTGTGGTTTGCGCGGCTGGTTTGTGCCTGGGGCTTCTTTGGCAGCGGGGGATGACGAAGGTATATGCGCAGCCAGCGCCAACGCCGGAAGAACGCTATGCTTCACCGCTGGAACTGCTGGTGTCGCCGGACGGGACGCGGCTGTATGTGCTGTGCCAGGGTTCGGATGAGGTGAGGGTGCTGAATGCGGCGACGGGCGCGGTGCTGAGGACGATTCCGGTGGGGCACCTCCCACGGGGATTTTCTTTTTCGGCCGATGGCAAGCGGCTGTTTGTGGCGAATTCCTGGGACGATACTGTCACCGTCATTGATCCAGAGTCCGGAGGCGTGAAGGCGACGTGGGGGGCGGGGTTCGAGCCGTCGAGCGTGATGGAGGATCGCGCGGGGAAGACGCTGTACGTCGCGGATCGCATCGGGAATGACATTGCGGTTCTGGATGCTGCTACGGGCGAAGAAAAGCTGACTCTGGAGGCCGGGCGCGGGGCGAGTTATCTGGCGATGGCTGGGGATGGCAGCCGGTTGTATGCGACGCATGTGTATCCAAATGCGACGCGGCACAGGACGGCGCCGAAGTCGGAGATTACAGTGATTGATCCAGCGCAGGCGCGTGTGGTGGATCGGCTGACTCTGCCCGATATTGCCGGGGTGTTTCATGTGGCGATTTCGCGGGATGGGCGGCTGGGTGTGGCGGCGGAACTGCATCCGAAGAACCTTGTGCCGCTGGCGCACGTGGAGCACGGATGGGCGTTCGTGGACACGCTGACGGTTTTTGGCGCGGATGTGGGGAATAAGTCGGTTGAGGTTCCGCTGGATGAGCTGGACCGGTATTATGCGCTGCCGTTTGGAGTAGCGATCAGTCCGGATAAGTCGCGCATTTATGTGACGCACGGTGGATCGGACTGCGTGACGGTGATCGATGCGAAAAAGATGCTGAGTTACATTCGCGCGCATCCAGAGCCGTTCGCGGAGGACTTATCGGCGAGCGCGAACTATGTGGCGGCGCGGGTTGCGGTGGGGAAGAATCCGCGAGGGCTGGTGCTGAGTCGCGATGGCGGGCGGTTGTATGTGGCGAACCGGCTGGACGACACGATCAGCGTACTCTCCACGCGGGAGAATCGGGTGATTCAGACGCTGACGCTAGCGGGGCCGGAGAAGGTGTCGGCGCTGCGGCGCGGGGAGCAGACCTTTTATACGGCGAAATACGCATTTCAGGGGCAATTCGGGTGCTCGAATTGCCACATTGACTCGACGCTTGACGGGTTGCAGTGGGATCTGGAACCGGATGGGTTTGGGAAGGATATTGTCGACAACCGGCTGATCGAGGA
>PMAD01000118.1 GCA_003152415.1 Acidobacterium sp.
CGATTCTGGTAATGGCGCTGGGCATTGGCGCGAATGTGGCTCTCTTTACGCTGGTGCGGAGCGTGCTGCTGCGGCCGTTGCCGTTTGCAGAAGCGGGCAGGCTGGTCGGAATCTTCGAGGCGCAATCCGACGGGAGCTATCAGGACAACATCGTCGCAGGCGGATGCTTTGGCGTCTGGAAGGAGCATGCGCAGAGTTTTTCCGGCATGGCCATTGACGACTCAATGGAATACAACCTGGCGGGCAGCGGCAATCAGCTGCCAGAAGTTGTCCATGCGGAAACTGCGAGCTGGAATTTGTTCCCGTTGCTGGGGGTGCGACCGGCGCTGGGGCGGTTATTCACCTCGAGCGACGATCAGCCGGGCGCGAATGCGACGGTGGTTTTGTCGTGGGGACTGTGGAAGCGGCGCTTCGGCAGCGATCCTGGCATCGTGGGAAGGAACATTCTGATCGACGCGAAGTCCTACACGGTGGTCGGGATTCTGCCAGCGTGGTTCACGTGGCCGGATGCCGAAGTGCAGCTGTGGACTCCGCTGTATCACGAGAAATCGCCGTTTCTGATGCAGCTGTTCGAAGCGCACAATTTCGATGTAGTGGGACGTCTGCGGCCGGGAGTGACGATGCAGCAGGCCAGCGCCGAGCTGAACGCGCTGCAGAGGGAGATACGGCGGGAGCACCCGGACGGGCCGGTGAATGATGCGGTGAATCTGCGGCCGCTGGTGGATGCGGAGACGTACGAAATCAAGACGGGGCTGTACGCGCTGCTGGGCGCGACTGGGTGCCTGCTGTTGATTGCGTGCCTGAACATCGCGAACCTGCTGGTGGCGCGGGCGGCGTCGCGCAGCAAGGAGGGGGCGATCCGGATGGCGCTTGGCGGGAGCCGGATGCGACTGATTCGGGAGCAGGTGGTGGAGAGCACGATTCTGGCCGGAGCGGGAGGAGTGCTGGGGATGCTGTTCGCGGAGGGGATCCTGCGCTGGCTGATCAGCACGCGCGACGATATTCCGCGCGCAGACGGGATTCACATGGACTGGGCAGTAATTGCGTTTGCACTGGCGGCGATTTTGGGCTGCGGGTTACTCGCCGGTTTGATCCCCGCGCTGACGTCACGCGACACGCAGGTGCTGACAACTCTGCAGGAGTCGGGACGATCGCACAGCGGTGGGCGCGGGCGGGCGCGGCTGCGGCAGGTGCTGCTGGCGGTCGAAGTGGGGCTGACGGTGGTATTGCTGATCGGTGCGGGGCTGCTGCTGCGGAGTTACCAACAACTGCGCGCGGCAGATCTGGGTTTTGCGCAGCATAACGTGCTGACGATGGAGATGAGCCTGCCGAAGAACGGCTATCGTACGGACGATCAGCGCCTGGCGTTCTTCGAGCAGCTGCTGAGTCGCGTGCGTTCGCTGCCGGGCGTGGAGGCGGCAGGCCTGACAAACGTCGTTCCAGGCGAGGGGCGGCACCGCGACGATGTTTTCATCATCAAGGAGCACCCGCCCCTGCCGCGCGGGCAGGTGCTCGACGCACTGACGCGCTTCGCGGATCCAGGATACTTCGAGGCGATGCAGATTCCGTTGGTGGAGGGGCGGAGTCTCGAAGCCAGTGAGCGGCTGGATCATGCGCAGGTGGTGGTGGTGAATCGGGAGCTGGTGCGTGAATATTTCCCGAACGAGGATCCGATCGGGCGGCACATCGAAGTGAGCGGGGTCTTTCCGGATCAGAGTCTGCGTATCGTGGGCGTGGTGGGCAACACACGGGACGAACTGGCACTCGATCCATTTCCGGCGATCTACTACCCGCTCTACAGCGGCGACCAACGGAGTGTGGCGCTGGTGGTGCGGGGCAGGGGCAGGGTCTCAGCATTGGCGCTGCCTGTTCAGAAAGTCATCGCCGGGCTGGACGCGTCGCTACCGGTGGCGAATGTGCTGACGATGGAGCAGGTGCTTGGGGAGTCGACGCTGGGTGCGCGGTTCGACGCGACGCTGCTGATGGCGTTTGCGGTGTTATCGCTGCTGCTGGCGATGGTGGGGTTGTTTGGCGTGCTGTCGTTCATGGTGGCACAACGCACGACGGAGATTGGGATTCGCATTGCGCTGGGCGCGCCGCGGGAGCAGATCATGCGGCAGATGCTGCGGGACGGATTGCGACCGGCGCTATGGGGCCTGGCGCTGGGACTGGCAGCGAGCGTGGGGGTAACGCGGCTGATCGCGTCGCTGCTGTTCGGGACGCGGCCCTACGATCCTGCAGTGTTTGTGGTGGTGTCAGGGACGCTGTTAGTGGTTGCGGCGCTGGCGTGTTTGATGCCGGCGTGGCGAGCTTCGCGGCTGGATCCGATGCAGGCGCTTCGGACTGAGTAAAGCAGGGTACTGGGTGCAGGGACGAGAGACGTTGTTGGAAATTTGACGCTGTAGTTTGACACGACATTGCGTTGCATGAGCGAAAATCTCTGTGGAGGGTTTCGATCGCGATGCAGGTTCTTTATACAGCGGATGTGACGGCGGAAGGTGCGCGGCACGGGCATGTGCGCAGCTCGGACGGATTGCTTGATCTGGATCTGGCGCTGCCGCCGGGGATGGGCGGCAAGGGCGACAAGACGAATCCCGAGCAGCTATTTGGCGCGGGATATGCTGCTTGCTTTGGCGGTGCGGTCGAGTACATAGCGCAGCAGGCAGGGAAGAAGACGGGCGTGGTGAGCGTGCGGGCNNGGCGGCCGCGGAGGAACTGGTGGCGGCGGCGCATCGGGCGTGCCCGTATTCGAATGCGACGCGGGGGAATATCGAGGTGGTGGTGCGGGCGCAGGGCGGGAAGTAAGGCAGAGTTTAGAGTTTAGGGCTTAGAGTTTGGAGATTTGAGATTAGGGCTGATGCGCGGCGGCACCGAGCGACTCGCATACGATAGGTCCATGCAGACCGAACGAAGGTTTGCCGCGTTGTTTGGGCTGGCCGGCGGGGTTGTGGCGATTTCGTGGTCGGCGATCTTTGTGCGCTGGGCACGGATGCCGGGGGTGAGCTCGGCGTTCTATCGCATGGCGATCGCGGCGGTGGTGTTGTGGCCGCTGGTTCCTTTCTTCCGCAAATCGTCGCGGGGCCTGGGGGCCAGGACGTTGTGGATCGCGGCTGCCGGAGGCGCGTTCTTCGCGGGCGACGTTGGGTTCTGGAACGTCGCGGTGATGCATACGTCGGCGGGGAACGCGACGTTTCTGAGCAACATCGCTCCGTTGTTTGTGGGACTCTTCACCTGGATGATGACGCGGAAGCTGCCGTCGGGGCGGTTCTGGACGGCGCTGCTGGTCAGTCTGGCGGGAAGTTGTTTGATTGTCGCGGGCGACCTGCGCCATGCTCTTTCTCGTTCGCACGCGGATGGACTGGCGGTGCTGGCAGCGGTTTGCTTCGCCCTGTTTCTGGTGATCACGGGGCGGCTGCGAGAGAAGGTCGATGCAGCAATGTTGCTGGTACTGTCGACAACTGCGAGTGCGGTGACGCTTCTGATCTGGGCTGTGGGAGCGCATATTTCGCTCGCCGTGCCAGAGGCCGGTTCATGGTGGGCCCTGTTGGGACTGGGTCTGTTTTGCCAGGTGGGCGGGTATTTTGGGCTGACGTATGCGCTGGGACATTTGCCGGCGACAATGACGTCGATCCTGTGGCTGACCATCGCGCCGATGACAGCGGTGTTTGCCTGGTTGATTTTTGGGGAGCGGATGTCGGCGATGGAAATTGTTGGAGGGGCGCTGGTGCTGGCGGGGGTTTGGATTGTGGGGCGGAAAGAAAAGGCTGACGTTCCGCAGCTTGAAGAAGCGATTCCGCCGGTGGCGCAGATTTAGAGCTTTTGGGAGCGCTGGACGTCGCGGACGCCGGGGAGGCGGCGGATCGCCTGGACGAGGCGGGTGAGGTGGCGGACGTCTTCAGCGTCGATGACGAATTCGATTTGCGCGTCGCCGGCGTCGCCGAGATGGGTTTCCATGGTGCGGATGTTGGTGTTCTCGTCGCTGATGACAGCGGTGAGTTCCTTGAGCATGCCGGCGCGGTCGTCGCAATGGACGGTGAAGCGGACGGGGTAGGTCTGCTTCGCGCTGGCGGCGTCGTCTGCGGCGCGGGCCCACTCGACGGCGATGCGGCGGTCGGCCTCGTAAAGAAGGTTCTGCACGTTGGAGCAGCTGCGTGCGTGGACGGCGACGCCCTTGCCGCGGGTGACGTAGCCGATGATTTCCTCGCCGCGAATAGGATTGCAACATCGGGCACGATAGACGAGGAGCTCGTTCTGGCCTTCGACAACGAGTGAGTCGGAGCCGCTGGTGGCGGCCACGCGGCGGACTGCGTCCGCGCCGGGAGTGGCGGGTGTGGCTTCGACTTCCGGCGGCTGATGGATCAGGCCAGGGGCAAGCCGGTTGAGGACCTGGCGCGCGGAGTACTTGCCAAAGCCGATGGCGGACCACAAGTCGTTAGGTGTGGCGACGCTGTAATCGGCGGCAACGCGGGCGTAGTCCGACTCTTCAAATTGCGACAAGCCAACTTTGTACTTG
Source organism: Acidobacterium sp. (assembly GCA_003152415.1). Classification (GTDB taxonomy): domain Bacteria; phylum Acidobacteriota; class Terriglobia; order Terriglobales; family Acidobacteriaceae; genus Palsa-343. The sequence goes on from PMAD01000118.1 coordinate 4,514, forward strand.
CGGGCTTCGCGTTCGAGGAGTTTGCGGCCGATTTCGATGGCGCGCTCGCGCTGATGCTCATTGAGCCAATGGCGGATCTTGTTGCGGGCGCGGGGGCTTTTGACGAAGGTGAGCCAGTCGCGGCTGGGAGTGTGGCCGTTCTGGGTGATGACCTCGACGATGTCGCCGTTGCGGAGTTTGGTGCGGAGCGGGACCATGCGACCGTTGACGCGGGCACCGACGCAGGTATTCCCGACTTCGGTGTGGATGGTGTAGGCGAAGTCGATGGGTGTGCCGTCGCGGGGAACGACGACGACCTTTCCTTTGGGTGTGAAGGTGTAGACCTCTTCCGGAAACAGGTCGATCTTGAGGGTCGACAGGAACTCGTTGGGGTCGGTCATGTCGCGCTGCCACTCGACAAGCTGACGGACCCAGGCAAGGCGCTGCTCGTCGCGGGCGCTGACGGGCGAGCCGCCAGACTTGTATTTCCAGTGGGCAGCGATGCCTTCTTCCGCGATGCGGTGCATTTCCTCGGTGCGAATCTGGACTTCGAACTGGTGGCCGCCCTCGCCCATTACGGTTGTGTGCAGCGACTGATACAAATTGGGGCGAGGCATGGCGATGAAGTCCTTGATGCGGCCGGGGACGGGACGCCAGATGCTGTGGATGATGCCGAAGACGGCGTAGCAATCCTGCACGCTGGAAGTGACAACGCGCAGGGCGAGAAGATCGTAGACCTGGTCGATGGAGGTCTGCGACTTTACCAGCTTGGAGTGGATGCTGTAGAGGCGCTTGATGCGCCATTCGACGCGGGCTTTGATGTTGTTCTCGTGGAGGCGCTCGGAGAGAAGGCCTTCGACGCCGGCGAGGAACTGCTCGCCTTCGGAGCGGCGGGCCTCGACGGCCTCGTGGAGCTGCTCCCAGGTGATGGGGTCGACCCAGCGGAAGGCCAGGTCTTCGAGCTCGCCGCGGAGTTTGCCCATGCCGAGGCGATGGGCGAGAGGCGCGTAGATGTCGAGGGTTTCGCGGGCGATGGAGCGCTGGCGCTCGGGCGGGAGGTGCTCAAGGGTGCGCATGTTGTGCAGGCGGTCGGCGAGCTTGATGAGGACAACGCGCACATCGCTGACCATGGCGAGGAGCATCTTGCGGACGTTTTCGGCCTGGCGGTCTTCGCGATTGGCGAACTGGATTTTGTCGATTTTGGTGACGCCCTCGACGATGTGGGCGACCTGCTCGCCGAATTTGGAGACGATGTCCTCGGTGGTGACGGGGGTGTCTTCGACGGCGTCGTGGAGGAGACCGGCGGCGATGGCGGTGGAGTCGAGCTTCATCTCGGCGAGGACGAGGGCGACCTCGAGGGGATGGAGGACGTAGGGCTCGCCGGAGGCGCGGAGCTGGCCGTTATGGTGCTCGAGGCAGAACTTCCAGGCCTGGCGGATGATGTCGGTGTCGTCGGTTGGGCGATTGGCGTGGACGGTGTCCAGGAGCCGGCCAAACTTCTCCCGGAACAGGTCCGGGACCCGCTCAACGGGGAGCGTTGTGGGCTGAACACTCGCCATGAGCCATTATATGCGGGACTTGTAAGGGGAGCATCAAAGCGGCAGGTGGCTGGCCTCAGCCCTGATCACTCGGCGAGTGCGCGCTGCTTGTATGCTTTTGGAGTTTCAATGACAAATTCTGTCTTCCCGGCGAGTGCCACCAGATCCGAATCTCCGCTTACAAGGACATCGGCCCTCCCACTCTGAGCCAAATCCAGAAATGGCTGGTCTCGGGGATCACGGCAGACGGCGGGGCAAGGCTTGGTGATCTCGACCGTTTCGCAGAATGGAATATAGTCGCCGAGGAAATCATAGCGAACAGCAGCCGGTAGCCCGAATTTCGGATAAGCGAGAACACGTGCGACTTCCGCCGCAGTCACACGGGATATGAGCGGCGCGCAGGCGAGATCCCGCCAATGCTGAAGCAACCAGCGCAACCTTCCGCGCGGGAAGCAGAGAGCGGAGACGACAGTCGTCGAATCAAAGACGACTCGCAATTTCACGGATTGTTGCGAGCCCACTCAACAGCGTCTCGGACATCCTCTTCCGTGATGCCCATTTGAGCGAGACGTTCGCGCGCCTCATCAGCACGGCTCGGGCGCAGTGGGCGGAGCACAATCGATTCACCATCTGTGCTGACGTCGAAATAGTCCACCTCGCCAAAGCGGGTGATCACAGCTTTGGGCAGAGTGATCTGATTCTTTGATGTCTTCTTGGCCAGCACGACATCAGTGTAGCACGATTCCGTGAAACAAGGAATTCCTACATCATTACTCAGGTTTGCCGGGGTTTTTGGGTTTGGGTGGGTTCTTTTCGGGAGGCGGCGGGCTGCCGGGGAGCAGGCCTGGGGTGGGGCGCTGGTTGTTGTGAACCCAGGAGAGCAGCTCATCGAAGGCGAGGCCGGTCTGGTCGGCGGTGATGTTGCAGTGGCCGTCGCGGTCGACGTACTGCTCGACGAACTGGTCGCCGTTGCCGAGGCGGCGGGTGAGTTCGTTGTACCAGCCGGTGGTGGAGGCTGGGACGAGGGGGTCGTAGATGGTATGGACTTCGAGCAGCTTGCGATGCAGGTAGCCGTTGGGCGAATACCAGTTGGCGAGGAAGCGGTAGGCGTTGGGATCGGCTGAGTAGCGGTGCACGCGCTGGTTGAGTAGTGCGTCGTTGTCGGTGCCGCTGTAGACGAGGTTGCGGTTGTCAAAGGGATTGCCGCCGGATTTGAGGCGGAGGTCTTCGATGACGAAAGTGTTGAAGACGAGGACGTCGGCGAGGCCGCGATTGGCATGGATGTTGGCGAGCTCGCGGACGAGCGCGGCCTGGTCGGGATTGGCGTCGAGGCTCTTCTGTACGCTGGTGATGGTAGGGATGTCGTTCATCATGAAGGTGGGCGGGATGTGCTCGACGTCGGGCAGGATTCCAGGGAAGAAAGCGTCGAAGGCGACGCGCTCCGCGAAGGCCCGCTGCATGATGAGGTCGGCGGGCGCGAGGACGCCGCAAAGGGCGAGGCCACCCGAGTAGTCTTTCGCGTTCTCTTCCAGGCTCATGACGGTGAGCAAGCCGCCCATGGAGTGACCCATGAGAAAGGTTTCGCGGGGCGCGCCGTATTTTTTGCGGAAGTAGCGGCGGAGGGCTTCGGTTTCGGCGGCGGCCTGGGGGACGGCCCATCCGCCGACCGCGTAGCCGGAGCGGGCGACGGCATAGCCGCGATTGAGAATTTCCTGGAGGATGCGCGTGGGCGGGTATTTGGGGTCGAAGGTCTGCGGAGTGGGCTCGTAGCCGTGGAAGTAGAGGACGAGGCCGCGATTCCAGTTTTTGGGGATGTCGATGCGGAAGGACGCGCCGTTGATGCGGCCGATTTCAGTTTGGACCGGAACAGGGGGCGGAGTGGGGGGCGCTGAGCTGGAGGCGGACGCGGGGGGAGATGGTGAGAGGTGGGCGCCCGCAGGCGTCGTTTGTGTTGCGGGAGCGGAGGAGGAGTCGGCAGCGTGCCCGGTTTGCGTCGCCGGGGAAGGTTGCGGTGTTTGAATTGCCGGAGATGTTTGTGCATGCGCGCTGGCCGCCGAGAGCGGCAAGAGCAGGAGCCATGGAGCGACGCGCCAGAGATGGCCTGACAAGTATGCTCCTTTCCGCTGTGCGAAGATGAGTTGCTGGCTCGGCACATTGTTCCAGGGCCGAGCAGACCTTTGCAGAATTCAGATGCCGAACAAACCCAGACGCGAATCTCTCTCGAAATCTAAACGAAAAGCAGCGCGCGCGGAGCCTAAGATGCGCGATGCAGCGAAAGCGGTCGGGGATCGCCTTTCGGATTCGGGACCGACGAAGGATTCGGAGCCGGAGATTCGCGGGGCCGTTCGGATCACGCGACGGGCGGGGGATCGGCTGCGGGCAGGGCATGTGTGGGTGTACCGGTCCGATGTGGAGGGGTGGCCGGACGAGCTGAGCGCGGGGCTGGTTCCGGTGACAGATCGGCGAGGCGATCTGCTGGGGACGGGGTTGTACAGTCCGGCATCGGAAATCGCGCTGCGGTTGGTGTCGCAGGATCTGATAACGGAAGTCAAATGGTTGGAGCTGCTGCGTGAGCGGCTGCGGGCAGCGATTGCGCGGAGGCAGCCGCTGCTCGATCAAGACAATGATGCTTGCCGTCTGGTGTTCAGCGAGGCGGACGAACTGCCGGGAATCACAGTGGATAAATACGCGGCGCTGGTGATCGTGCAGCTGCGACAGAAGGCGCTGGATAACAATGCGGTGCGGGCGGCCGTGGCGGAGACGATTCGCGAAGCGGTTGGGCCGGAGACGGGCGGGCTCGAGACGATTTTGGAGCGCGAGGATCCGCGGATTCGCGAGCTGGAGCAACTGAGCGTGCCGGCGTCGGCGACGTTGTTTGCGCGTGACGCTGAGCATCCAGTGACGAGCACGATTTTTCGGCTGAATGGGCTGAGTTTCCATTTCGACGCGACTAGCGGGCAGAAGACGGGGGCGTTTCTGGATCAGCGGGAGAATTACGCTGCTGCGGCCCGTTATGCGCAGGGCGAGGCGCTGGATGTGTGCACCTACCAGGGTGGGTTTGCGCTTCATCTGGCTCGGGTGTGCCCGCGTGTGACCGGAGTGGATGTTTCGCGGGCGGCGCTCGAAGTGGCGGAGAAGAACCTGGAGATCAATCGCAATGCGCTTGGGAAGGCCGAGGTGGATTGGGTTGAGGCCGATGCATTCACTCTGCTGCGCGACTGGAGCGATGCTGGGACGGTGTACGACACGATCATGCTCGATCCGCCTGCTTTCGCGAAGACGAAACGTGCCGTGGAGGGGGCACTGCGCGGCTATCGGGAGTTGAATTTGAGGGCATTGAAGATGCTGCGGCCGGGAGGGCGGCTGATCACTTGCTCGTGCTCGCACCATGTATCGCTGGGCGAGTTCATGGAGATGCTACGCGCGGCGGCCGGCGATGCGCGGAGGCGGATGCGGCTCGTGGAGGTGCGCGGCGCGGCGGCGGATCATCCGATGGTGCTGAATATTCCGGAGACGGAGTATCTGAAGTGCGTGATTCTCCAGGCGGAGTGACGATCAGGTCAGATCCGCGTACTCCGGCGAGAGCTGGCGGAGTTTGCGCACGACGTCGACGAGACGGTCGGCGACGTAGTCGACTTCCTCGTCAGTGTTGAAACGTCCGAGGCCGAAGCGGATGGAACTGTGGGCGGCTTCTTCGCCGAGTCCCAGGGCGCGGAGAACATGCGAAGGCTCGATCTTTGCCGAAGTGCAGGCGGAGCCGCTGGAGAGAGCGACTTCTTTCACTCCCATCATGAGCGTTTCGCTGTCGACCTGTTCAAAGGTCATATTGAGATTGCCGGGCAGCCGGTGCTGCTGTGAGCCGTTGACGCGGACATGGTCGAGCGCGGCGAGAAGTTTTGCCTGGAGGCGGTCGCGCATCGCGGTGAGACGGGCGGCTTCGGATTCCAATTCAGCCGCGGCGATTTCGCAGGCTGCGCCCAAGCCGACGATGCCGGGGACGTTGAGCGTGCCGGAGCGCATGCCGCGTTCGTGGCCGCCGCCGTGCATCTGCTCGGCCAGCTCGACGTGCGGGTTGTGGCGGCGGATGTAGAGCGCGCCGATGCCTTTGGGGCCGTAGATTTTGTGGCCGGAGATGGAGAGCAGGTCGATGTTGGCGCGGTTGACGTCGACGGGGATTTTGCCCACGGCCTGGGCCGCGTCGGTATGGAAGAGGACGCCGCGCTCGCGGCAGAGGGCGCCGATTTCATCGATGAGCTGGATGGTTCCAATTTCGTTGTTGGCGAAAAGAACGGTGACGAGGACAGGCTTATCATCATCGAGCGCCCGGCGGAGATCGTCGAGGCTGACGCGGCCTTCCGGATCGACGGGCAAGTATGCGACACGGGAGCCCTGTTTTTCGAGCCACGCACAGGTATCGAGGACGGCTTTGTGCTCGGTGGCCTGGGTGACGACGTGGGCGTGGCCTGCGTGCGCCTGGACCGCACCGGTGATGGCGAGGTTGTCGCTCTCGGTGGCGCCGGAGGTGAAGACGATCTCGCGAGCTGAGGCGCCGATGAGCTTCGCCACCTGGGCGCGCGCGGTTTCGACGGCCTGATCGGCGGTCCAGCCGAAGGAGTGGCTGCGGCTGGCTGCGTTGCCGTAGGCGTCAGTGAGGTAGGGCATCATCGCCTCGAGCACGCGCGGATCGAGCCGCGTGGTGGCGTGATTATCCATATAGATGGGGAGTTTCATCGGCGAACCGCCTGCTTTGAGCTTACTGCTGGATGGTCACCAGGTCTGCGCTGCGTTTGGTGCGGACGGCGGCGTCGGCACTGGGTTCGGCGAGATCGGCGATGCTGATGCTGCGGAGCAGGCCGGAGATGCTGTCGTTGACGCGCGCCAGCGGCTCCTTAATGGTGCAGGAGTCAGTGAGGTCGCACCCGTCGTGGCTGGGCCCGCAGGAAGTGATGAAGAGCGGGCCATCGATGGCGTGGATGACTTCAAAGGCGGAAATTTCGCGCGGGCTCTTGAGGAGCGTGTAGCCGCCGCTCATGCCGGCATGCGAGCGCAGAATGCCGACCTTCGCCAGGCGCTGCAGGATTTTCGCCAGCAGTTGCGGCGGGATATGGTAGGCCTCGGCAATATCCCTGGCGCTGAGCGAGGCCTCGTCGGGGTGCTCGGCGAGGTATTTGAGCGCCATGAGGCCATAGTCGGCTTTTTTGGTGAGCCTAAGCATAGATTGCCCGTATAGCAAGTTTACGGGGAAGGGGAAGCGAATTCAATGCGAATGGGGGTGACGCTGGCAGAACGCGAGGCGCGGGAGGTTTAGAGGTTAGCGGCCGGTGGCTGGTGTTCGCGAGGCGGTGTCGAAAACGGCTCTCGCGATCTGGGCGATGACCCGTTCGCGGACCGCGGCGGGCGCTGACGAATCGGCGACCAGGATCGCGATGGCGAGCTTCTGACCGTTGGGCAGGGTGATGAGGGCGATGTCGTTGGTGGCGTTGGTAAAGTTTCGTCCCGTGCCCGAGGTTCCGGTCTTGCCGGCGACGATGGTTCCGGGCGGGAGCAGGGCTTTGATGCGGTTGTCGCCGGTGTGGGAAGCGGCCAGCCAGCCGAGGAGCAGCTGGGTGTGTTCGGGCGAGAGAGGCGGGTGGTCGGCGAGCCGGCGCAGCAGCGCGACCAGGGCGCGTGGTTGAGCGGAGTTGCGATCTTCCAGCTTCACGTCGCGGCCGAGGGTCTGCTCGGTATCGATAATGTGAATGCCGTCGATGCCAAGGCCGCGGACGTAAGCGTCGGCTGAAGCTGGTCCCCCGAGAACGCGGAGAAGAATATCCGACGCCACACCGTCGCTCTCCTGGACCGCAAGGCGCATTAACTCGTTCGTGGGGACATCGGCGTTGCCGTGCGGGTGATCATCGCGCAGGCGGCTGTACTGGTCTGGCGAGATGAGGTCGGAGGGCAGAAAGCGGATGTTCTGGTCAAGGCGGAAGCGGCCCTGCTCGACAGCGTGCAGCGCGGCCATGACGATGGGCAGCTTGTAGACGGACTGCATGGGGAACCATTGCATGGAGCGGACTTCGCAGTCGATCGTTCTACCCGGAAGCGAGCATGCGACGCCGACGCGGCCGTGGGCCTGGGTGCCGATGCGGGCGATGTCATTCGAGAGCTGCGCGTGAGCTGTGATCGACAGGGTGAGGGATAAAGGCAGAAGGAGACGGGCGGCAGCCATTGCCACCGATTTTAACGGAGAGGCCGCGGGTCGACGCGGGGCCGAGGCGACGACGAGATTCATGAGCGGCCGAAGAGCTTGCGGAAGAAGCGGCCGATGCCGTGGGAACGCTTCTTTGCCTTCGCGAGAGCAGATTGAGCATCGGCCGGTCGCGAGGATGGCGGAGTGGCCGATGAATCCGAGTCGCAGACAAGGCCCGGATATAAGGGGTCGCCGCAGGCCGGTTTCGAGGCTGGGGCTGCACCGGCTGGAGACTTGGTGGAATCGCAGACCACACCGGGGTAAAGCGGGTCGTTGCAGGTTGCATGCGCGGCCGGAGCCGGCGGCGGCGCAGCTGGAGGCGGTGGGAGAGGAGCTGGGTTTTCGCCGTTGTAAGCCAGCGGAGCGGTGACCTGGGCGTGGGCTTCTCCTGGAGGAACGATGGTAGTGCTGGGCGGCGCGGGCGGCGGTTGCAATCCTTCGCTTTCGGCGAGAGGAAATGGGTTTTGCGCTGCGGCGGTCGGTGGCGGCGGCGGAGTAGCCTGGTCGCTGGAGCGAAGGGTCGTCCCCGCGCCGCCGATGCCGGCGATCGACGTGGGCGTTGGAATTGGTTCGGGAGGTGGGCAACCGCAGGATTCCTTTTCGTTGTCGACGACCTGCTGGAGGCTGCCGCGCAAAAAGAGGACACGCTGGTTGGGCTGGACGCGGTAAGCGCCGCCTTCGAAAAGACTGCTGGCGAGAACGTAGGGAGCGTGGTCGCCGTGATTGTCGATGCAGGTGTCGCCCTGATCGTTGACGCGGAGGCTGAGGTCGACCTGGCCTGGTGGAGAAATGAGGATCCGCAGGTCGGGCGTGAGCAGGACGTCGGAATACTGGCCAGGAAGGTAATGCGCTTCGAGCGCGCCGTGGTCGATGGCGATCATGAGGCCGCCACCGGAAATGGTGTTGTCGGTGGACAGATGGATCTTTGTGGAGGCGCAGACGCTGAGGCTGCCACCGCGAGTTAGGGTGACGTGCGCGGTTTTGTCTCCGGCGGTGATGGCTCCGTTGTTGCCGATAATGCCGCGGCCCTCTTGGACGGAAATGGAGCCGGTGAGCGAGACACCTTCGAGGGAAACGGTGGCGATGGAGGGTTGCGGGTTCGGCGGATTGAGTGGTTGCGCCGATTCGGTCAACACCGTCGAAAGAGATTCGGGCTGTTGCTGGGCGGGTTGAGTCTGGGCCGGTGGCGCGGCGGTCTGGTCCTGGGTCGCAGGCGGAGTCGGTTGCTGAGCGGCGGCGCTGGCGACGAGCACCAGGATGGCGGCGAGAGACTTCATTGCAGGTTCAGGAAATTCTGGATGAGGCGCTTGCCGTCGGTGGTGAGGACGGATTCCGGATGGAACTGGACACCTTCAACGGGAAGATCGTGATGGCGCAGGCCCATGATGGTGCCGTCGGCGGCGCGAGCGGAAATTTCGAGTTCGGCGGGCAAGCTTTTCTCCTCGACGATGAGCGAGTGGTAGCGAGTGCAGGTCATGGGCGAGTTGAGCCCGGCGAAGATGGTGCGGCCGTCGTGGTCGATCTGGCTGGTTTTGCCGTGCATGAGCTTTGGCGCGCGAATGACCTTGCCGCCGAAGGCTGCGCCGATGGCCTGATGGCCGAGGCAAACGCCGAGGATGGGAACTTTGCCGGACATGTGGCGGATGAGGCCGATGGAAATGCCGGCTTCGTGCGGCGTGCAGGGACCAGGCGAAAGGACGATGCGGTCGGGCGCCAGTGACTCGACTTCTTCGGGCGTGAGCTCGTCGTTGCGGCGGACGACGACGTCAGCGCCGAGTTCACCGATGTACTGGACGAGGTTGAAGGTGAAGGAATCGTAGTTGTCGAGAACGAAAACCATTCTTTTGCAAGTGTAGCTCTGGGGTCCCCCCTACCCCCTTATGTTTTTGTTAAGTGTCTGATTTCAGGCGTGTTCGTTATTGTTCTTTGCGGCCCTCTGGGTGCAGATAATTGAAAAGAGGTTAGTTGCGACTCGGCTGTTCGGGCCCTGATACGAACCTCATCGCGGTGATCCCGAGAGGCAATTGTGAAGGAATCGGCGGGAGGTCGTTGGTTGAGTTGTTAGGTTGCGGTTAGGGGAGGA
>PMAD01000339.1:0-1245 GCA_003152415.1 Acidobacterium sp.
TTTTTTGGCAGGCTGTGAAGTTGGGCTTCGGGCCCTGATACGAACCTTATCGCAGTGATCCCGAGCGGCAACCCTAGTTGACTCGCGATCCTTCAGCGGCGGCTTAGGGTGAAGTCGCCCTGTAGATGTCGATCGAGGCATGGGAAGGCAGCACGGCTCCGACGATTGCGCCGCTTATGCCACCGATGATGGCTCCGACTGCGGCGCCGGTTCCCCTGCCGCCGAGAAATCCATGGGGCTCCCACGCGCCTGCGGTGATGCCAGCGCCGGCGCCGGCGCCGATGCCAGCTCCGATGAGAGTGTTGCGCAGATGGTGGCCGCCTTTCATGAGTTTTACGCTGCGGACATCCTGTTTCTGCAGGGTGCGATCGCCGTCCGACTGGGTGAGCACGAGGGCTGTGCTGGAGACACTGACGAATGCGCCGGAATGCTTGTGCGAGGTACTGTCGACAATTTGAATTCTCTGGCCCGGGCGCAGTGCGTTCAAATTCTCCCAGGTGGAGGGACTGGTTTGGGCGGGCAACGCGCAGGATGTGGCGAGGAGAAAGAGGATGGACAACAGGTTTCTCATTGGTGAACGTGCTCCCTCGGGGTGGCGGCAAGAATACCATGATTGAACGGGCGAGAAAACTTGCAGGACGGGAGGAGATCCGTGAAGAAGATCAGGAGGGACGGCAGGGGTCTGGTGGCCGGTCGCTGGTGGCTGGTGGCGGGGATCGTGGGGTGCCTTCTGATCGGTGCCGCGGGGTTTGAGGCGGAGGCGCAGAAGGCGGGGAAGGCAAAGGCAGAGGCGAAGGCGGGGACGGACATGGTGGTGGTGAGTCCGGAGAGCGAAGGGTTTTCGACGGCGCGCCTCGATAACCTGCACAGGCTGATTCAGGGGGAGATCGATCAGAAGCAGCTCGCCGGGGCGATCACGATTCTGGCGCGGCATGGGAAGGTGGTCGATTACCAGGTGTATGGGCAGCGCGATATGGCGACCGGCGCGTCGATGACGAAGGATACGATTTTCCGGGACTACTCGATGACGAAGCCGGTGACGGGCGTGGCGATGATGATCCTGTACGAGGAGGGGAAGTGGCTGCCGTGGGATCCGATCGCGAAGTACATTCCCGAATTCAAAGGACTGAAGGTGTTCGGAGGGTTCGATAAGGACGGAAAGATGGTGCTGGTGGATCCGGCGCACGCGCCAACGATGGCGGAGCTGATGTCGCACTCGGCGGGGTTTTCGTACGGGAACGGCCA
>PMAD01000339.1:1293-5414 GCA_003152415.1 Acidobacterium sp.
CTGAGCGGGGAGACGCTGCCGCAGTTTATGCGGGAGCATATTTTTGAGCCGGTGGGGATGAAGGACGCAGGGTTCTTTGTTCCGGCGGAGAAGCGGGCGCGGTTTGCGACGAATTACAGCGCGGATATGGAGGGGCATTTGACGCCGACGCAGCAGGACGGGGGCGCGCCGACGGATTATGCGACGGAGCCGACGATGCCTTCGGGGGGTGGAGGTCTGGTGTCGACGGCGGAGGATTATTACCGGTTCGCGCAGATGCTGGCGAATGGTGGGGAGATCGATGGGAAGCGGGTGCTGGCTCCGGCGACAGTGAAGCTGATGACGTCGAATCATCTGCCGGAGCAGCTGCTGACGGGGGAGTGGGGGATCGGGCAGCATGTGATGCGGCCGGGTTTTGGATACGGGTTCAACTGCGCGGTGGTGTTCGATCCGGCGGCGGCGGGGCTGCCGGATGGGAAGGGGACGTTCTTCTGGGACGGTGCGGCGGGGACGTGGTTCTGGGTGGATCCGACGAACGATGTGGTGTTTGTGGGGATGATCCAGCGGATGCACGGAGCGACAATCACACGCTGCTGTATAAGAGCCATGCGGCGGTGTATGGGGCGCTGGTGAACTAGCTGGGAGCTGGGAGCCGGGAGCCGGGAACTGGTAGCTTGTGGCTGGCTGCTGGGTAAGACTGCAAATCCAGGTTGAAATTTCTGACGTGTGATGGGGGTCACAGAGGGAGGGATTTGTTTGGGCTTAAATCGGACCATCTGAGTCGCATATCTAGGAGAGGTCCGTGAGTACGGGAAAGAGCAGGGTTCGCTGGGGGACGTGGCTGGTTGTGGCGCTGGGCTTTGTGCTGCTGGCTTTGGCGGCGACGGCGCAGGAGACGACGGCGCTCTCGGGAACGGTGACGGATGTTTCGGGAGCGGTGATCCCGGGTGCGCACGTGACGGCGAATTTGGCTGGCGGCGGTCGCAAGGCGGAGACGGTGTCGGATGCAGAGGGCGCGTTCCGGTTCCCAAGTCTCGCGATAGGTGAGTATGTGGTGGCAGCGAGCGCGCAGGGATTCGCTTCGACCGAGCAGACGGTGACGGCAGGGACGCAGGCGGTCGAAGTGCGGATCGCGCTGAACGTGGGGCAGACCAGCGAGACGGTGGCGGTGAACGCGTCGAGCACGGCGTTGGCGACGAGCGACACATCGACGGGCGGGACGCTGGACGCGAAACAGATGCAGGCGGTGCCGCTGAACGGGCGCAGTTTTACGGATGCGCTGGCAGTGGAGCCTGGGGTGACGCCGGCGAGCTCGTCGCAGGCGAATGCGATTGTGATGAGCGGGGTGGCGAGCACGCCTCCGTCAGGGGAGCTGGATGCGGGGACGCTGTCGATTGGGGGACAGCGGGAGACGGCGAACAGTTTTCGGGTGAATGGGGCGGATGCGCAGGAAGACGTGAACATGGGCGTGGCGATTGTGCCGGTGCTGGACTCGATTGCGGAGCTGAACGTGGTGACGGGCAACGATGCTCCCGAGTATGGGACGGCGAGCGGCGGGCAGATCGCGGTGGTGACGAAGACGGGGACGAACGAGTGGCACGGGTCTGGTTTTGAATTTTTGCGGAACACGAATCTGGATGCGCGGAATTATTTTTCGATGGAGCGGGCGGGGTTTCATCAGAATCAGTTTGGGACGACGGTGGGCGGGCCGGTAAGGAAGGATCGGCTGTTCGTGTTTGGGGATTATCAGGGGACGCGGGTGGCGGAGGGGATCGACACGGGGCTGATCTCAGTGCCGACGGCGGCGGAGCGGAGCGGGGATTTTTCGACGAGCGCGGGCGCATTGACGGGGGCGGTGAGTGGGCCGTACCTGGCGGGGTTGCTGTCGCAGCGGCTCGGCTATAACGTAACAGCGGGTGAGCCTTATTANNATGTGCCGGTCGCGAATGCGGGGGCGGGGACGTTTTCAACTTCGGCGGCGGAGCAGCAAATTCGGGATGACAAGGGCGCGTTGCGGATGGACTGGAATACGCGGATGGGATCGGTGGCGGGGTACTACTTCTTCGACGATTACCGCGTGGACGATCCGTATCCGACAGGCGAGGGCGGGGCGAATGTGCCGGGGTTCGACGCGCTGAATTTCGGGCGGGCGCAGTTGCTGGCGCTGAGCGACACGAAGACGATTGGGGCGAACACGGTGAATCTGGCACGGGTGAGTTATATGCGGAACGCGGCGAATGTGGGGGTGCCGCAGGGTGGCGTGGGGCCGACGCTCGCGTCGCAGGGATTCGAGGGGATCGCGGTGCAGGACGCGAAGATCGAGGGCGTGGAGAACACGATCTTCAACGACTTCACGATGGGCGTGGACACGACAGCGCTGTTCCAGGCGGAAAACATTGTGGAGGGGAGCGACGATTTTTCGCATGTGGTGGGCGGGCACAATCTGAAGTTCGGCGCGGATGTGCACGGAGACCAGATCAACAATCATCCCGATGTGTATTTCAACGGGAGCTTTGCGTTCACGGGGAGCGAGACGGGGCTGGACTTTGCGGATTTTCTGCTGGGCGTGGACTCGAATTTCACGCAGGGGGATGCGCAGCATTTCTACAACCGGAATTTGCTGGTGGGGGCGTACGCGCAGGATTCGTGGCAGGCGCGGCCGGGGCTGACGCTGAATTATGGATTGCGGTGGGACCGGCTGCCGCCGTGGTACGAGAAATTCAACCAGCTGCAGACGCTGGTGCCGGGCGAACAGTCGGTCGTGTTTCCGAATGCGCCGGCGGGGATTGTGTTTCCGGGGGATCCGGGCGTGCCGCGGACACTGGCTGCGACACAGTACACAGATTTTGGACCGCGGGTGGGCGTGGCATGGTCGCCAGCGTGGCTGGGTGCAGGGAAGACGAGCTTGCGCGCTTCGTGGGGGCAGTTCTACACGCCGGTGGAGGGGTTGTCGCCGGCGGTGATGAGCGGGAATCCGCCATATGGAATTACGTACACGAGCGCGGTGCCGACGCTGTTCGACCGGCCATGGACTGCAGCTTCGGATGGGGCCGGTCTTGATAACCATGGGCAGCCGAGATTTCCGTTGGCGCGGGTGCCGTATGGGGCTTCGCGGACGCATCCGGTGGGGAGCGTGAACTGGGCGGAATTTGAGCCGTTCACGGGGATTCCGGCGGTAGCGCCGGGGAACGTGACGCCATATGCAGAGGACTATATGGTGAGCATGGAGCGCGAGCTGGGACGCGGGACGGTGTTCGATGTGAGCTATGCGGGAACGCAGGCGCATCATCTGCTGACGCTGCTGGAGGCGAACCCGGGCGATCCTTCTTTGTGTTTGGGATTGAGCCAGGTGAGCGAGGTTGCGGCGGGATCGGCGACATGCGGACCGTTTGGGGAGAGCGGGACGTACACGCGGGCGGATGGCGAAGTCGTGCAGGGGACGCGGACGCGATTTTCGCCCGCGTTTGGGAGCGTGAGCTGGCAGAAGACGATCGGGAACTCGCACGATAATGCGCTCGAGGTGAGTTTGAAGGGGGTCGTCGGGGCTTTCGGATTCAACGTGGCGTACACGTGGAGCCAGTCGATCGATCAGAGTTCGAGTTTGTCGGATCCGGTGGATCCGGTGAATCCGGGCGTGAGCCGGGGGCTGTCGGCGTTCGATCTGACGCAGAATTTCGTGGCGAATTATCACTATCGGTTGCCGGCGGGGCAGATTTGGCGGGGTGGACCGAAGGCGGCGACGGAGGGGTGGGAAGTTTTCGGGTTGACGCGGCTGACGACGGGGTTCCCGGTGACGCTCCAGAACAACAACGACAGCTCGCTCGAGGGGACGCAGCCGAATGGGGTGAACAACGAGGGCGCGGACGAGCTGAACTTTAACGGACTTGGATCTGGGGGGCCGCTGGAGCTGAAGGGGACGCCGCGGGCGGGCGCGGGATTCAATGCATCGTTATTCAGCGTGCCGGCGCTGGGGGATTTTGGGAATGCGCGGCGGCGGTTCTTCCATGGGCCGGGGTCGGACGACACGGATTTTGCGCTGGCGAAGTCGACGACGGTGCTCGATGGCAAGGAACTGCAGGTGCGGGCGGAGGCGTTCAACGTTTTCAATCACGCGCAGTTTTTTGGGCCGGGGTCGGTGGAGG
>PMAD01000339.1:5436-6311 GCA_003152415.1 Acidobacterium sp.
TTCCTGGCGGAGGGCGTGGATGACGACGCGGAGCATTTCTTCTTCGGGGGCGGGTTTGCCGGTCCAGATTTCGAACTGGCGCGCGCCCTGGTGGACGAACATTTCGACGCCGGTGATGACGGGCAGGCCTTTTTCGCGGGCCATGCGGATGAGCGGCGTGTCGATGGGGTTGTAGACCAGGTCGAAGACGAGGCGGGTGTTGAGTTCTTTCGGCTCGAGGAGCGATGCGGGTTTGACGCCGCGCATGCCGACGGGCGTGGTGTTGATGATGACGTCGAAGTTCGACTTGACGATTTGCTCGCGGCGGATGGTTTTTGCTTTCGCCTGACGGGCGAGTTTCTTCGCGGTTTCTGCGGTGCGGTTCCAGATGAAAACTTCCGCGCCTTTTTCGACGAGGCCGAAGACGGCGGCGCGGCCTGCTCCACCGGCGCCGAGGACGAGAACTTTTGCGCCGCGCAGAGGCAGGCGGCGCTCGAGCGGGCGGATGACGGCGGCGACGTCGGTATTGAAGCCGTAAAGCTTGCCATCCTGCGCGCGGACGACGGTGTTGCAGGCGCCGATTTTCTCCGAGAGCACGTCGGTTTTTGCGAGGTGCTTGAGGATGTCGGTCTTGAAGGGCATGGTGACGGCGAGGCCATGCAGCGGGACTTCGCGGGTGAGGGTGAGCAGATCGTTGAGGCGCGTGGTCTGGAGCGGGAGGAAGATGCCGTTGACGGTCTCGCGACGGAAGGCGATGTTGTGCATGAGCGGCGAGAGCGAGTGGCGGACGGGATTGCCGGCGACTCCATAGACCTTGGTGGAGGCATCGATGTGGTCGATGCGCCAGGTTTCGCGCAAGGTGCGGGCTTCAATTTGGCCGGGGCCGGTTTCTTCTC
>PMAD01000255.1:0-5297 GCA_003152415.1 Acidobacterium sp.
CCGACTGCCCGATGGAGCGCGCCGGGTCGCGGCTCTCACCCGCCAGGATCGCGATGTACTCGAGGCCGCAGAGGGCTCCGAAGAGCATCTGCCCGAAGAGGGCAAAAGAGCGCAGGTCGAGGGGCGGGGCGGCGATCGAGAACGGCGAGTAGCGCACAGGCATGTGCCGCGCGAATGCCACCAGTGGCAGCAGGATCAGTCCGGCGAAGACGATGAGGATGGCGATACCGCCGATATTGTGGATCCACTTGCCCAGTTCGAGGCCGCGCACCGCGGCGAAGGTCACGCCAGCCAGCATCAGCGTGACGATGGCGAGCGATGCGAGCCGGTTCTCCGGCAGCCACGACGCAGCCGGGCCGATCAGATACGAAAGCTCGGTGGGAATGGCATAGAGGATGGTCGCGGTGACTGCGACCCCGTAGACCCACAGATTCCATGCGGTGAGAAAGCCGCCAAGATCGCCGAAGGCCTCGCGCGCCCAGACGTAGAGGCCGCCTTNNCTTCGAGGGGCATGCGGCGGTTCAGGGAGACGACCGATGCGGCCATGGGCACATAGAAGAGGAGCATGGCCGCGACCCACACCAGCGATTGCGCGCGCCCAAGGCCCGCGGCAACGCCAACCCACGAGCTGCCCACCACGCAGAGGATTTGTGCGAGGACCAGATCGCGGAGGTTCAGGCAGCGGTGCAGGTGGTGGTCGTCGGCGTTGGCGCGTGGTGCGGTGCTGGGTGCGGCGGTCGGCCGGGTTCCGGGCATGGTTCAGCCATAGTGCCACAGAAGGGGAAGCTGGTTGGAGAAAAGTGGGTGGGCGGTTCGAGGGCGGTTAGTGTCCTGCCCCTGAGGTTCATCGAACAATTTGACGAAGGGAAGTGCAGGAAGAAAAGCCCTCAGGGGCCATTTTAGAGCTCTTTGCGGGACGGCCGGCTGTCTATGCCCCGTCATAGCTGCGCGCCGGAGAGCCGGAGAGCCGGAGAAAAGCTGACCAGCTTGCGGAAGAAGTACAAGGGCGGAGTTGAGACTGTTTTTTTCAAAAAGGTGCAGGGCAGTACTTTCGGGGTAAACCAGAATCGATTCGCATTGACGTTCGGGTCGCACGGGAGTCCGCTTCTTGCTATGGGGTGAACCTGGCCTTCTCCGAGTTTGGAGGTGTTTTTTTTTGCACGCTTGCGGAAGGGCCGGAGTTGAGACTTTTTTCCCAAAGAGGTGCAAGGTAGTACTTTCGGGGCGAACCAGAGTCGATTCGCATTGACGTGCTGCTCGCAGGGGAGTTTGCTTCTTGCTGTAGGGTGAACCTGGCCTTCTCCGAGTTGCGGGGTGTTCTTTTTTCGGATGCTGTTTCAAGACAGCGGCTTAAGCAGGGCTTCCTTAGCGAATTTCAGGGACAGGACAGCAGGCTTCGATCAGNNGGCAGAATATTCTCGGGTCCCACCTCTTCGACAAAATCGGCTCTCGCCAACAGTCGAGCGGGCTGATCGCGCGCTCCGCAGAACAGTAAGGTGCGACCAGACTCGCGCAGGCGTTCGTCAAAGACTTCGAGGGCGTAGAGTCCGGTGGCGTCGAGCGCGGTCATGTTGCGCAGGCGCAGGATGACGATGGAGGGGAAGCTGCTCAGATCGCGGGTGGCCTCCTCGAGTTTCTGCGTGGTGCCGAAGAGGAAGGGACCGTGAATGCGCAGGATGGCAACGTCGGCAGGAATTTCCCTGTTCTGCAGAATGTGCGCTTGTCCTTCGCGCAGATATTCCTCGGTCACCGGTTCGACGGTTGTCGTCTCCGCAATGCGGTAGATGTAGAGCAACGCCGCGAGCGCCATGCCCACGCCCACAGCGACGGTGAGGTCGGCCATCACCGTCAGCCCAAAGGTCACCGCCCATACCGCAATATCGGCCTTCGCCATCCGGAACACGCCGCCGATTTCGCGCCACTCGCCCATGTTCCACGCGACGACAAACAGGACGGCGGCGAGCGTCGCCAGCGGAATGAAACGCGCCAGCGGGGCGGCGACGAGGAGGATGGCGAGCAGGGTGAGGGCGTGAACCATCCCTGAGACGGGAGTGAGGGCGCCGGAGCGGATGTTGGTGGCGGTGCGGGCGATGGCGCCGGTGGCGGGGATGCCTCCGAAGAGAGGAGAGACGACGTTGGCGATGCCCTGGGCGACGAGCTCGACGTTGGAGTTGTGGCGATCGCCGCTCATGCCGTCGGCGACGACGGCGGAGAGAAGGCTTTCGACGGCGGCGAGCAGGGCGACGGTGAAAGCGGAGGGGAGGAGCGGGACGATGTGCTCGGCGTGGAAATCGGGAAACGCGAAATGCGGAAAACCCTGGGGAATGCCGCCGAAGCGGGTGCCGATGGTCTCGACGGGGAGGTGGAAGAGGGCTACGGCGAGGGTGGTGAGGAGGAGGGCGACGATGGATCCGGGAATGCGCCGGGTGAGGCGCGGCAGGAGCAGGATGATGGCGAGCGAAGCGGCGGCGACGGCGACGGTTTGCCAGCGGGTGGTGGCGGCGTAGTGGAGGAGCAGACGGATGCGGGCGATGAATTCGCTGGGGACGGCGGGCGTGCGGAGGCCGAAGAAGTCTTTGATCTGGGTGGAGGCGATGAGGAGGGCGATGCCGTTGGTGAATCCGATGGTGATGGGACGCGGGATGTATTTGACGGCCGCGCCGAGTCCGGTGAAGCCCATGATGAGCAGCATGATGCCGGCCATAAGACTGACGAGCGCGAGGCCGGAGACGCCGAACCTGGCGACGATGCCGGCGACGATGACGACGAAGGCGCCGGTGGGGCCGCCGATCTGGGTACGGGATCCGCCGAGGGCGGAGATGAGGAAGCCGGCCACGACGGCGGTGTAGAGTCCCGCCTGCGGAGAGACGCCGGAGGCGATGGCGAAGGCCATGGCGAGGGGAAGTGCGACGAGGCCGACGGTGAGTCCGGCGACGAGGTCGTGGAGAAACGTGCTGAGGGTGTAGCCCTGGCGCAGGCATTCGATGGAGCGGGGGAGGAAACCCAGGAGGGGGCGCTCGGGGGTCATCGGGTGTGCTCCATCTCGTCGAGCATGCCGATGGTTTCTTTGAGCTGGGTGTGGAAGTATTTGCGCATCAGGGCGAGGACTTTGCCGATGGTGGGGTCGCGGATGGAGTAGAAGACCTGGTTGCCGGCCTTGCGATTGACGACGATTTGCCTGGCGCGGAGGACGGCAAGGTGCTGGGAGACGTTGGCCTGGTCCATGCCGAGTTTTTCGATGAGGGCGCCGGCGGAGAGCTCGCCTTCGCTGAGGAATTCGAGGATGGCGATGCGGGTGGGGTGGGCGAGAGCCTGGAAGATGTCGGCTTTGAACTGGCGGAGGGAGTCGGGCATTCCGTTATATTAGCATTTTCGCATATACTGATGGGCCTAGATGGGGCTTTAGGGCCGGGAGAGTCTACTGCGGGGTTCAGACGCGGCGGTGGTGCTCTTCAGGGGGCTGGGGGAGCCAGGCGTCGACGGGGGAGTCGAGTTCGAGGTCGCATGCGTTGTAGATTTTCTCGACGACGGGGAAGCCTGGGAACTGGACGAGGTAGACGTCGCGCAAAGGCAGTTTGAGGAAGATTTTGCCGACCGCACCGCTGGCTTTGATGCGGACGTGCTGACCTGCTGTGTAGATCATGATCCGGGAAGCGTAGGCTCGCGAAGAGACAGCCAGGAATCCCCGAAGAGTGTCAATTTGGTGACTCAATGGGAATAGAGGATGTGGTTACTGGCGGTGCGGCGCTTAGCGAGAAGCGTTTAGCGAGGGACGTTTAGCCAGAAACGTTTAGCGAAGGGCTTTTAGCGAGAAGCGATTAGCCAAAACGCTTCGCTACGAAGCGGGTTGGGCTGAGGTTTTGCCGTCAATATCAATCCCTGCAGGCTTCTGTGATTGGCGTCCTCATAGACCGAAGTAGTACGATCTGAGGCGATTTCAGTAGTTCAGTCCGATGATCACCAGCATCCACACGCTGATTTATTCCGACGATGCCCCGGCAACGCGCGCATTCCTTCGCGACGTCCTCGGCTGGCCGTGCGTCGAGGATACGCTGGGCGGAGGCGCGGGTTGGCTGATCTTCAAGAGCGGGCGGAGTGAGATGGGCGTGCACCCAACCACCGCCGTCTACGATGGCAAGACGTACGAATCGCCGCGGCACCATCAGATCTCCCTGATGTGCGACGACNNAAGGGCAAAGGAGCGGAGTTCCACGGCGAAGTTCAGGATCAGGGGTACGGACTGGTGGTCATGATGGCCGTACCTGGCGCGGACGACATCATGCTTTACGAGCCCAGGCATCCGCTGGCGTATAGCCTTTGAGCGATTGAGGGAGCACTCCACTTTTCACCCTCGCAGGGCATCGTTCCAATCAGGACAGAACGAAAAAGGGAGGTCCGCTGTGATGCGGACCTCCCTTTTTTGGATTGGAGGTTAGTGCTGGGCCCAGATTTCGGGAGCGGAGGTGACCCAGGCTGGGTCCTCGTAGCTCTCTTTGGGGTTAACGACGAACACATTTTTCTGGGAGGAATCGATACAGGCTGCGGCGAGGTCGCCGACGCGCTTCTGGTTCGCAGGGCTGAGACCCGTCCAGAACTTCGCGCCGTCACCCATGGCGCTGTCGACTTCGTCCAGGGTTTTCATGGGGGTGATGACGAGCCAGACGCCGCCATTGTTCTCGTCGAACTGGCTTTCGTAGGCGGCCCAGTTGGCTGCCGGCATGCCGGCGAAGCCGTCGGTGTAGATCTTCACCAGGTCGCTCCAGTCCTTGTCGTGGCCCGGCTTGACGTGGAAGCTCTGGAGTTGCCAGTAACGCGCTTTAGAAATGTCGGCGGTGGCGTGGAGGCTCATCTCGGGGTGATAGGAATAGACGTGGGTGTCGTAGCGGGTGAGCAGCTCACCATCGGTGAGGGAAGCCTGGTCGACGGCTGCGGCGTAGTCGGCGTTTTTTGCCGTAGCTTCCTGATCCTTGCCCCAGGCGCCGAAGGAGTCGTAGCCGAACATGTAGAGGGCGCGGGTGGGACCGGACATGGAGTCCATGGCGATGTAGTGGGTGGGCCATTTGGCGTCGGTGGCCGCGCGGACGAAGTTGGCCTCGGAGGCGGCGTGGATGGCGCCGGCTTTGCCGGGCTTGAGGTACTCGCGCTGGATGACGAGGACCTTGGGCGGAGCGGGCGGCGTGGCCTGGGCCGCGGCAATGGCGGCGGAGGCGACGAAGAGGCTGGAGAGTGCGAGTGCAACGGACGTGCGGAATTTCATAGTGGGTGAGCCCTCCTTGGGGCTTTTTGTCTTCTCCGCG
>PMAD01000255.1:5356-10832 GCA_003152415.1 Acidobacterium sp.
AACAACGGGCGTGTCAGGGTATTCTGAAAGAAGGAGCACGAATCATGCCGACTCTCGATTGGTCTCAATGCCCTGCTGTGGAGAGCATCCCCGGCAAGGTCAGCGGCGCATGGGTGTTTCGGGATACTCGCTTGCCCGTTGCTACGGTCATCGAGAACCTTGAGGATTTAAGCGTCGAGGAAGTGATGGAACAATTCGACGTGACGCGGGAGCAGATCGCGGCAGTACTGGATTTTGTAGCCCAGAGCCTCAACGCCTCAACGCCGGAGCAACATTCCGTCCCGGTCGATGCTCATTCTCTTTGACCACGGAACGCCAAAGGGCCTGGCCAGCGCCCTCCCCGGCCACACGATCATCACGGCCCAAACCAGAGGATGGGACAGGCTCAACAACGGCGCGTTGCTCAATGCCGCGGAAGAAGCGGCGCTCGATCTCTTGCTTACGACCGACAGAAGAATTCGCTATCAACAGAACCTTGCCGGAAGAAAAATAGCCCTTGTTGTTTTGACCGGCACCACGAAATGGTCGCATGTCAGATTGCATCTCGAACGTATCGCCGCCGTGGTGAACGCAGCCACACCGGGCAGCTTTGCCGAAGTGGAAATTCCGTTCGATTAAGCCAGCTCTAACTTGAGCTTGTGTAGCACCAGCGCCACATCCTCTACATAATCGCCACATCCTCTACATAATTTTGACGCGATGTTCGCCGATGACGGTGAACACGTCGAGGAGATGGGTGAGGCCGAGAAGGTTGCGAATCTGCTGGCTGAGGTGGGTGAGCTCGAGGCTGGATCCGGCGGATTTGGCGGAGACGTAGAGACGAACGAGGGCGCCGAGGCCCGTCGAGTCGGTGTGGCGGAGGTCGGAGAGATCGAGGACGATGCGTTTGTTGTGCGGGATCAGAGGACGAACGCCGTTGAGGAGAACATCGGTGGCGCCGGCGATCAGCTTGCCGTGGCAGCGCACCACGACGCTGTCGGGGCAGTGTTCTATCTCAAGGGAAAGGGTGGGCGGCGCGGCGGTGTCGGGCATGGGAGTTCCCTCTTTCGAGAACTGGTACCTGGTGGCTGGCGGAGTCCAGCGATTATCGCATAAGGACGTGTCGATCAGTGATCAGTGATCGGTGACCAGTGATCAGAGATCGAAGATCAGGATCGGGCCCACAGAGTTAATTGCGGATATCGGCCATGGCGGCGGCGACTTCGGCCTTCTGCTCGGCGGTGAGGGGCAGGAGCGGGATGCGGGGAACGCCTCCGTAGTAGCCGTTGAGGTCGCAGGCGTGCTTGAATCCGGGAACGCCGTACTTGCCGCCTACGACTTTCGAGGCTTCGACGACACGCTGCTGCTTTTCGCGGGCAACGGCGGGGTCGTTTTCTTTCCAGGCAGTGTAGATCTCCTGGCAGGCCTGCGGCGCGGGGGCGGCGAAGGCGAGGACGGCTCCGTTGACGCCGGCTTCGAGCGCGGGGAGCAGCGATTCGGAAGCGCCGGAGAGGACCTGGAAGCCGATTTCCTTCTTGCGAGTAATTTTCGCGAGGGGGGGCGCGATGGTCGGGGCGATGCTGCCGGTGAGCACGTCGGCGGAGACGAAGTCCGGGAGAAGCGCGTTGATTTCGGTCTCGGCCATCATCATGCGGGTGGTGAAGGCGGCAAAGAGGGGCGTGACGAGCACGGTGCGCCTGGGAGCGGAGCGCGTGGCGGCGACGAGCGCGGCGAGGCGCTCGAGGGAGCCGGAGGAATCTTTGATGGCGATGATATTGGGGTGCTGGGCCAGCTCGGCGACGATGGCGACGGGCAGCTCGAGGTGCGTGAACTTCGGAATGCTGTAGAGCACAACCGGCAGCGGAGAGTGGTCGGCAAGGGCGCGGTAGTAGGTGACCAGGCCTCCAGCGCCGTCGGCTAAACCGTAGTAGGGCGCGTAGTAGTACGGAGTGCGGACGAGGACGGCGTCGTACTGGTGCGCGGCGGCATATTCGGCGAGGCGGAGGGTTTCGGAGAGGCTTTCGCGGGCGACTCCGGCGAGGAGAACTTTTTCCGGAGAGGCGGCGTTGGCGGCGTGGCGGAGGACGTCGCGGGATTCGTCATCGCCGAGCATGACGGCTTCGCCGGTGGAACCGAGGACGACGATGCCCGCGCAGGGAGTGCGGGAGTAGTGTTCGACGTTGGCCTCGAGCTTGCGCAGGTAGAGGCGGCCGTCGGGGTAGAAGGGAGTGGTGATCGCCGGAAAGATGCCGTCGAGTAACATGCATTGATTTTAATGAGTAACCGGAAGCGTGGTAACCGGAAATGCAGGAAAGCTGCTGCAACTCCAACGAAGGCGCTGTAGTCTGAGGACGGATGCGATTGGGAGTTTCCCGTATGAACTCGCGGCCGGTTGAGGCGCTGGGCCCCCATGAAACTCGAGTGCTGTATCAGGCGGTGGGATTCTTCTTCCACCTGGTGCTGAGCCTCGCGGTGTGGGGACTGGCGCTGCTGGCGATCACGCTTTTTCACCCGTCGTTTGTGCCGCCGCTGGTGACGCTGGTGGTTTCCCTCGTGGTGCCGCTCGTGGCAGGGTTTGTGATCGTCAAGATTCATCCCAGCGAGAGCGCGACGCTGCCGTGGATGATGGGGCTGATCTGGTGGATGCTGTGCGGGCTGCACGTGCTGGATATGCCGACGGGGCCGATGGCGTGCTACCACTGCGGAGCAACGGACAAGCTGTGGCTGACGTTTCTGAGCCTGAACGCGGACAGCGGCCTGCTGGATGGGCAGGGGCGGTTCATCGCGACCTGGCCTGCGGTGGCGACGATCGGCTATTCGCTGGGAGCCAAGCTGGGCCTGCGGAATGCGGATATTCCTTTCGAAAACAATTAGGCATTCAGCCAGGTACGATCGCGGGGCGATGGTCTGTGTGTTCCCTATTGCACAGAAACATTTTCTCCCGTGACTAGTATGGGAATCGATCCAAAGTTGTTTGCACCGAAAGAATGACTCGGGAGATGGAGATGGCTGCCATCGCAGAAATCACAAAAGAACCGGACAATACGAAGCCAAATCAAGCGCCCGGGAGCGACATCGTCCAGGTATTCACGGCCGCGTTTACCTCCGACGACATCGAAGGCTTCATGAAACTCATCGATCCCGAGGCCGAGTGGGCGATCATGGCGACCGGCGAAACGTTCCGCGGGCTCGGCGAGATCAGGCAACTGGCGATGCGATCGGTGGCTGCGCGGGACCACACGGCGGGGTTGGGCATTAAACCCACCAATGTCTTTGCCAATGCGGAGGGGACGAAGCTCTGCTGGGAGTATGTGCATACGGGAGTGGTCACCGACAAGTGGCCGTCGTCGTCGGGTCACAAACCAGCACCGGGCACAAAGTTCGAATTACCCATTATGCTGATATGCGAAATCCGCCAGGGCAAGTTCGTCAAGGTCAGAGAATACTTCGATTTGCTGACCCTTCTCGAACCCGGCACTTCGCATCGGCTCTATTCTTAGGGCTGGCGACTTCGCATCGGTCCGGCCCGCGATCCAAAGAAACGGCAACCGCGGCGGTTTGCCGACCGCAATTCCCTGTGATGCTTTTTCATAGTTTCTGCATCTCTTGGTGTGTGGCGGCGCGGCGCCGCGCTTTCCGGCCAGGTGAATTCCCAGGGCTTTGTTGTTGATACGAAGGAGCCAGGTATGGCAGCCAGGAACACCGTCATCGTAACCGGCGCTTCGCAGGGCATCGGAGCGGCCATTGTTCAGGCATTTCTGGGGCGCGGTTATAACGTGGTGGCCACCTCGCGCAGCATGGCGAAGGCGGGGTTGGCGGCGTCTCCCAACCTTGCGCTGGTCGATGGNNGGCTCGATCGACCATCTGGTGAACAATGCGGGCATTTATTTTTCAAAGGCGTTCACGGAGTACACAGCCGAGGATCTCCGCGCTTTCGTCTCCACCAACCTTGAGGGGTTCGTTTTCATGACGCAGGCGGCGGTGCGGCAAATGCTGGCGCAGGGCAAGGGCGGCAGCGTGACCAGCATCAGCGCAGCGCTGGCCGATAATCCCATCGCGGGGAGTCCGGCGTCGGTTGCCATGATGACCAAGGGCGGAATCGATGCGATCACGCTGAGCCTCGCCAACGAATACGCAAAAGAGAAGATTCGCTTCAACGCCGTCGCGCCGGGGGTTGTGGACACGCCGCTGCACAAGGGCGACGTGAATGCGCGTTCGCCGATGGGCACGTTTACCGAGCCAAAGGACATCGCCGATGCTGTTGTTTTTCTGACGGAAGCCAGTCATGTGACCGGGGAGGTGCTGCACGTGGACGACGGTGCGCATGTGGGCAAGTGGTGAGCGCCGTGACCAGCGCGGAGCGGCGCCTGCTGGAGCTGGGCATCGAGCTTCCGGCGGCGCCAACGCCGTTCGGCAGCTACATGGAGACGGTCGAGACGGGCAATCTGCTTTTCTTCAGCGGGATGCTCCCGGTGGTGGACCACAAGCCGAAGTATGCGCAGCAACCGACGGTTCCCGATGATAATGGGGATAACGGGCCGGGTTCGGGATGGTGCCCCTAGTGCCCGGAACCTGGGTTGATACCTCGCAGTTGGTAGTTGAGCGGAGACGCTGCGTGTTCGATTCTTTCGACGACGAGGTCAAGTGGATACGTCCGATCGCCGAGTGCGCGGCCGTGTTGATCCTGCCAACGCTGTTTTCGTTCCTGCTCATTGCCCTGATACTGATCACGTTGCCGCCGATCGGACGGGTGCTGGATAGAGTTGACCCCGGCCCGATGTTTGTCTTCGAACTGTGTGGCGGTCTGTTGCTTACGGTGTGGCATTGCAACAGGACCGGGCAGCATTCGCGTGCCCTGTATTGGATGTGGGTTATACCTTTTGTCTTCCTCGTTCTCAATCACATTTGGCCCCCTCCCAATGAGTCGCCAGTGACCGTGTTAAAAACCGAATTAGGCATCAACCCCACGGATGAAGGCCTCACATCGATTTTGGTCACCGCCCCGATGTTGGGAGCCATCGCCTATTCGGTTGGCCGCCTCTTGCTAACCAAACTCCGAACCAGATCACAAAGTCAAAAGGCGGTGTCTTTCAAGTAACGGTGTGGGCCGGCTGGGGAAAGAGCTGGATGCGGAGGCGGGACGCGATGCGGTGCGCACGGCGGCTTTGGGCGTGCTGGCCGCGGCGAGCGGATGCGTCTTCGGATTTGTTTCGTGATTTGTTTGGAGCGGACAAGATGGCGGTGCGGCTGGTGATGGGCGTGGCCAGCCTGCCGCTGGGGATGCCGGTTGAACTGGAGGTCATCTTCGAGGTCGCGGAGTAGGTCAGCGGCCTTCAACCCTCACCGAATACACAGGAGGAGTTATGGCAACGGCCATCGCAGTAGCAACCATGAAAGTGGCGCAGATTTCGAAACCGGGAGCGGGCTTCGAGGTGGTGGAGCGCGACATCCCCACACCGGGTGCGGGACAGGTGCGGATCAAAGTGCAGGCCTGCGG
>PMAD01000255.1:10857-19794 GCA_003152415.1 Acidobacterium sp.
GAATGCCGGCGGGGAGACTTTCGCAACTGCCGGAACCTGAAAATTGCGGGCATCAGCTATGACGGTGGATACCAGGAGTACATGGTGGCTCCCATTGATGCGCTGGCAGCGATACCGGACGGTTTGAAGGACGTGGACGCAGCGCCTCTGCTGTGCGCCGGAATTACCACATACAACGCGCTGCGGCACAGTGGCGCGTTCCCCGGCGACCTGGTTGCGGNNTTCGCGAACAAGTTTGGTTATAGAGTGGCAGCGATCGGCCGCGGCTCCGAGGACGCGGCGCTGGCAAAGAAGCTCGGAGCCAGCGTGTATATCGACAGCAAGGCGACGAACGCTGCAGAAGAGCTGCGGAAACTGGGCGGCGCAAGGGTTATTCTGGCGACGGCTCCCAGCTCGAAAGCGATGTCGGAGCTGATCGACGGTCTTGGGCCGAACGGCAAGTTCATGGTTGTGGGCGCGACTTTCGATCCCATCGAGGTGACGCCGGTTCAGCTTATTAACGGAAGTAAGTCGATCCAGGGCTGGTCGTCGGGGACGCCAGCCGATTCTGAAGACACATTGCGCTTTGCCGAACTGAGCGGGGTGCGTCCCATGATCGAAACCTATCCGCTGGAAAGGGCGGCCGAGGCGTACGCGCGCATGCTGAGCGGCAAGGCGGAGTTTCGAGTTGTTCTCACCATGTGAATCGGCAAGCCCCGGTCCGCGGACTCGAACCAGGAGGAGGTGAACGATGCGGCTTCTCCGATTGCCCCGCTCGACCCGGCGCCTGCAGTTTTGCTGCGTGGCATTGGCCGTGTCTGTGATGGCTCAAACCAGTGGAGAGGAATCCCCGATGGAGCAACCGGTGTTTTATCGAACGGTAAAGGTGGATGGGCTCTCTATTTTCTACCGCTAAGCGGGGCCGAAGGATGCGCCGACGATTCTTTTTTTGCACGGGCTGCCGTCGTCGTCGCGGATGTTTCAGCCGCTGCTGACGCGGCTGGCCGACAGCTACCATCTGGTGGCGCCGGACTATCCGGGATTCGGACACAGCGACTGGCCGGACCCGAAGGAGTTTCCTTATGCCTTCGATCACTTCGCCGTAGTGATGGAAGACTTCGCGCAGGCGCTGGGCTTGTCGCGTTACACGCTCTACATGCAGGACTACGGCGGGCCGGTTGGTTTTCGCATGGTGCTGGCGCACCCGGAACAGGCACAGGCGCTGATTGTGCAGGACGCGGTGGCACACAACGAAGGGCTGGGAGTGAACTGGGTCACGCGGCGGGCGTTCTGGGCGGACCGGGCGGCCAATGACGAAGCTCTGCGCAGGAACCTGCTGTCAATGGCGGCAACGAAGACGCGGCACGTGGGGGACGATCCGCATGTCGAGTTGTACGATCCGGATCTATGGACGGATGAGTATGCGTTCCTGAACTCGCCGGGGCAGGCGCAGATACAGAGCGATCTGTTCTACGACTACCGCACGAATGTCGAAGCGTATCCGAAATGGCAGGCGTGGATGCAGAAGACGCAGCCGAAGCTTCTGGTGATCTGGGGCAAGCACGATTTGTCGTTCGATTCCGGAGAGCCGGAGCGCTATCGGAAGGACGTGCCGAACGCGGAGGTGCACGTGCTGGACGCGGGACACTTCGCGCTGCATACGAAGGCGGACGAGATTGCGGGGCTGGTGCGGGGATTCATGCAGGGGCAGAAGTAGTTCGGCCGGGGCGCCCCTGGCGCGCCACCGGCCGAACATCCTAGAGAGAGTGAACCGGTTGCAGCGCGGGCGCGGATGCGGACTCGCGCCTGACTGACGACGAGGAGCGAGAGCCGCGGTTGCCGTCGTCAAGCTGGAACTGATGGATCATCCCATCCAGATCGGCAGCCAGCCTGGAGAGCTCCTGGAGCGCCTGGACGGCTTCTTCGCTGCCCTGGGCGTTTTGGGTGGCCAGTTGCGAGATGCGGCCGGCGGATTCGGAAATTTCGCCGGAAGCGGCGGTCTGCTCGGTGGCGGCAGAGGCGATGAGCTGAATCTGGTGCTCGACCTGTTGGGAAGATTCGATGATGGCCTCGAGGCTCTTGCGGGCATTGGCGGTTTCCGACAGGCCGGACTCGACCGCGGTGCGGCTTTGCTGCATGACCTGGAGAGTCTCGCGGGTTTCTTCCTGAATGCTGCGAATGGTTCCGGCAATTTCCTCGGTGGCGCCTTTGGTGCGCTTGGCGAGGCGGCGGACCTCCCCGGCGACGACGGCAAATCCGCGTCCATGCTCGCCGGCGCGGGCGGCTTCGATGGCGGCGTTGAGGGCCAGCAGGTTGGTCTGCTCGCTGATTTCCTGAATCACGTTGACCACGTTGCCGATCTCCTCGGAGCGGCGAGAGAGGGAGGTCATCCTTTCGGAGACGGAGTGGGTGGCGGCGGCAATTTGCTCCATGGTATGGGCCGCGGCCTGCATGACGTCGCCGCCGCGGGTGGCGGTTTCGGCAGAAGTGCGGCTGGCAGTAGCGGCGCTCTCGGCGTTGCTGCTGATCTCGCCGATGGTGGCGGTCATTTCCTGGGCGGCGGTGGCAATCTGCTGAGTCATGCTGGACTGGGTGTTGGCGTTGGTGGAGCTCTCGGCGGCGCGGGCGCTGATTTCCGTGGTGGCGGCGGCCAGAGTGTCGGATCCCTGGGCGACGGAGCGCAGGACCTCGCGGATGGTGGCGACGCTTTCGTTCAGCGCTTCGCCCAGGCGTCCGATCTCGTCGGTGGCGGTGGGTTGGACGTATGCGGTCATGTCTTTGGCGGCGAATCTCTGGACCATGGCTACCACGTTGCGGATGCGGGGGGTGACGAAGCGATTGAGCTGGGTGCCGATCACGATACAGAGGACAACGATGGCGAGGGTCATGAAGACGCTGATCCAAACGGTGCGGGTCGCGTTGGCGGCCATGGCCGCGGCGCTCTGTTGGGCCTCGCGCGCGTTCAGCTGCAGGTCCTCGTCGGCGGCGGCCAGGGCGGTGCTGTGCAGGCTGACTAAGGACGGTGACAAGAGCACCTGCGCCGCCTCGTCTTTGTGGCCGGCCGCCAGAGCGGCCATGGCGCGTTCGCTGCCCTCCAGATAGGGCCCATAGGCAGAGGTGAACTTCTGATAGAGTTCGCGTTCTCCGGGATAGGTCATCAGCGGCTCGTAGGCTTTGGCGGCGGCGGCGCCTTCCTCGATGGAATGGGTGCGCACCTGCTGATAGTGGCTGGTGCAGTCTGCTGTCTGGCAAAGAAGGAGCGCCAGCCCGGCCCTGCGAACGTTGTTGGCGTCGTTGCGCATGGTGGCCAGATCGACGACAGAGGGCACGCCATTGACGCCGATGTCAGAGGCTTTGGCCGCGATGCCGCGCAGGGTGATGAAGGTGTAACACGCCAGGCCGACGCAGAGCAGGGAGATGATGCCGAAGGCGTAGGTGAATTTGCGGGCGATGGGGAAGTTGCGGACAAAGGACATTTTTGGCGGCACCTTTCGTGGCGGAGCGTGTTGGCCCCGTGAAGCCTTCATCGCGCCAGGGCGTTCGCCTGGTGGAGCGATTGCGGACAGAATCGTTATCGGCGGACCCTGACAATCCTTGATATGGACTGTTTCGGTTCGGGGCGGTTTGCCCTGCGAGCCACGACGGCCGATGCACGCGGCTCGCAGGAGCGGGAAGTTCGACGGTGGTGACGGTCAGCCGTTCGGGTCGATTTTCTTCTGGATCCAGCCGATGGCGCGGGGCTCCCAGTCCGGCTTCAGGGCGGCATTGATGTAGCGCTCGACGGCGAAGATCCCCGACTCATGGGCGATGCGCTCGAACTGCATGGTCACGGTGGCGGACTGCAGGATGACGCAGCTGCGCTCCATGCCCGCCTGTTTGAACAGCCCCTGGCCCTCGACCATGACTTTCTGGGCGTCAGGCTTGATGCCGCCCGGCTTGAGGGTGCGCATGTCGATGAGAACGCCAAAGGATTTGGGAGCGCCCACCAGCGCTGCTCTGGCTTCTTCCCGCCAGCGCGTCATCTCGGCGACATCGATGTTGTCGCCAAAGGTCAACTGATAACCGAAGTCCTTCTTCGCAATTTTGTGCATAGTTCCTCTCCGCCGTCCCGCTGTTGTGAGCGCGTGGCCAAATGGGTTATCGGCAGAGAAAGGGCGCGGATGAGAGGAGGCGGGGAAGGGGGCCGCGGGTGCCCGGGGGTGGAACACCCTGCCGGTCGAGTGCGACGAACGGAGCCGGCTGGGGCTGAGCGGGCAAAAAGAGGGCTCGCAGCTTGCGCGGCGAGCCCGGTGAGGTAGATGCACCCTGGGGCGATCAGGCCAAGTGGCACCGCACCCCTGGGTCTTTGAATCGGAAGAGGTCAGGCCGAACGGCGCTGACGCTGCCGATCCTTGAAATCAGCGATTCTGTCGTTGGCGCTGTTTTTAGCGTCCTCGACACTGGTTGTGACATTGTCGCGCATTTTGTCGGCCTTGTGTTGCTTTTCCTGCTGGCGGGTTTTGCCGGCCTCGTGGGCGGCGTCTTTGACGTTGCCCCAGGTCTGCTGGGCAGCCCCTTTCACCTGATCGGCGACGCCGCTGTTGGCAAGTCGATTATTCCCGGTCATTTGTCCGGCTCCCTGCTTCACTTTTCCGACAACCTGCTTTGCCTTGCCTTTCACCTGGTCCGAATTCATAACGGGTCCTCCGTGTGTTCTCTGGGTTAGTCACAACGACGTATGGTTCCTTGCGGGCGCGTCTGCCGGGTTCTAAAGTGCTGCCCTGCGCCCGGTGATGAGCTGAATGACGAGCACGACGAGCGCCACCACCAGCAGAATGTGGATGTACCAGGCAACGACGTGAAATCCGATCAAGCCGACGAGCCAGGCGATGATCAGGATCACGAATAATGTCCAGAGCATGCGACGGTCTCCTTTTCTGAATTTGAGTTTTTCTTCGACCCGTGCTTTCAACCAACGGTATGGATAGAGTGCGGATGGGCGATTGGGGTTGCCGTTGCGGTACAAATGAAGCTGAGGTTAACGCAGGTTGCGCATTGCGATCCAGGGCGAGCCGGGATCTTTCAGCCACGAAGCGGCGCTGAAGGCGCGGCCGCAGGCAACCATTTTGTCGTGCACGCTTTCGGCGGAAGTGTTCGCGGTGGTCAATGAAGGCGCAGCGGACGCGGCGATGATCCCGATTGAGAACTCGCTGGCCGGATCAGTGCTGGAGCATTACGATCTGCTGCTGGCGCATGATGTGGCGGTGGAGAGCGAATGGCTGCTGCGGATCCGGCATAACCTGATCGGCGTGCCGGGAGCGAGGATGGAAAGGATTCGCCAGGCCTGGTCGCATCCGGTGGCGCTGGCGCAGTGCCGGCGGTTTTTCGTCGAGCACCCGCAGATCGAGGCGGCGCCGTTCTACGATACGGCGGGCAGCGTGAAACAACTGATGGAGCTGCGCGAGCCGGGCGTGGCGGCAATCGCCAGCGCCGAAGCCGCAGCCTGGTATGGTGCGGAGATTCTGCTCCCCGGAATCGAGGACAACGCGGAGAATTACACGCGCTTTTTTCTGATCCGCAGGCGGGAGCGGCTGGAGGCGGAGGCGCGGCCGGACAAGGTGAGCCTGGCGTTCAAGGTGGAGAATCGGCCGGGGAGCCTGGTGGAGGCGCTGCAGGTTTTTGCCGGGATGGGGACAAATATTACAAGGCTGGAATCGCGGCCGGTGCCGGGGCGGCCGTGGGAATACGTATTTTATGCGGACTACCAGCTGGGGGAGGCGCGGACGGCGGATCTGGCCCTGGAAATGCTTGCGAAACACTGCTCGATGGTGCGGGAGCTGGGGCGCTATCGGGCGGCGGCAGGTGTTTAAAGGATACGAGCAGAGCTGGCCTCAGGGGGCATCTCACCCCTAGCGGGGCCTTGCCGATAGAGGGGTTGGGAGAGGCGGCCGGGGCGGCGGCGAAGGCGATCTGGATGTAAGTGGTTGATGAAAATGGTGTTGCCGGGAGCTGGCGGTTCGGTAGGAGGGCAATTGGGCCGGGATGGCGTGGAGGGGATGCTACTTTTTGAAACTTGCTGAATCCAATGAGTAATAATTTGATATAAGGACACTCATGGCTAGCGATTTTATCAGTGTTATCCAGCCGGGCGACCCGAAGCAGAGGGACGGGGGACCGGACCGCGTTCTGCCGGTTTTGCCGGTGCGGGATACGGTTTTGTTTCCTCATGCGGTGCTGCCGCTCACGGTTGGACGGGAAAGTTCGATTCAACTCATCAACTCNNTGCCGAACCAGAGCCTGTTCGTTTTCACCGAGGGCACGGAACGGGTGCGGCTGGGCGAGTTTTCGCGCATCGAGCCGTTCATGATGGCATCGGTGGACACGGTGCCGGAAGTTCTGGCGCCGAAGAATCCCTCTGTGGAAGCGCTGCAGCGCAACGTCATCACGCAGTTTCAGCAGATTGTGACTGCCTCGCCGACGCTGTCGGACGAGCTGCAGACGATCGCGATGAACATCGACGAGCCGGGCAGGCTGGTGGACTTCATCGCGTCTTCCCTGCCCTTCCTGGCGACCGGCGACAAGCAGGAACTGCTGGAGACACCGGATGTGGCGCTGCGCCTGGAGCGGATCAACAAGCATCTGGCGAAAGAGATTGAAGTACAGCAGCTGCGTAACAAGATTCAGACCGAAGTGCAGGATCAGGTGCAGCAGTCGCAGCGGGACTACTATCTGCGCGAGCAGCTGAAGGCGATCCAGAAGGAACTCGGCGAAATGGACGAGGGCCAGAAGGACATCGAGGAGCTGAAGCAGAAGATTGAAGCCGCAGGGATGCCGGAGGAGACGAAGAAAGAAGCGCTGAAGGAGCTGAACCGGCTCTCGCGCATGTCGCCGATGGCGGCGGATTACTCGCTGACGCGGAACTACATCGAGTGGCTGGCGGTGTTGCCGTGGTCGAAGTCGTCGGGAACGGCGGTGGATATTTCGAAGGCGCGGGAGATTCTCGACGAGGATCACTACGACCTGAAGAAGGTGAAGGACCGCATCCTCGACTACCTTTCGGTACGCCGACTGAAGGCGGACATGAAGGGGCCGATTCTGTGCTTCGTGGGGCCTCCGGGCGTGGGCAAGACGTCGCTGGGACGCAGCGTGGCGCGGGCGCTGAGCAGGGAGTTCCGCCGCATTTCTCTGGGCGGGATGCACGATGAGGCGGAGCTGCGCGGGCATCGGCGCACGTATATCGGCGCGCTGCCGGGACAGATTATCCAGAACCTGCGGCGTGCAGGCGCGAACGACCCGGTGTTCATGCTGGACGAGGTAGACAAGCTGGGGCGGGATTTCCGCGGCGATCCGGCATCGGCGCTGCTGGAGATCCTCGATCCGGAGCAGAACAATACGTTCCGCGATAACTACCTCGATCAGCCGTTCGATCTTTCCAAGGTGCTGTTCATCTGCACGGCCAACGTACTGGACACGGTGCCGGAGCCGCTGCGGGATCGCATGGAGATCATCGAGCTGCAGGGATACACGGAGGAAGAGAAGAAGCATATCGCGTTCCGGTATCTGATCCCGCGGCAGATTAAGGAAAACGGGATTCAGCCGGACAACATCGAGTTTCCGGAGGAGTCGATCGGCTACATCGTGCGGCACTACACGCGCGAGGCGGGCGTGCGCAAACTGGAGCAGCAGATTGGAACGCTGTGCCGGAAACAGGCGCGGCGCATCGCCGAAGGCAATACGGAGAAGCTGACGATCACGCGCGAGGTGATTCAGGAATTCCTGGGCGGGATCAAAGTCCGCGTGGATACCGAGATCGCCGAGCGGACCAAGCGCGCCGGGGTTGCCGTGGGNNGCAAGGGCGGCTTTACGATGACCGGACAGATTGGCGAGGTGATGCAGGAATCGATGCAGGCCGCGCTAACCTGGGTGCGCTCGAACGCACGCGAATTGGGACTGGAAGAGGACCTGCTCAAAGACACTGACCTGCACATCCACGTTCCGGCGGGCGCGATTCCGAAGGACGGTCCTTCGGCGGGCGTCACCATGGCCACGACGCTGGTCTCGCTGCTGACGGACAGGCCGGTGCATCCGCTGACCGCGATGACCGGCGAGATCACGCTGAGCGGCAATGTTCTGCCGGTGGGCGGCATCAAGGAAAAGTTCCTCGCCGCGAAACGCGCCGGGGTGAAGACGATCATCCTGCCGACGGAGAATCGGCTGAACGTGGAAGAAGACCTGACGCCGGATCAGATCGCGGAAGTGGACATTCACTACGCGAGCCGCATCGAGGATGTTCTGGCGGTGGCTCTGCCGCGATCGAGTGCGGAGGAGCGCCACGATGAGCAGGTGCGCGAAGAGGTGCTGCAGCACACGGCGTGAAAAAGCAGGTAGCTCGGAGCCGGGAGCTGGGAGCCAAAATCGAACCTGGGCGCAGAGAAGACTCTCTCTGCGCCTTTTGTTTTTGCGCATAACCCGCGAAGGCGCGCGTTACGATCCGCTCCCAGCTCCCCGCTCCCCGCTGTTTTTCATCCGTGTACTGCTCCGTTTGTGGGAGTGGCTTCGGCAATTCCGAGTGGTAGATTGCTGTCGGAGTATGCCCGGAGGCAATGGTGACCCTGCGAGATTTTCTTACAAAACAACTGATCGACATCATCCAGTGGAACGAGACGGAAGACGGCATCCTGGCCTGGCGCTATCCCATGCAGGACATGGAGATTCAAAACGGCGGGCAGCTGACGGTGCGCGAGTCGCAGGTTGCTGTGTTTGTGGACGAGGGCAAGATTGCCGACGTGTTCGGACCCGGATTGCACACGCTGACCACGCGGAATCTGCCTCTGCTGACCGATCTGATGAACTGGGACAAGGGGTTTGAGTCGCCGTTCAAGTCGGACGTGTACTTCTTCTCGACGCGGCTGCAGATGGCGCAGAAGTGGGGGACGGCGACGCCGATTACCATCCGCGAAAAGGAATTTGGCGCGGTGC
>PMAD01000255.1:19818-20020 GCA_003152415.1 Acidobacterium sp.
GTGGCGCGGATGACGGATGTGTTCGCCGCGAGCGACGTACCGTTTCTGGATATGACGGCGAATCAGGCGGCGCTGGGGCAGAAGATTGCCACTGCCGCCACGCCATCGTTCACCTCGCTGGGTCTGGAGCTGAATCAGTTCACGGTGGAGAATATTTCCCTGCCCGACGAGCTGACCAAAGTGATGGATCAGCGGATCGGCG
>PMAD01000278.1 GCA_003152415.1 Acidobacterium sp.
TGCTGCTGCCGACCTACGACGTTTTCGACGAAGACCGCTATTTCGAACCGGCGGAATGGGAAGACCAGGGGCCGCTCGACCTCGAAGAGTATTACCAGCAGCTGCGTGCGATTTTCTCGCGCAACATCCCGAAGTATTTCAGCGGAGATAGGCGGGTCGGCGTTTCTCTGACCGGCGGCCTCGATTCGCGCATGATCATGGCGTGGCTCAAGGCGCCGGCCGAGTCGGTTCCGTGTTTTTCGTTCGGCGGCCCTTTCCGCGACTGCCAGGATGTTTCGATTGCGCGCAAAGTCGCCCACGTGTGCGGGTACCCGCATCAGACCATCCCTGTCGGCGACGAGTTTCTGTCGAAGTTCGGGCATTATTCCGAACGCACCGTGTACCTCACCGACGGCTGCGTTGACGTGATGCACTCGCCCGATCTCTACATCAACGAGATCGCGCGCCAGATCGCGCCGGTTCGCATGACCGGCAACTACGGCGGCGAGGTCCTGCGCAGCATTCGCGCCTTCAAGCCCGCCGAACCGCCGCCCGGATTGTTCACCGCGGGGTTCATGACGTACATCGCCCAGGCGAAGCAGACCTACGCCAGCCTGATCGACGTGCATCCGCTGTCCTTCTCGGTTTTCCGGCAGGCGCCGTGGCATCATTATGGTCTTCTGGCGCTCGAGGAGACGCAGCTCGCGCTGCGCTCTCCTTATATAGATAACGAGCTGGTCAGGACGGTCTTCCGCGCCCCGAAAAGCACGCTCAGCAACAACGACATTTCGCTGCGCCTGATTCAGGACGGCAATCCGGCGCTCTCAAAAATCCCGACCGACCGCGGTCTGACCCAGGACGCAGGCCTCTTCGGGGCGCTGCGCCACGAGTACCAGGAGTTCACCTTCAAGGCGGAATACGCGTACGATTACGGAATGCCGCAGTGGGTCGCCCGCGCCGATCACGCCTTCTCGGCTCTTCACCTGGAACGTCTTTTCCTCGGTCGCCACAAGTTCTATCACTTCCGCGTCTGGTACCGTGATGCGCTGGCCGCTTATGTGCGCGAGATGCTGCTCGACTCGCGTGCATTGTCGCGTCCGTACATCGAAAAGAAGACCCTGGAAAACATCGTAACCGGACACGTCAAAGGTGACCGCAATTACACCACCGCCATTCACAAGCTTCTGACACTCGAGCATCTGCACCGTCTGTTTGTTGACACACGATGAGCCCACTGCTGGCCACTCTGGTTTACGCCGTCGGGATCGGCGTGATTTTCTATTTCGACCGCGACGAGAAAGATCGCACCTCCGGATCTCTCTGGGTTCCGGTGGTGTGGCTGTTGATCAACGGCTCCCGGCCTGTTTCGGCGTGGTTTCAGACCGGCACTCCAGCCGGGGAAGTTTCCGCGGATGGCAGTCCCATGGACGCCGCCGTGTACGGAGCCGTTATCGCTGCCGGCGTGGTAGTGCTCTGCACACGAGCCAGACGAGTCCTTGATTTTGTCAAGGCCAATCCCGTCATCCTGCTGTTCGTTGCTTATTGCCTGATCAGTTGCTTATGGGCCGACGACGGCTTCGTCGCCTTCAAGAGGTGGATCAAGTCTGTCGGCGACGTGATCATGATCGTGATTGTCCTCACGGATCCGAATCCGCTGGCCGCGATCAAGCGATTTCTGTGCCGCGCCGGATATGTGCTGATTCCGGCCTCAATTCTGTGCATCAAGTACTATCCGCAATGGGGGCGTGCCTACAATCCCTGGACTTGGGAGCCGATGTATACCGGGGTCACGACCTTCAAGAATCTGCTGGGCATGACCGTGCTGGTCAGCGCGCTGGCAACTCTGTGGTGCGCGATTCGCAGCTGGTATGAGTTACAGGGAATGCGGCGCTGGCAGCATCTGGGGGCCGAAGCTATCATTCTTGCCATGGCGGTGTATTTGTTGCTGACCGCCGATTCCATGACTTCGTTTTCCTGCCTGATGCTCGCGGGGACGGTCATGATCGTTGCCAGCCGGTCCTTCGTGATGAATCGGCCGTGGATCCTGCACCTGACGGTTGCCGCTGCGATCAGCGTCGCTGTGGTGGCGCTGTTCTTTGACAATTCCGGCGGCATGGTGAAGGAGCTCGGCAGGAACTCCTCCCTGACCGGGCGCACAGCGATCTGGTCGGAAGTCATCGTCCTCAGCCGGCAGTTTCCCTGGTTCGGAGCGGGATTTGAGAGCTTCTGGATGGGCGATCGCCTCCTCATCATGTGGAGAGTCGTAAAGGGCATTCAGGAGGCGCACGACGGTTATCTTGAGGTCTATGCGAATCTCGGATGGGTCGGCATTGCTTTGCTTGGCACCCTGATCGTCGTCGGGTATCGCAATGTGATGGACGCATGGCGCCGTAACGTCACCATCGGCACCGTGAAAATTGGGTTTTTTGTAACGGCCCTGATTTACAGTCTCACCGAAGCAGGATTCCGCATGATGTCGCCGGTATGGCTTGGCTTTCTGCTCGCCGCGATCACCATTCCTCCCCGCCGTTTGAAGCGGAGGCCGGCGCCAGTTCCCTCCAAAGTTGCAAGCCTGGAACCGGAGCCGTATCCCTCCCTGGCCGCGACCTATAAGGCAGGGTTCTGAAAGGCCAGGGTGGCGGACCTTCCGGTGCGCCATCGCGATGTGAAGCGTCTCTGATGCGCGCAAGCTGGCTCGGGCCGCTGATTCCGCGCAGTTCTGCAACTTGCGCTCGTTGTTTGCAGTCAATCCGGTTGCTAACCCTCTGAGTGTGCAGCATTCCCTCCTCTGGGAAGGAGAGCATCTTGAAGATCAGTGTTTTCGGACTGGGCTACGTCGGCGCCGTCTCGGCCGGTTGTCTCGCACACGATGGTCATGAGGTCGTCGGTGTCGACCCGGTTCAGCTCAAAGTCGATTTCATCAACCAGGGTCATACGCCGATCATCGAACCGCAGATCGGGGAACTCATCTCCGAGAATGCGAAGTCGGGACGCCTGCGCGCCACCACCGATCCCGTGGCCGCGGTCCGGGACACCGAGCTGTCGTTCGTCTGCGTCGGCACGCCCAGTCAGCTGAACGGCAACCTCGATCTCTCGCATATGCGTCGCACCTGCGAGCAGCTTGGCGCCGCGCTGAAGGCCAAGAACGAGCACCATACCGTCGTCATCCGCAGCACCATCCTGCCGGGAACGATGCGCAACGTCGTCATCCCCATTCTTGAGGAGTTCTCGGGGAAGAAGGCTGGCGACGAGTTCGGCATGTGCAACAACCCGGAATTTCTGCGCGAAGGCTCCGCGGTCAAAGACTTCTATGGGCCACCCAAGACGGTCATCGGTGAGGTGAACCGCTGCAGCGGTGAGATTCTTGCAAGCCTCTACGCCAGTCTCGACGCTCCGCTGATCCGGACCACCCTCGAAACCGCCGAGATGGTGAAGTACGTCGACAACTGCTGGCACGCCCTCAAGGTTGGTTTCGCCAACGAAATCGGCAACCTGGCCAAGGCCATGGGTGTGGATTCGCACGAGGTAATGAAGATCTTCATCCAGGATACGAAGCTCAACATTTCGCCAACCTATCTGATGCCTGGTTTCGCCTTCGGCGGCTCGTGTCTGCCCAAGGACCTGCGCGCCCTGACCTATCAGGCAAAGTCGCACGACCTCGAGTTGCCCATCCTTTCCTCGATTCTCCCCAGCAACGAGATCCAGGTCAGGCATGGCTTGCAGCTGGTGCTGGAAGGCGGCCACAAGCGTGTCGGCATTCTCGGATTCAGCTTCAAAGCCGGTACCGACGACCTGCGCGAGAGCCCCGTCATCGATCTCATCGAGCGTCTTCTGGGCAAAGGATTCGACCTGCGCATTTACGACAAAAACGTGAACCTCGCCAGTCTGGTCGGCGCGAATCGCGATTTCATCCTGAATCGGATTCCGCACATCTCCAGGCTCATGATGCAGGACATGGATTCGGTTCTGCAGCATGCAGAGACCGTCGTTGTCGGCAACCGGGATCCCGATTTCAAAGAAGTGCCGAAGCGGCTTCGCGATGACCAGCGCCTGGTCGATCTGGTCCGCATCAGTGATCAAAGGAGCGGGAATGGCAACTATAGTGGCATCTGTTGGTAGTCCGTTGGCAACTCGGGACCTGAACAAAGCAGCTTCGGCCGAGATTCTCGATTCGATCCAGCATCTCTTTTCCTGGCTGGAGGCCAACGATTACCGCGGCTACGACACTTTCGACGGTCTCAGCGCATGGGTGCGCCCACTGACCTTCAAAACCAAGTTTCTCCAGACGGTCCTCCAGCAGGGTGTGCGGAGATTTCCTCTCAACCTGCGCCCCATGCTCGGCATTCCCCGGGCGCAGTCGACTAAAGGAATGGCTTTCCTGGCGCGCGGCTTCATGCGCCTTCATCAGGCCACCGGCGATCCGGTTTGGGCGAACAAGGCGGAATTTTGCCTGCAGTGGCTCATTGAACACCAGTCCCCTGGCTATTCCGGGGCTGCCTGGGGCAATCACTTCGACTACATCTCGCGGGGGTTCTACCTCCCCAAAGGAACACCGACCGTAGTCTGGACCTCACTCATCGGGCACGCCTTCCTCGACGGCTACGATCACTTCCACAAACAGCAATACCTCGACGTCGCTGTCAGCGCGTGCGAGCACATCCTGCGCGATCTGCAGTCATCGCCGGACGGGCAGGGCGCCTGCATCAGCTACATTCCGGTTCAGGACGTGCGGGTTCATAACGCGAACACCCTGGGGGGCAGCCTGCTGGCCCGCGTTTACCATCACACCGGGAAGGAAGTTTTCCGCGCGCCGGCTGAAAAGGCGATGCGGTACACCGCACAGTATCAGCGGCCCGACGGCTCCTGGTATTACGGCGAGCCGCCCAACATGCACTGGGTCGACAATTTCCACACTGCCTACGTACTCGACTGCTTCAAGTATTACGCCGAGAGCACGCGCGATCGCCAGTTCGACGACAATCTCGCGACCGGATACGACTACTGGAAGAAAACCTTTTTCCTCGAAGACGGCACCCCGCGCTACTACAACCAGAAGACGCTGCCGCTCGACATCCAGTGCAGCGCGCAGGCCATCGACACTCTCGTCTTCTTCTCCGACCGCGATCCGGAAGCAGCGTCGCTGGCGCTGAAAGTTGCCCGCTGGACCATTGCGAACATGCAGGATCGCTCGGGCTACTTCTACTATCGCCGCTACGCGCGCGGGGTCGTTAACAAGACCCCGACCCTCCACTGGGGGCAGGCGACGATGATGTGCGCGCTGGGTGGGCTGTACCAGCAACTCCAGACGAAGGAGCCTGCGCCATGAAGAGAAAGGTCCTCATCATCGTCGAGAACCTTCCGGTTCCCTTTGACGCTCGGGTATGGGGCGAAGCCCTGTCATTGCGCGCCCATGGATACGATGTCACCGTCCTGTGTCCTAAGGACAAGAAGAGCAGGAAGGGCTACGAGTTCCTCAATGGGATTCACGTCTACCGTCACCCCATGTTCGGGGAAGGGAACAGCATCTCGGGCTACCTGATTGAGTTCTTTTGTGCGCTGATCTTCGAGTTCTTTTACGCTGCGTGGATTTTTCTGCGCAGAG
This sequence comes from Acidobacterium sp., assembly GCA_003152415.1. GTDB lineage: Bacteria > Acidobacteriota > Terriglobia > Terriglobales > Acidobacteriaceae > Palsa-343. The sequence continues at coordinate 5,582 of PMAD01000278.1, forward strand.
GCTTTCACGTAATCCAGGGGTGCAACCCGCCGGACGACATTTTCCTCGTCGCTCTGCCTTTCAAAATCTTCGGCGTGAAGTACATCTTCGATCATCACGATGCCAATCCGGAACTCTATCTCTCGAAATACGAAAAGAAGGGCCTGCTGTACAAATCCCAGGTTTTGCTGGAGAAGCTGACCTATCGCTTTAGTGACGTTGTCATGGCGACCAACGGCAGCTACCGCAATCTGGCGATCGCGCGCGGAGGCCACCAGCCGGAAGACGTTTTCGTCGTTCGCAACGGACCCGATCTGGAGCGCATGCGTGCAGTCCCGCCGGATCCGGCCCTGAAACATGGCAAAGACTACCTCATCGGCTATGTCGGAAATATGAGCGTGCAGGAGGGCCTCGACATTCTGCTTGAGGTCGCCCTGCACATCCGGAATAGGGGGCGCCGTGACATTCACTTCACCTGCGTTGGCGGCGGACCGGGGCTTCCTGGCCTCCGCCAAATGGTGAAGGACATGAACCTTGAGGACACCGTTGACTTCACCGGCAGAATCCCCGACGACCAGCTGCTGGCCATTCTTTCCACCTCCGACGTTTGCGTGAATCCCGACAAGCCATGCGAGATGAATGACATTTCCACCATGATCAAAATCATGGAGTACATGGCGCTCGAAAAGCCGATCGTCCAGTTCGACCTGAAAGAAGGCCGCTTCAGCGCGGGAGAAGCCTCCCTCTACGCCAGCAAGGACGACATGGTGGCTGATTTCGCAGCCAGGATTCTCTGGCTCCTCGACCATCCGGAAGAGCGCAGGAGGATGGGCCAGATCGGACGCAGGCGCGTCGAAACGGAACTGGCCTGGAAGTACTCCGTAGAGCACCTGCTCGCCGCTTACGAGCGGGTCTTTCCGAAGCGTGAAAAGCTCGATTTCCCCCTGCAGAACCGGAAAATCGCCCCAAAAGCCGTGGTCCCGGAGGACGGTCTTTCGGGTCCGAACGACCCGTTTCCGGCATTGGTTACCTCGCCCAAGAATCCCTAGTACTGAAGTCACCAAAATCTACACTGCGCATGTAGATTTTTCTATATTTTCCGGCTAAATCTTCCTGGCCCTTTCGTACCCTTGACAATAGTAATGCTATTGACGACAAATGGCTTATTGGAAATAGGTACGACGGCGCAGTTCGCCAAAATCGCCAGGTAACCTCGATCTCAAGAATAGTAACTTTAGTGTCTTGCTTGTCGCGTCCTGGATGGCTATACTGCCCCTACCATCGTCACCAGACAATGACATCGGCGGTTCGCCTTGATCGCTTGTCGCTAGCACGCAATCCCGGAACAAGGCCCGAAGATTTCAAAGATCACAACAGGGCTAAGCGAAGGAGGACGGATGAGGACATATGAAGCGCAGTACTGCAGGAATTTCCGTATTGTTGTTTGTGTTTTCGCTCTATAGCCATGCCCAGTCGTGGTCCTCAATTTTAAGCGCCACGCAGGCGATCAACTGGTCCAACTCAGGAGTGGGTGGCATCCCGGCGCGCGCGACCAATTGCGCCAGTCTTACCTCTTCCGCAACCGTATCCCAGATCAACTCGGCTCTTGCATCCTGCCCCAGCGGTCAAACGGTAGCCTTGGCGGCGGGCACTTACAACATCAGCGGCACCATTCAGGTTCCGTCAAACGTGACCCTGCGCGGCGCTGGCGCCAACCAGACCATCCTTAACGCAACTGCCGGCGGCGGCGGCTACGTTGTGGCGCTCGGCTCCGGTGGCCCCGGCTACAGCCCGGTCAACATCACCGGTGGCGCGACCAACGGTTCTACGAGCATCACCCTCAGCAATGCATCGGGCATCACCACCAACTCGTACCTGGTGATCGCCGAAACCAACAATCCCGCCTTCGTCTCCTCCAACGGCAGCGAAGGACAATGCACCTGGTGCGACGGCTGGACCAGCAGCGGAAGCCTTGCTCGCGGCCAGATTGTTCAGGTCACCGCTGTCAGCGGTTCCACCGTCACCATCTCGCCGGGATTGTATGGCGCGTATACGCAATCGCCCGTCGCCGTTCCCTTCAGCATGTCCGCAACTTATGCCGGTGTGGAGAACCTCCAGGTCTACGCCAACAATAGCGGGTATGCAGCCGATTTCGGACTCTCCTCCTGCGCGTATTGCTGGGTGAAAGGCGTGGAAGGGAACTACACGGACGGCGATCAGCTGGAAGACTATTGGGGCTATCGCGACGAGATCCGCGACAGCTACTTCTCCAACGCGTACCTGCACGAACCCGGTACCTACGATTCCGACGTCGACCTCGCGTACAAAACCAGCGCCACTCTGGTCGAGAACAACATCGTGGAGCGGACACACGTCGCCATCATGATGGAGTGGGGCGCGGCCGGCAATGTGATCGGCTACAACTACACCGAGGGCGAGTTCGACGCCGGCTCACCCAGTTTCCTGATTGGGGGTGTCAGCTTCCACGGAGCCTCTCCGCAATTCAATCTGCTCGAGGGCAACGTCCTCACCCAGGTCTATGCGGATTCCGTGTGGGGCACCTCCAGCCAGACCACGGCCTACCGCAACTGGGTGGTCGGCACCAACCACATCTGCGCTCCGGCCAGCGGCCGCGGTACGGTCAGCTGCTCCGGCGCCGTTTACGGTTTCCAGGCTGCTCGCGCCATGCAGTGGTCGTATCTCGCAACGCTCAACAACATGGTCGGCAACGTCGTGGGCAGCTCGCAGATGCAGTCGCTGATTGCCTATGGAACCTCCACGATGGGTCAGGTCGCGACGGTTGAATTTCCTTCGACCCGAAGCTATGACGCCGATGCCTACGGTTGGTCGTTCGGCTACGGCGAAGCCAGCGACGATGGCACTGGGACCGGATGCGACGGAGTATCCGGCACCTGTCACCTCGCCGGGACCTCAGCCACCGATCTGATTACCGGAAACTATAACAACATCGGTGCAGCGACCTCATGGGCCAGCGGTACACTGACCTTGCCTGCTTCCTTCTATCAAACCAGCAAACCGTCCTGGTGGGGCTCGATTCCTTATCCTGCAACCGGTCCTGATGTCACCGGCGGCAGCGGGCCCGGAGGAACTACCTACGGGAACCCTGCTTACCAGTGCTTCCTGAATGTCATGCACGGAACCGACGGCGGAGCCGGCGGACCGTATAACTTCAACGCCAACACCTGCTACGGGAACGGTGTGACTCCCGGGTCGCCGACCAACCTGACCGGAACCGTGGTGCCGCAGTAAGCCGATAGAACTGTGCTGTGAACGATGGGTGAAGGGGCTCGTAAGAGCCCCTTCACAAGGGCTCCGGCGCCAGACGCTGCGTCCCCAGATTCTTTGGTGCCTCCTCCGGCGCCCGCCGCGGAAGTTAACGTGGTACCCGTGGCGATGAAACAGCTCGATGATGCAAACCTATGGCACGCGGATGCGCTCCGAACTCGACGGTCCGCGCCTGCTGACTGGCGCAGTTTGCGTCTGCATTCTGGTCGTCATCCTGATCGCCGGACTTTGGCCATTTCGTCCGCAAAAAAACGATGTGGCTTGGCTGCAGGGTGAGAACGGCATTCGCTTCGGCCATCGCGGCATTGTCGTCAGCACCAGGCCTCTTCGCGAAGATATACCCGGCGGCCCTTGTACTCTTGAGATTTACTTGCGACCCGCACGCGCTTCCGGATCGGGCACAATCGTTGCAGTGGATGACAACTCGGATCCTAAATATGTCTTCGCCTTGCGCCAGTTCGATGCGAGCCTTGCCGTGCAGCGGCCTGCGCTCGATGCGCGTGGAAACTTAGTTCGGCAGTGGTGGAGGACGGGCGGCGTATTCGAAAAAAACAGGAGCGTCGTCCTCACCATCACCAGCGTTCAGCGAAGAACGACCCTCTACGTTGACGGAGTTCCAGCCAGTGTCTCGTCGGATTTTGGGCTCAGCGACGCCGACCTTACCGGGGGGATGATCCTGGGCAATTCCGCGCTTCAGGACAGCTGGCACGGCGACATCCTCGGGCTCGCGATCTATGACATCGCGCTTTCGCCGCCCGAAGTTGACGAACACGCCAGTCGTTGGTTGCGTGGGCAAGCGCCGGCAATGAACAGCGGTCACGTTCCCTCAGCGCTGTACAAGTTCGATGAGCACAGCGGGAACGTCGTCCATGACCAGGGCGCCGACGGAAACTCTCTGCTGATCCGGCCGCGCTTTTTCGTTCTGCATCCGGCATTCCTCGAGCCGGTGTGGAAGCCGTTTCGAAGCCGCTGGGATGGCTGGATGACCCGGAGCTACTGGTCCGACATGGCCGTCAATATTGCCGGCTTCGTCCCGTTTGGATTTTTCTTTGCGCTCTGGTTTTTGCTGACGCCGGGTATCGCGAGGCCTCGCCTGACTGCGATTCTTCTTGGATTCGCGATCAGCCTGGTCATTGAAACCCTGCAGTATTTTCTCCCCACACGGGACTCCAGCATGACCGATCTGCTGAACAATACGATCGGCGCCGCGCTTGGAGTGGCTTTGTGCAGGCCGGCTTTGGCGCAAAAACTGAGGGCCGAACATTTCGCAGCGGCGGAAGTCGACCCCATCGGGAACGGCGCCGCGAGTGCAACTCAACCGAGCCGGATGGGCAACGGCCGGGTGCATTGAATTCTTGCCCCAGACCCTGATAGGAACCATCTAAAACCTGTATGAATAAATCCCCCAGTGTGGTTGAATTCGAATTGTCATCGTTGAGTTCGAACGGATCCGCCCCAACCGGGCGCGGCCTCGTTCAGCCGCTCGCCGGCGATGAGGATCTCCCAACCTTTTCCATGCCAGCAACCGACACAAGCGATCCCGAAATCGGCGCAGGCTCGAGGATCATGCGCAGAATCCTCAGCATGTATATCGGGCAGTCCGGCCGAGTCTGGAAGCATCTCTCTCCTTCGGTCCGCGACTGGTCGGTCACTCGTGCCTGGGGCCGCCATCTGGATCGGCTGGTTCGCCTTTCCGCCGATCGCAAGCAGTATTTCGCTACGTTCTTTCTGCGCAATCGGGCCGAAATGGAGATGCTGCGCCGTCTCGTCGATCGGAAACCCCAGGGCGCCCGCTTCGATATGACGGTGCTGGCCTGCAGCAAGGGCGCTGAAGTCTACTCGATGCTGTGGGCCATCCGTACGGCGCGGCCCGATCTGCAGCTCAACGTGCATGCCATTGACATCTCCCAGGAAATCGTGGACTTCGCCCACCGAGGTGTCTATTCGCTCAGTGGTTCTGACGCGATGGCCTCCGAAAACGAAGAGGCCGCCAAACAAAAGGGTGACGTCAGCTGGAACACTTCGAGAGACCAGAATGCGTCGATGTTCGAGCGCGTGTCCGCTCAGGAAATTCAAGCCATGTTCGAGACGAAAGGGAACCAGGCCACCATTAAGCCCTGGCTCCGCCAGGGAATCACCTGGATGTGCGGAGACGCGGGCGACCCAGCGCTGCTGGCTGCCATCGGCCCGCAGGATGTCGTCGTCGCTAATCGGTTTCTCTGCCACATGGAACCCCCCGATGCCCAAAGCTGCCTGCGCAACATTGGCCGGCTCGTCAAGACTGGCGGCTACCTGTTTGTGACCGGAATCGATCTTGACGTGCGGACAAAAGTGGCTCTCGAGGAATCCTGGAGCCCGATTACCGACCTGGCTCGGGAGATCCACGAAGGAGATACTTCGATCCTCGCCGGCTGGCCGCTGGAATACTGGGGTCTCGAACCCTTCGACGACCGCAGACCCGACTCGCAGATTCGCTATGCTTCCGTTTTTCGCGTAAGCGAGGCATCTGACTCCACGGAACTGACTGGCTCGGGACGCTCCGGAAGGTAGAAACGCGATGCGCTTCACCGAGACGCCGATAGCGGGAGTATGGGTGATCGATCCGGAGTTTCGCGGCGACGATCGCGGACGATTTTTTCGCGCCTGGTGTTCGCGCGAATTTGCGGAGCACGGCATCGGGTTTCTGCCCCTCCAGGCAAATATGGGATTCAGCGCGCTGAAGGGCACGCTGCGCGGTATGCACTACCAGGTGGAGCCCGCGCTGGAAGCCAAACTCGTTCGCTGCACCCGGGGTGCGATGTTCGACGTGGCGCTCGATCTGCGGCCAGGCTCCGCCACATTCGGTCAGTGGTTTGGCGCCGAACTAAGCGAAGAAAATGGGCGCATGCTCTACCTGCCGGAGCATTGCGGTCACGGCTACCAGACCCTTGTGGATGGGACGGAGATGCACTATATGACCTCGCAGGTTTACACGCCGAGTGCGTGCCGCGGCGCACGCTATGATGATCCCGCGTTTCGGATTCAATGGCCTCTTCCCGCTACCGCGGTTTCCGATCAGGACCGCGCCTGGCCGCTCACGCCGTTCAACGAGGCGGAGCAGAGTCGGGAAGCCGTCCTTACTGGGCATAAGCCCGAAAAGGTTTGATCCAGGCAGCATTATTTTTATCCAGTCGTCTACGAAGCGATGGAAATGCAAAATCAGAAACCACGCGTCCTCCTGTTCTCGCAACGCAACGCTGCCAAACGGCTCCCGTTTCGCTGCGCCCATTTCGAATTCGAGGACGTCATCGCCGAGGTGGACTCCGCGGAAATGATCGCGCCCCGCTTCGATCAGTCCTCGCGCCGTCACCATTACGCCAAACAGCTTGCCTACCACACCCCGCTGGTTCTGAACCCCGGGATGGAGTCGAAAAACTTCGACCAGACCTACGACCTTTTCGTCGCCGTCTGCGGAGATCCCTCCGATGTGCTCCGCATCAACGCCATCGGCAACTGGCGCGAGCGCTGCAAAAAAGCGGTCATGGTGATCGACGAGCTGTGGGTCACGCAGATGAAGGCCTACGGCAACTACCTGCGTCTGCTCAAGCAGTTCGATGTGGTTTGTCTCTACTACAGCCAGAGCCCCGGGCCGCTCAACGAGCGCATCGGCCCCAGAAGCATGTACCTGCCGCCCGCTGTCGACGCCATCCGCTTCTGTCCGTACCCGAACCCGCCCGAACGCAGCGTTGATGTCTACAGCATTGGACGCAGGGGAGCGACGACCCACGCGGCGCTCTTAAAGCTGGCCGCCGAAGAAGGCCTCTACTACGTGTACGACACCACTTCCGCCGATCAGGTGCTGGACCCCAACGACCATAGGGAGCTGTACGCGAATACACTGAAACGGAGCCGCTACTTCATCGTGAACCCTGGCCTCATCGACCGGCCGGACATACGTGGCAACCAGATCGAAATCGGCTACCGCTATTTCGACGGCGTAGCCGCGGGCGCTATCAACGTCGGCGAGCGGCCCAATAACGAAGCCTTCGCCCAGCTCTTTGACTGGCCCGACCCAATGATCGACTTCCCCTATAACTCGCCGGATTTCGACAAGGTCATCAGCGCGCTCGGGAAGGATCCTGAAAAAGAAGACCAGATGCGGCGAGCCAACGTCCGCCAGGCTTTGCTCCGGCACGACTGGGTGTATCGCTGGGAAATCATCCTCAAAGCTGTAGATCTCGAGCCGCTGTCGCACATCGTCGAAAGGAAAGCTCGCCTGCGCAGTCTTGCCGAACTTGCTGCGCAGAATCAGTCACTGCCAACGACGGCGCCACATGAATCCGCCCTGCACGCGGTACCATCGCTGAACCATTGATTTCCAGGGCTCGATCGCGAAGCCCAAATTTGCTGAAGTACTCTTTTCTGCCCGTTCTACTCGGTTGCAATGAGCACAGATCAAAAGAAGCCGGCGAAGATCGCCATCCTGCATCACACGGGCGGCGGCAACCTTGGTGACGACGCCATCATGGACGTCGTCATCCATAACATCCGTTCGCGCTGGCCGGATGCTGAGATCGCGGCTTTTTCCATGAACCCCGGTGACACGGGACGTCGCCACGGAATTCCGTCTTTCGCGATTCGGAGACATACCTGGGGCATTGGCTACGGCTCCAGAGAGAACGAAAAAACTGAGAAAACCAAACGCGGACCAGGGAACTGGCTGGCGACCACCAGAAATCCCGCCATTCGCCTGCCCAGAAATGTTTTCCGCGAGCTGGCTTTCCTTGTGACCTCGTTTCAAAAGATCCGGCCGTTCGACATGCTCATCGTCAGCGGCGGCGGCCAGCTCACTGAACGCAGCGGCCCGTGGGGTTTTCCCTACGCAATTTTGATCTGGGTCTTGATGGCGAAACTCGCGGGCGTCAGGCGCGTCTTCCTCAACGTTGGCGCGGGTCCGCTGCGGCATCCGCTGAGTAAGTTTTTCGTTCGCCGATCGCTTTACGCCGCCAATTATGTATCCTTCCGCGACGAGCCCTCGCAGGCGCTCGCGCGACAAATTGGGTTTTCCGGAAAGAGTCAGGTCTTTCCCGACAACGTCTATAGCCTCGACGTTTCGCTGCCGTCGGCTTCGCCGGGATCACGCCAGCGGCCGGTTGTCGGCCTCGCTCCCATGCCGTGGCCGTTTTGCGATCCGCGCGAGTACACGGGCGAGAACCTGCAGGACCTCTATGATGAGTACCTGGCCAAGTTCGCGGCCTTCGCCTCATCGCTGGTCCGATACTCCTGTTCGCTCGACCTGTTTGGCAGCGACGTCGGCACGGATCCTTCCGCGATTGAAGATCTGCGCAGGGTGTTGCAAACCCAACAAAAGATCGATACTCCGCCCTATGAGCCGGTCGACAGCGTCGATGGTCTGCTGTCCCGAATGGCGGATATGGATTACGTCGTCACCTGCCGATTCCACGGAGTGGTGCTGGCGCACATCCTGAACAAACCGGTTCTGGCCATCTCGCACCATCCGAAAGTCGCCGATCTCATGGAGGCTCTCGGCCTGTCGCAATACTGCGTCGACATCCGAACCTTCGACCCGGATCGGCTGGCCGATGCCTTTGCTTCCCTGGTCGACCACACCCGGGAAGTCAAAAGCAGCATGGCCTCCAGCCTTGCAGCCTACAGGGCCCAGGCAGGAGCTCAGTTCGATTTGCTGTTTCCTCCGACGCACGAAAAAATGAAACCGGCATCCATCGCGCCTCCCCATAATTCCGCCGTGGTCGGCGCGGCGCCGAAGTAGGTGAAGCGTGCACGCGGCAACGCCGTACGCAATGGTTTGAACCTTCGAGCCCATGGCTTGAAAAGATCAAGACTGAATCAACAAGGAGAAGCATTATGAAAGTCGTTCTGTTCTGCGGTGGAATGGGTCTGCGCATTCGCGATGCGGAGAATGTTCCGAAGCCGCTGGTGCAGATTGGATACCGGCCGGTGCTCTGGCATGTTATGAAGTACTACGCCCACTACGGCCATAAGGATTTCATCCTCTGCCTCGGATACGGCGCGGACGCGATCAAGCGCTACTTCCTCGACTACAGCGAGTGCGCGTCGAACGACTTCGTGCTGTCCCAGGGCGGCCGCAAGGTCGAGCTCTTCAACAGCGACATTCACGACTGGCGCATCACCTTCGCCGACACCGGCATCAACTCCAATATCGGCCAGCGGCTGAAAGCGGTCGAGCGCTACCTCGATGGCGAGGAGGAATTCCTGGCCAACTACAGCGACGGTCTCACCGATCTCCCGCTTCCCCAGCAGCTCGATCATTTTCACCGCAACAAGAAGATCGCCAGCTTCCTGTGCGTCCTGCCCAACCTCAGTTATCACGTCGTCTCGACCGAGCCGGGCAGCAGCCTGGTGACCGGCGTCCACGCCATCACCAACGGATCGGTGCGCATCAACGGCGGCTACTTTGCCTTCAAAAAAGAAATCTTCAACTACATCGAAGAGGGCGAAGAGCTCGTCATCGAACCATTCCAGCGCCTCATCGATGAGAAGCAGCTGCTCGGCTACACCTACGATGGCTTCTGGGCCGGCATGGATACCTTCAAAGACCGCCAGTCGCTGGAAAGCCTGTGGGGCAGCGGATCCGCTCCCTGGCATGCATGGAGAGGCGACAACGGCGCTGATGATCCCAAACCGTCTGCTCCGGTGCCGGTGGCCGAATTTCTCGACCGGCGCAGTGCGGTCGGCAACGGAATCACCGGGTCGCGCAAGGCCGTACGCAACTGATCGAACCCAGACCTGACAAGTTTCCCCGACCACAAAAAAGAACACATCATCGGCGACTCCGCCGAATGACTGGAGAGATGCAATGAGTGTCGATACTGCCTTGCAGAAGCTGGAAGCTTCCGGTAACCCGATTCGCGTCGGCATGGTGGGCGCCGGAGCAACGGGCCGAGCCATCGCCCTGCAGCTGGGAACGCCGGTTCCGGGCATGCGGCTGGTGGCGATTGCCAACCGAACAGCGGAAAACGCGGAGCGCGCCTTCCGCGAGGCTGGTTTCCCCAACTGCGCCCTCGTCGATTCGGCGCACGAAGCCGAAGAGCAGATCGCACGCGGCGTGCCCGTTCTTACCACCGACCCGTCCGTCCTGACCGCTTGCCGCGCGATTGACGTGATCCTCGAAGTTACGGGCGCCGTCGAAGCCGCCGCCGGAGTCGTGCTCGAGGCATTCAAACACGGCAAGCACGTAGTGCTCGTGAATGCCGAGCTGGATTCCCTCGTCGGCCCCATCCTCAAGGTCAAAGCCGATGAAGCGGGCGTCGTGCTCACGCACACCGATGGCGATGAGCCCGGTGTTGCGATGACCCTGCTGCGCTACCTGCGCACGCTTGGGCTGAAAATCGTCGCCGCAGGCAACATCAAGGGTATGGTCGACTACTATCGCAACCCCGAAACCCAGCGCGCGTTTGCCGAGAAGAACGATCAGGATGTCCGCAAGGTCACGTCCTTCGCCGACTCCACCAAGCTCTCGATGGAAGCCACCGTCCTCGCCAATGCCACCGGCTTCAAAGTTGGACGCCGCGGTATGTTCGGTCCGCCCTGCAACTACGTTCGTGAAGTCGCGAATCTCCTGCCCGCGAAAGAAATGCTCGAGACCGGCCTCGTCGACTTCGCTCTCGGTGCGGCTCCGCATACCGGCGCCTTCGTGATCATCCACGAAACTTCGCCGCTCAAGAAGGCCCAGCTCGCCTACTACAAGCTCGGCGATGGACCCTTCTACGTCTTCTACACGCCCTTCCATCTGCCGCACCTGCAGATCGCCTCCACCATCGGCCGCGCAGTCGTCAATCGCGATGCGACCGTCACGCCCCTCGGCGGACCCGTCTGCGAAGTCGTCAGCGTCGCGAAGCGTGACCTGAAAGCGGGCGAGCGTCTCGATGGCATCGGTGGCTTTTGCACCTACGGACTCATCGACAACGCCGAGTCGGCGCGCGGCATGAAGGCGCTGCCCATCGGCCTCTCTGAAGGATGCGTCCTGAGGCGCAACCTGCCCAAGGACGCTGTCATCAGCTTCGACGACGTCGATGCCGTTCCGCAGGGTATCGCCGGAACCCTTTGGCAGGAGCAGAACGCTCGCTGGCCGCTGGCGAAGAAGGTTCCCGGGGAGTCCGCGCTGCCGTCTGAAATTGTCGCGGGAGTTCGATGAACGTCAATCGCTCCTTCTGGCAAGGCCGGCGCGTTTTTCTCACCGGGCACACAGGCTTTAAGGGAAGCTGGTTGTCGCTCTGGCTGAACACGCTCGGAGCCGACGTCACCGGCTACGCGCTCGACCCGCCCACTCAGCCGAGTCTCTTCGAGCAGGCGCGCGTGGCGGGCAAGCTGCGCTCGCTTCGCGGTGACATTCGCGACTTCGCGCAACTCAAGAGCGCAATGGCCGAGTGCCGCCCCGAAGTCGTTCTCCATCTCGCGGCGCAGTCGGTCGTGAAGACCGGCTACGAAGACCCCATTGGCAACTACGCTTCGAACGTCATGGGCACAGTGCACGTGCTCGATGCGGTTCGCCAGCTGAAGCTGCGCTGCGCCTTCGTCAACGTCACCAGCGACAAGTGCTACGACAACCGCGAATGGATCTGGGGCTACCGCGAAGATGAGCCGATGTGCGGTCACGATCCCTACTCCAACTCCAAGGGCTGCGCCGAACTCGTCACCAGCGCTTATCGCGATTCCTTCTTTTCACCGGACACCATCGCCGATCACGGAGTCGCGCTCGGCAGCGCCCGCGCCGGCAATGCCATCGGCGGTGGCGACTGGACCAGCCATCAGCTCATCCCCGACCTCATGCGCGCCTTTCTCGACGGCCAGCCCTGTCTCATCCGCAATCCCTCCGCCTACCGGCCCTGGCAGTTCGTTCTCGAACCGCTGCGGGGATACCTGATGCTCGCCGAGCGTCTCGCCGAAAATGGCCCCCGCTTCGCATCAGGATGGAACTTCGGCCCGGTCGACTCCGATGTCCAGCCAGTTTCGTGGATTTCCGACGAGCTCGTCCGCCTGTGGGGTCCCGGCGCAGCATGGGCTCTCGACTCCGGCGCTCATCCGCACGAAGCCCACGCCCTCAAACTCGACGCCTCGAAAGCCGCCGCCGGCCTGCATTGGCGCCCGGTGCTCTCACTCAAACAAGCGCTCGCCTGGATCGCCGATTGGTATAAAGGTTTCAAGGCAGGCGCCGATCTGCAGCAACTCACCCTGAAGCAGATTGAGCAGTATGAGGCCCTGGCCCGCGACGCCGGCTGACCCGGCATACCCCAAAAGTGTCGCCCACGAGTGTTACTGAGGAAAGCCCCCCTCTCCCCAACTGAGGGATACCGAACATCACACCACCCCGGAGAGAATTTTCGTAATGTCTACGCCCAACATCGTTGTACTCGGAAGCGGTATGGCCGGCTTTGGAGCCGCCCACCGGCTGCATCAGGAGGGTGTCGCGCCCGTCATGTACGACAAGAATCCGTACTACGGCGGCCACACCATGTCGTTCCGCTACGAGAGCGGCTTCCTCTTTGACGTCGGCCCACATATCTCCTTCACCAAAGACACCCGCATCCAGGAGCTCTTCGCCGAAAGCGTCGGTGGGCGCTACGAGACGATTCCCATTTCGCTCAATAACTACTGGGAAGGCTACTGGCCTCCGCATCCGGTCCAGCTCCACATGCACGGCCTGCCGGAAGAGACCATCATCAAGGTCATCACGGATTTTCTCGAAGAGCGCAACGCGCCCGAGCGGCCGATCAAAAACTATGCCGACTGGCTCTATGCCAGCTTCGGCAAGACCTTCGCCGAGTCGTTCCCCATGCGCTACACGCGCAAGTACCACACCACCGAAGCCGAGAACATGAGCACCGACTGGCTGGGCCCGCGTATCTACCGCGCCAGCCTCGAAGAAATGCTGCGCGGCGCGCTCTCCGCATCGGCGCCGCAGGTGCACTACATCACGCATTTCCGCTATCCAAGCGAAGGCGGATTCCGCCTCTATCTCAACAAGTTTGTTCCCATGGGGAACATCAAGCTGAACCACGAGCTGGTTTCCGTCGATCCCCGTGCGCGTGAGCTCCGCTTCTCCAACGGTCACGTCACTAACTACGATTCGCTGGTTTCCTCGGTGGCTCTGCCCGATCTGATTCGCATGATCAAAGGCGCGCCCCAGGACGTGGTCGATGCGGCTGGCCGCCTCACCTGCTCCACCTGTGTGCTGGTCAACATCGGCCTCAACCGCGACGACATTTCCAACGCGCACATGACGTATTTCTACGATGCGGACATTTGCTTCAGCCGCCTCGGCTTCCCGTACATGCTCTCCGCGAAGAACGCCCCTCCGGGCACCGGCAACATTCAGGCGGAAGTCTACTTCTCGGAGAAGTACAAGCCCTTCCGCGGCAACGCCGACGACTGGATCGAACCGGTCATTCGCGACCTTCGCAAGGTCGGCATCATTCGCGACGACGACAAGATCCTCGACAAGAAGGCGATGCTGCTCAAGTACGCCAACATCATCTTCGATCTCGAACGCGCCGAATCACTCAAAACAGTCCACGCCTACCTCGACGACATCGGCATCGCCTATTGCGGGCGCTATGGCGACTGGGGCTACATGTGGACCGACGAAAGCTTTATCAGCGGCGAAAAAGCCGCCGAACGAGCTCTCTCCGCCGTCGTCTCGTCGACCTAAATCGTCGCCCTCGCCGGCTTCCCTTGTCGTACTTTGAAAGACCCATCCCTATGATCAAACTGAACCTCGATGTGAAGAAAGGCGGGGCCATCAAGGTCCTGTGCCTCGGTTCGCATTCTGACGATATTGAGATTGGCTGTGGCGGCACCATCCTTCGCCTCGTCGATCAGTATCCCGACTGTTCTTTCCACTGGGTGGTCTTCAACGCCATGGGCGTGCGCAAAGCGGAAGCGCAGAAAGCTGCGGAATCGTTTGCCGGCGCCGATCGGCTCGAGCGCGTGGTGCTGAAAGAGTATCCCGACGGCTTCATGCCCTTCGTCGGCTCCGAAGTGAAGGCGACCTTCGAGGAACTCAAGCAGAAGGTCGAGCCGGATCTCATCTTCACGCATCAGCGCCACGATGCCCACCAGGATCACCGGCTCCTGTCGGAGCTGACCTGGAATACTTTCCGCAATCATTTCATCCTCGAGTATGAAATCCCCAAGTACGACGGCGACATGGGGCGGCCCTCCGTCTTCGTCCCGCTCACCAAGGAGATGTCCCAGGCCAAGGTGCGCAATCTGATGGACGGCTTTGCGTCGCAACGCAGCCGGAATTGGTTCCAGGAATCTACATTTCACTCGCTGATGCGGCTGCGCGGCATGGAATGCAATGCGCCCAGCGGCTACGCCGAGGCGTTCTATTGCCGCAAGCTGGTGCTCTGACGTGACCCGCAGGTATTGTCAGGGAAGGGAGGCGACCATCCGCCCGATCTGCGTGGGGAGACGATGAAAGATCTGAAGCAACGAACCATGCGTGGCGGGCTCGCCAAAATCGTTTCGCAGATTACGACGCTTCTGCTGCGAACGGGCACCCTGATGATCATGGCCCGCCTCCTGCTCCCCAAAGACTTTGGCCTCGTGGGCATGGTCACCGCCGTTATCGGCGTCTTCAGCGTCTTTCGCGATTTCGGCCTCTCCGCCGCCGCCGTGCAGCGTCAATCCATCACCACGGAGCAGTCGTCGACGCTGTTCTGGATCAATTTGGTGGTCGGCTTAGTTCTGGGCGTCGTCGCCGTCGCCCTCGGCCCCTTCGTCGCCGCCTTCTACCACGAGCCGCGGCTGGTCGGCGTCACCGCTGTCCTCGCCACCGCTTTTGTCTTCAATGCTGCCGGAGTACAGCACAGCGCCCTGCTCGAGCGCCAGATGCGCTTCGTCATGCTGTCGATGATCGACATCGTGTCGCTGGCGGTCAGCACTTCCATCGGCATCACCATGGCGCTGCGTGGCTTCGCCTACTGGTCGCTCGTCGCCACCTCCACCGTCACGCCCCTGGTCTACACCATCGGCGTCTGGGTGGCTTCGCGCTGGGTACCGGGAAAGCCGCGCAAACACGGGGAAATTTTCCACATGATGCGCTTCGGCGGCACGCTCACGCTGAATGGCCTCATCATGTACTTCGCCATGAATCTGGACAAGGTTCTGCTGGGGCGCTTCTGGGGCGTCGACGCGCTCGGCATTTACGGCCGCGCCTACCAGCTGGTCAACATCCCCACCGACAATCTGAACTCAGCCGCCGGGGGCGTCGTTTTTGCCGCGCTCTCGCGCCTCCAGGACCAGCCGGCTCGCCTGCGAAGCTTCTTCCTTAAGGGTTATTCGCTGGTGCTGTCGCTCACCGTGCCCATTACCCTGATGTGCGGCCTCTTTGGCGACGACATCATTCACGTTTTCCTCGGGCCCAAATGGAACTCCGCCGTCCCGATTTTCCGCATTCTCGCACCCACCACTCTCGGCTTTGCGATTCTCGCGCCTCTGGGATGGCTGCTCTCTTCGTGCGGGCTGGTCGGGCGTGGCCTGCGGATGGCGTTTGTAATGGCGCCGTTGCTCGTCGGTGGCTACGCCATCGGCTTGCCCTGGGGACCGAAAGGCGTTGCCGTAGCGTACTCGACCGTGATGATGCTGACAGTCATTCCCCTCATTGCCTGGGCTCGCAGCGGAACGCCCGTCCTGCTCCGCGACCTTCTGCTCTCGATCGGCCGGCCCATGCTGGCGGGTGTCGTCGCTGCGTCTGTCGCCTTTGCGCCCCGCTTCTTCTGGGGCTACCTGTTGTCGCCGTTGCCTCGCCTCGCTCTGTGTGCCGTCATTCTCTCCGCAATCTACCTCTGGATTCTCCTCTATGTCCTCCGCCAAAAGCAGCTGTATGTCGAGATCCTGCGCGGCTTCCTGAAACCGCCCTCCGCCGACGAAGCAGTTGTGGTTTCCGCCTGATCGAGTGAATCCGCATGACGAAATCGTGGCATTGGCCGCAACCGAAACGCGGCTCACAATGGTGAGCAGCACCCACGCTGTCCTGATTCTTGGTATCCATGATGAGAGCAACGATGACCGTGACTTCTTTAGACAAAACCGCTGAATTGCTGCAGAAAATCGAATCCCGCCAGGCCCGCATCGGCATTGTCGGCATGGGCTACGTTGGCCTGCCGCTGGCTTTGCTGTTCAGCGATGCACGCTTTCGCGTAACTGGATTCGACATCGATTCCCGCAAAGTCGAAACCCTCAACGGCGGCGGCTCCTACATTGTCCGTATTCCCGGCACCGAGATTCAGCTGGCCCGCGAGAGCGGCTTCACCGCCACCGCCGACTACGCCGAGATCGCCGCGATGGATGTCATCATCATCTGCGTGCCGACTCCGCTGAACGAGTACCACGAGCCGGACCTGAGCTACGTCACCGGAACCGTCAGCAGCCTCGCCCCGCATGTCCACGATGGGCAGCTGATCGTCCTCGAGAGCACCACCTATCCCGGAACCACCGAGGAAGTCGTAGTCCCGCTGCTCGAGAAGGGAAATCCCGCTGGCCTGCGCATCGCCCGCGATGCCTCCAGCTCCGGTTTCTACGTCGCGTTTTCTCCCGAGCGCGAAGATCCCGGCAACGACACCGTCGCCCGTCGCGATATCCCCAAAGTGGTCGGTGGCTGCGGACCCGCCGCTCGCGATCTGGCCTCCGCTGTCTACAAAACCATCTTCAACCGCACTGTGCCAGTCTCGTCACCCGCCACCGCGGAGATGACCAAGCTGCTCGAAAACATCTACCGCTGCGTGAACATCGCTTTGGTCAACGAGCTGAAGCAGCTCTGCATGCGCATGGACATCGATCTCTTCGAGGTGATCGACGCGGCCAAAACCAAGCCCTTTGGCTTCCAGGCGTTTTATCCCGGTCCCGGCCTCGGTGGTCACTGCATCCCCATCGACCCGTTCTACCTGTCGTGGAAAGCGAAGGAATTCGACTTCAACACCCGCTTCATCGAGCTGGCCGGGCAAATCAATATCGGCATGCCTTACTTCGTGGTCGAGAACATCATCGAAGCCATGAGCCAGCAGGGCAAAGCGCTGCGCGGCTCACGCATCCTGATCCTGGGCCTCGCCTATAAGCGCGACATCGACGACCTGCGCGAGTCGCCCTCGCTCACCATCATCGAGCTCCTGCAAAAGCGCGGCGCTCACGTCGAATACAACGATCCCTTCTTCCCCACCGTCGGTCACGGCCGCAAATACGCGCTCAACATGACCAGCACCCCCCTGGAGAAGATTCCGGAATTCGACTGCGTCGTCATCGTTACCGATCACTCGCAGTATGACTTTCCCGCCATCGTTGCCAGGGCGAAGCTGGTTGTCGACACCCGCAACGCCACCCGGAATATTGACGCCCCCAACATCGTAAAGTGCTGACCCGGCATTCCCTCAACTCCCGCACTTTCCATCGCCCGCACAGCAAAGAGAAGGCCCGCCTGAAACGGCGGGCCTTTGTTTTGCCCTGAGGCACTTCATTCCTTACGGAATCGTCGCGGCGTATACGTTCGACGGCGCGCTTTCCACTCCCGACGCATCCACGCTCGTGACTTCGTAGTTGTAATTGCTGCCGCTCGCCACTGTGGTGTCCGTGTACGTCGTCGGCGTATTGACCGACGTGTTCAGCAGTTCATACGACCCGCTGCCCGTCGACCGGTAGACGTTGTATCCCACTGCCAGGTCGGTTGTTTCCGTCGGTGCGTCCCAGGTCAGCTGGACTTCATAGGATGCCGACGAGACGCCCGTCCCGCTCAGGGCGATCGTCGCCGTTGCTCCGCTGGTTGCATTGCTGGTGATTGTCACCAACCCCGTGGCCGCCCCGGCGGTCGTTGGATCGAACACCAGATCCAGCGTCTCGGACTGGCCTGAACTCAGAGTCACAGGGAACGTAACCCCTGACATCGTGAAGCCCGTCCCGGTCAGTGTTCCGGCGCTGATGGTGACCGCCGCCGTTCCCGACGAGGTCAGCGTCACGGTTTGCGTGGTGGGTGTGTTCAGGTTGACATTGCCGAACGCGACGCTCGTCGATCCAAGCGTCAGTCCAATCGACCCTCCGGTTAGCTGCAGGACGGCAGTTTTCGCCGCGCCGCTCGCGGTCGCTGTCAGCGTTGCCGTTTGCGTTGAAGTGACCGCGGCAATCGTGGCTGTGAACGGAGCGGTTGTAGCGCCCGCCGCCACTGTCACCGAAGCCGGTACCGTGACAGCTGTATTGTTGCTGGCCAGGGTAACCACCAGCCCGCCGGTCGGTGCCACAGCACTCAGTGTCACCGTGCATGCATCCGTGCCCGCGGCCGAGAACGACATCGTCGTGCAGGTGAGCGAGCTCAGCGCGCCTGCTGTCGTGTCGCCCGTCCCGCTCAGACTGATCGTCGCCGTCGGATTCGTGGTGGCGTTGCTGGTGATAAGGACCGTTCCCGTCTCCGCTCCTGCCGTGGTCGGATCGAACGTCACCTGCAGCGTCGCGCTTTGTCCCGGATTCAGCGTCACCGGGATCGCCGCCCCGCCCAGGGTGAAGCCCGTTCCCGTCAGCGTTGCCGCGTTAATCGTCAGCGCAGCCGTACCGGATGACGTCACCGTCACCGACTCGCTCGTGGACGTGTTGATAGTTACATCTCCGAAGGAGAGGCTGTTGGTGCTCAGGCTCATCCCCGCCGTCTGCGCGTCCAGCTGCAGCGTGTAGATCTTCGAAACCCCGCTCGCCGTTGCCGTCAGTGCGGCAGCCTGCGTCGAAGTGACCGCTGCCACCGTGGCTGTGAATCCTGCGCTCGTAGCCCCGGCTGCCACCGTTACGGAAGCAGGCACGGTCACCGACGAATTGTTGCTGCTGAGAGTGACCGTCAGCCCGCCCGTTGGTGCGGCCGAACTCAGTGACACAGTGCACGAATCGCTGGCCGCGCCGCTGATCGTCCCATTCGCGCAGGAGAGCCCGCTGAGCGTTCCTCCCGCCGACTGTCCCGTCCCGCTCAGCCCAATCACTACCGTCCCGTTTGTCGCCGAGTTGCTGGAGATGGTGATCGTGCCCGTCTGCCCTCCCACTGTGGCCGGATCAAAACTCACCTGCACCGTTGCCGACTGTCCCGGATTCAGCGTTGCCGGGAACGTCGCCCCCGACATCGAGAAGTCGGTTCCCGTCAGCGTGGCCGAGTCAACGGTCAGCGGAGCGGTTCCGGTCGATGTCAGCGTGATCGTCTCGGTCGTGGATTTGTTGACGGTCACATCTCCGAAATTGAGGCTGTTCGTACTCACGCTCAGCCCTGGAGCCTGTGCCACCAGCTGCAGTGCGTAAATCTTCGAAAGGCCGCCTGCGGTCGCAGTCACGTTGGCCGTCTCGTTCGACGTCACCGCGGTGGCTGTGGCCGTAAAGAACCCAACCATCGCGCCCGCCGGAACGGTGACTGTGGCTGGCACCGTCAAAGCGGTGTTGCTGCTTGACAGATTCACCGTCAGTCCGCCCGCCGGCGCCGCCGCGGTCAGGTTCACCGTGCAAGCGTCACTGCCTGCACCTGTGATCGTCCCGCTTTGGCAGAAGAGCGTACTCAGTGTCCCCGCCACCGCATCGCCCGTGCCGCTCAGGCTCACCAGCGCCGTACCGTTGGTCGGAGCATTCGTCACAACCGTCAGCGTTCCGGTTGCCGCGCCCGCGGTGGCCGGATCGAATTTCACCTCCACCGTCACCGCGTTTCCAGGGTTCAGGGTCACCGGGAAGCTCTGTCCCGCTATCGTGAATCCTGCCCCGGCCACCGTCGCCGAATTGATGGTCAACGCGGCCGTTCCCGACGACAGCAGCGTCACGAACTGAGGTGTCGCCTGCGTGTTGATGGTGACATCGCCGAAGGACAGGCTGCTGGCGCTCACGCTCAGAGCCGCCGTCCCGCTGCTGGCCGCCGGCGGGCTCAGTTGCAGAGCAAACGTCGCGGAGCTCGTTCCCACGCTGGCCGTAATGGTCGCCGTCTGTGTTGCGCTCACCGCGGCCGCGATCGCCGTAAATGTTGCACTGCTCCGGTTAGCCCCAATCAGCACCGACGAGGGCACCGTGAGGGCGGAGTCGCTGCTCGCCAGGCTCACCGTGTCGCCACCGCTGTCGGCCGGCGCGCTGAGCGTCACCGTGCAGCTGTCCGTCCCCGCGCCGGTGATCGTTGCACCCGTGCACGACACTGCGCTCACCGTGGCCGCAGACGTCGCCACCGTGCTGGCGTCCGTATACGTGTAGTCCGTGGACTGCCAGTTCCCCGAGATCTCCGAGAGCAGCCGCACATACAGCGTCGCTCCGCTCGTCGGCAGTCCGGTTGCCGTCGCCGAAACCGTGTTCCCCGTCGCCACGCCCTCTGTAAGGACACCTAGGTTCTGCGAGCCCGCGCCCGTCGATCCCAGCCACAGCTGGTATTCCGCCACGCCGCTTCCCGCTGACCATGTAAACGTCTCCGAGGAACCCGGCAACACGCTTCCCGGCGCCGGGCTGATCATCGCTCCCGGCGCACTCGCTTGCGCGTCTGCCATGCCCGTGCCGCTCAGGCTCACAACCGGGTTGCCCGAGGTCGAGTTGCTGCTCAGCGTCAGGCTGCCCGTAGCCGCCCCCACCGATGTTGGTGTGAACTGCAAACTCACCGCGTACGTGCCACCGGAGGCGATCGTGACCGGCATGCTGCTCTGCCCCATCACGGAGAAAGGCCCGGTCACGCTCACCTGGGAAATCTGCACCGCTGCCGTGCTCTCGTTCTTCACCGAAACCGACGCGCCGGCTGTCTGCCCTAACTGAACACTTCCAAAGGAAAGTGAATTCGCGGAAGCTACCAAACTACCGCTCGCCGCGTTGGCCATGATACTTCCGCAACCCGACAGCATGAGCGAAACGCTGCACGCCGCCAACGCCAGCGCGCCCGCGCACCATATTTCTCTCCGCAGTCGGCGGCTCGGTTTGCGCTGAATGGGTTGGTTGCCGGAGGACGCGTGGACGACGCCGCGGGCAGACCCCGCGGAGGGTACGAAGAATATCGAGTGCATCTACCTCACCTCTTGCAAAACAAAAAGCGTTCAGCTTCTTCGGACCACAATCCAGCCTGAGGCGCCGTAAAATCGGTGCTCCTCAGTAGCCGGATCGGGCCCACTTTCGAGTTGGTCCCTGGGTTCTGGTGCCGGTTCGAAGGACAAACTTAGCGGATAATGTCTGCTTCATTGAAGGCACGTCAGTCACCAAGTTTTTCAACACTCGGTTACTTTAGGGTTTTCCACAGGAACTCGCGCATTTTAGAAGGGTTCTCTTGCTCTTCAGCCCTTACCGCCGTCGATGCGGGAGTCATTGCCTGTGTAGGAACTGCGTTGAAAGTAGACAAATCTTACCAGCATAGGTAATCTTGATGTGTATTACTTTGGTACCTTTTGCACTGCTCTTGTGGCGCAAAGGTCACTCCCCCATGAATGCGCCCAGGAAACGGGGCACCACCCATCGGCCAACTTCCGAAGCGCGCGTCCCCGTCGCGCCCCGCTTCCACCTGAATTCAGTTTTCTCGTTCCCCGATTGACCAAAGATCACCGACACTGGTGCACTTTCTCCGCAGAGAGGCGCCGCTGCATCCGGTTTCATCGGAAATCGTTGCCGCCGCACCTGCACCCGGACTGCCAAAGCCTTCCTCAACCTGTCCTTTTTTCCTCAGCCCAATCCCACGAAAGAGTACCCCAAAGAGTCATTGACCATGGTTCCTTTCAACGCTAACTTGAACAGCACGATTCAAGACTTAGCTCCCTCGTGGTGTGTTTGCAGGCGAACGTTGCTCTCTACCCCCCTGACTCACCCTTGGGAAAAAATTTGATTCTCTTAGTTGTCTTTGGTGCCGGACAGGTTGGCGCTCGATTTCATTACCTGTCCTGACGATTTCTAATCCTGACCTGCATTGCTGTGCTGCGCCACGTGAGACCTGTGTGTCTCCTCGCAGATAAAACGAGTTTCGACTTTTGAGAGGTTAGTGTATGTCGCCAGTGGTTGCTTCCCGTCGTCTGACGCCTGCCCGCGTCCTGTCCTTCCTTTTCGCCAATCTGGTCTGGCTCGCGCCTCTCTTCCTCGCGCCCGCAACCAACGCCTCCGCGGCAACCGACACCTACACCGTCGGGTCCACCGCCGATGATTCGGGAGTCGTGCTGGCCACCGCGCAGACAAATTGCCCCGTCAGCACCGCTGGCACAAACACCACCGGCGACGGCAGCTGCACCTTGCGTGACGCGATCATGGCGGCCAACGCCGATACTACGGCTACCGCTCTCGTCGTCGACATGACCACTATCGGCGGCACCATCACCGTCGGCAGCAATCTGCCCCAGATGTCCGTGGCTACCGGAACGACCTTCGAGGGTCCGGGTGCTGGCGCGCTCACGGTTTCTGGCGCGAATCTTTATCAGTTATTCGTGTTTCTGAGTGGTTCTGGAGGAGGGACCTTTCAGTACTTCACCATCGCCAACGGCTTCGTCAGTGCGACTGGAGGCTGCACCTGCGACCCAGGGTACGGCGCGGGCGTCTACGGCTATACCGGTGTCCCGCTGATCCTGACCGACATGGTCTTTTCCGGCAACTCTGCGGCAAACGGCGGCGGTGCGGTCGTCGCGATCGGTGTACTCACCGTGACCGGTACCACCTTCTCCAATAACACCAGTCCCGCCGCTGGCGGCGGTATCGCGGGCGCTCTCTACGTCATCGGCTCACCGGCCACGATCTACCAGAGCACCTTCTCCGGCAACACCGCCTGGATCGGCAGCGCTGTTTATACCTACACGCCGGTGACGCTGACCATCAGCGACAGCACATTTGCGAACAATTCAAATGGAACCGAAGGCGTCGTTGGCGGAAGCGGCGCGGTTTTCAACGACAACCTCAGTACTCTGACGATTCACGACAGCACCTTCTGGAACAACGTGGGCGCTGCCGGAGTGGGCGGCGCTCTGAACAACGCCGGGACCATGACGGTCACTGATAGCATCGTGGGCTCTCCGGG
Source organism: Acidobacterium sp. (assembly GCA_003152415.1). GTDB lineage: Bacteria > Acidobacteriota > Terriglobia > Terriglobales > Acidobacteriaceae > Palsa-343. Next base: position 28,863 of record PMAD01000278.1, read on the forward strand.
TGATTCGGGGAATGCGGACGAGTGCTACAGCAACAACACGGTGAACGGACACGGGTGCCCCGCCAACGGCGATGCCAACGGCAACATCACAGCGCCGGCCACCTTCAATCTCGCGCCGCTCGGCTTCTACGGCGGGGCCAATGAGACCCTGCTGCCTATGTCAGGCAGCGCCGCCATTTGCGGCGGCAAGACAGGCGCCGGGCTCGATGCCGACGCCACCGGCGCCGCCCTCACCGTCGACGAGCGCGGCTTCCCGCTCGATCCCTCGTGCGGCGCAGGCACAACCGACGCCGGTGCTGTGCAGCTCAACCCCCTTGTTGTGAATTCCGCGACCGACGACGGACCGGGAGCCGGAGCCAGCACCTGCACCACCGACTGCACACTGCGTGACGCCATCAACGTAGCGAATAACGCGGGCAACGGCGACATCACCTTCGATTCCTCTCTGAATGGCAGCACCATCACCCTGGGCGACTCCACCGCGACCCCCGGCACCGCGCTCACCATCACCGGCGGCGTCAACATCGCCGGTCCCGGCGCAACCCTGCTCACCCTCTCCGGTCAGAACAAATACGAACCCTTCTACGTTGCCGCCGGATCGCTGAGCGTCTCCGGATTGACCATCACTAACGGCAGCGCGACCACCGGCACCAACGCCGGCTTCGGCGGCGCCATCCTCAACGGCGGTTCGCTGAGCGTCAGCAACGTTACGTTCACCAACAACACATCAGGTCCAACCACCGGCGAAGGCGGTGCCATTTATGCCGTCGGGGCGTTGTCGGTGAGCGACAGCACCTTCGCAAGCAACACCGCAAACGCTGGAGCTGCGATCTACAACAACTCCAACAGCGCGGCGTCGATCGACTACAGCACCTTCTCCGGAAATACGAACAACTACACCGGAACCGTGACTCACGCCGGTGCAGCGCTGTCGATCGCCAACAACACGTTTACGGGCAACGTGGCGAACGGTTTCGCCAATGAGTCCGACATCTATAACGACGGCACCGGATTTGCCGCCGCCAACAACATCCTCGGCGACGCCTCCGGTTGCCTCGACGCTACTTGCACCGGCAACGGCAACGTCCAGGCCGGCGTTGGCCTGACCCTTTCCGCTCTGGGCAACTACGGCGGACAGACTCCGACCATCCTCCCGCAACCGGGCAGCACCGCCATCTGCGGTGGCTTGGTGGCTGATATTCCGTCCGGCTTCACCACCGACCAGCGCGGCTTCTCCAACACCACCCCAGGACCCTATGCCTGCGCAGGAACGGCATCCGACTCCGGCTCCGTCCAGACCGATTACACCGCGGTGGCATTCGCTACCCCAGACGGGCCTTATGCCGGTGCGGCGACCGTTGCCGGCACCGTGCCCCCGGTCATCGTCACCGTCACCGAGAATGGCCAGAACGTCGGCGGCGTCACGGTACCCCTGATCTTCGCCGGCACGGGAACCGCCACCGGAACCTCCGCTGTCACTGTCGGTGGCACCGGCGCAACCTTTAGTGCCCTTACCGTCAGTGCGGCGGGCACCGACACGCTGAACCTCAGCATGCTGGTGGTCGGCGCCGACACTCTGACCGCCGGTCCCGAAACCCTCAACATCGGCACCGCGCCCAACATACCGACCACAACCACAGAGGCAACTCCTTCCCCGAACGCCTTCGTGGTCAGCGCCAGCGCGACCACCGTCGCCCTCAGTGCAACTGTTAAGCGCACCAGCAACAATTCAGTCGTGACCGATGGCGACGTCACCTTCACCGTCTGCACCACGCAAACCTTCCCGTGCGGGGGCACCGTCATCGGCGCCGCGATCGGCCCGTTCACCCTCAACGGCAGCGGTGCGACCGGCAGCCAGAATTACAGCATCCCGGCCAACACTGCGGTAGGCACGTACTACGTCATCGCTTCTTACACCGATCCGGGTGGCGTAGGAGGGTTCGAATCCAGTCACGACAACACCCAGACCATCACCATTGACACCGTCGTGACGGCGACCACGGCCGTCGCCTCAACCACGCTGACCGCCGGTCACGCCGCAACACCGTTCACACCGGTCACCGGCTCGGGTGGCGCTGGCGCACTGACCTACAGCGTCTTGCCCGCACTGCCTGCAACCCTGACCATGAGCACCACGACCGGCCAGATCACCGGCACGGCCGCTGCGGCCCATGCGACGACCACCTACACGGTGACCGTCACCGACACAGACGCTAATCACGCGTCGGCGACCTTCAGCCTCACCGTCAACACCGCCGTCACGGCGACCACCGCCGTCGCATCGACCGTTCTGACCGAAGGCACGGCCGCCACGCCGTTCACGCCGGTCACTGGCGCGGGCGGAACAGGAACCCTGAGCTACAGCGTGTTGCCGGCTCTGCCGACGGGTCTGCTCTTTAACGGAACAACGGGCCAGATCACCAGCACGCCGACAGTGGCCAGCCCACTGACGACCTACACCGTGACCGTCACGGACGCGAACGGAGCAACTGACACCGCGACCTTTGACCTGACGGTCAATGCCACTCTGACGGCGACCCAATCGGTCGCTACCGTCGCCTTCACTCTGAATCACGCGGTAACGCCAGTCATACCCGTGACCGGCTCCGGCGGCACCACGCCTCTCACCTACGGCGTCGTGCCAGGTTTGCCCACGGGTCTGCTCTACAACACCTCGACCGGCCAGATCACCAGCACGCCGACTGCGGTCCATGCGACCTCCACCTTTACGGTGACCGTCACGGACCACAACAGCGCCACGGCGACCAACACCTTCAGCCTGACCGTCAATCCCGCGGTTTCCGCGACGACTGCCGTACCCACGACCACGCTGACCGCCGGTCACGCGGCGACGGCCTTCACACCGGTCACCGCCACGGGCGGCACCGGAGCTCTCACCTATACGGTCTTGCCGGCACTGCCTGCAAGCCTCACCATGGCCCCCTCGACGGGCCAGATCACCGGCACGCCAGCTGCGGCCAGTGCGACCACCACCTACACCGTCACCGCGACCGACACGAATGGCGCAACCGGCACAGCAACCTTTAGCTTGACCGTGAACGGCGCGGTGGTAGCAACCACTGCCGTACCCACGACCACGTTGACCGCGGGCATAGCGGCAACAGCCTTTACACCGGTCACCGCCACGGGCGGCACTGGAGCACTCACCTACACCGTCTTGCCGGCGCTGCCTGCAACTCTGACCATGGCCCCGGCGACCGGCCAGATCACCGGCACGCCAGCTGCGGCCAGTGCGACCACTACGTACACCGTCACCGCGACTGATACAAACGGCGCGACCGGCACAGCCACCTTCAGCTTGACCGTGAACGGCGCAGTTTCCGCAACCACGGCCGTACCGACGACCACGCTGACGGCTGGCCATGCGGCAACGCCCTTCACGCCGGTCACCGGCTCTGGTGGCACCGCGCCGCTGGCTTACAGCGTCTTGCCGGCCCTGCCTGCATCTTTGACCATGGCCCCGGCGACGGGCCAGATCACCGGCACAGCGGCCGCGGCCAGTGCGGCGACCGTCTACACCGTCACCGTCACCGACCACAACGGCGCGACCGGCACGGCGACGTTTAGCCTGACGGTGAACGCCGCAGTGGTGGCAACCACTGCCGTACCGACGACCACGCTCACCGCGGGCCACGCGGCCACAGCCTTCACGCCGGTTACAGCCACTGGCGGCACCGGTGCGCTCAGCTACACCGTCCTGCCGGCGCTGCCGACAACTCTTACCATGGCTCCGGCCACCGGCCAGATCACCGGCACGCCAGCTGCGGCCAGTGCGGCCACCATCTACACCGTCACCGCCACCGATACCAACGGCGCCACCGGCACCGCCACCTTTAGCCTGACCGTCAACGGCGCAGTGGTTGCAACCACTGCGGTGCCCACGACCACGCTGACCGCGGGCCACGCGGCAACAGCCTTCACCCCCGTCACCGCGACGGGCGGCACCGGAGCGCTCACCTATACTGTCTTGCCGGCGCTGCCTGCAACTCTGACCATGGCCCCGGCGACCGGCCAGATCACCGGCACCCCGGCCGCAGCCAGCGCAACCACCACGTACACCGTCACCGCGACGGATACGAACGGCGCCACCGGCACCGCAACCTTCAGCCTGACCGTGAATGGCGCAGTTTCGGCAACCACGGCCATCCCGACGACCACACTGACCGCGGGCCACGCGGCAACAGCCTTCACCCCCGTCACCGCGACGGGCGGCACCGGAGCGCTCANNCGCCGGTCACCGGCGCGGGCGGTACAGCGCCGCTGGCCTACAGCGTCTTGCCGGCGCTGCCTACAACTCTGACCATGAATGCAGCGACGGGCCAGATCACCGGCACGCCCGCTGCGGCTAGTGCCGCCACCGTCTATACGGTGACCGTCACCGACCACAACGGCGCGACCGGCACGGCCACCTTTAGCCTGACCGTGAACGGCGCGGTGGTAGCAACCACTGCCGTACCGTCCACCACGCTGACGGCGGGTGTAGCGGCAACAGCCTTTACACCGGTCACGGCCACGGGCGGCACCGGAGCGCTCACCTACACTGTCTTGCCGGCGCTGCCTGCAAGTCTGACCATGGCCCCGGCGACCGGCCAGATCACCGGCACGCCGGCTGCGGCCAGTGCCACCACGGTCTACACCGTCACCGCGACGGATACAAATGGCGCGACCGGCACGGCGACCTTTAGCCTGACGGTGAACGGCGCGCTTTCGGCGACGACCGCCATACCCACAACCACGCTGACCGCCGGCCACGCGGCAACTGCCTTCACACCGGTTACCGCTGCGGGCGGAACGGCGCCGCTGACCTTCAGCGTCTTGCCGGCACTGCCCACAACTCTGACCATGGCCTCAGCAACGGGCCAGATCACCGGCACGCCTGCCGCGGCCAGTGCCGCCACCGTCTACACCGTGACGGTGAAGGACGCCAACAACGTGACCGCCACGGCCACCTTCAGCCTGACCGTTAGCAGCGCGGTCTCGGCAACCACCGCTGTAGCCACGACTACCCTGACCGCTGGCCACGCGGCGACTCCGTTCACGCCGGTCACTGCCACAGGCGGTACCGGTGCCCTCACCTACACCGTCCTGCCGGCCCTGCCGACAACCCTGACCATGGCCCCGGCCACCGGCCAGATTACCGGCACGCCAGCCGCAGCCAGCGCCGCGACGGTCTACACCGTCACTGCGACCGATACGAACGGCGCAACCGGCACCGCCACCTTCAGCCTGACCGTGAACGGCGCGGTGGTAGCAACCACTGCCGTACCATCCACCACGCTGACGGCAGGTGTAGCCGCAACAGCCTTTACACCGGTCACCGCCACGGGCGGCACGGGAGCGCTCACCTATACCGTCTTGCCGGCCCTGCCTGCAACTCTGACCATGGCTCCGGCGACAGGCCAGATCACCGGCACGCCCGCCGCATCCAGTGCCACCACCGTCTACACCGTCACCGCGACCGATACAAATGGCGCGACCGGCACGGCGACGTTTAGCCTCACGGTGAGTGGCGCTCTGTCGGCAACCACTGCTATACCCACGACCACCCTGACGGCGGGTCATGCAGCCACTCCGTTCACGCCGGTAACGGGTGCGGGTGGCACGACACCGCTGAGCTACAGCGTCTTGCCGGCCCTGCCTGCAACGCTGACCATGAGCGGGACCACGGGCCAGATCACCGGTACGCCGGCCGCGGCCAGTGCCGCGACGGTCTATACGGTGACGGTGAAAGACGCCAACAACGTGACCGCAACCGCCACCTTCAGTCTGACGGTCGATTCCGCCGTGACCGCGACGACTGCCATTCCGACAACCACGCTGACCGCTGGTCATGCGGCGACTGCCTTCACCCCCGTCACAGGCGCGGGTGGAAGGGCGCCGTTGGCTTACAGCGTCTTGCCGGCGCTGCCCGCAGCGCTGACCATGGCCCCGGCCACCGGCCAGATCACCGGTACCCCGACGGTGACCACCAACGCGACCACCTACACCGTGACGGTCACCGACGCCAACAGCGCGACGGCCACCGCCACCTTCAGCCTCACCGTGAACTCGGCGGGAACTTCGATCACGTGGGCGAATCCGCCGGCAATCACCTACGGAACCAACCTCACCACCACCCTCGACGCGACCGCCGTCTATAACGGCGTAACCGTGCCGGGAACCTTCGTCTACACCGCGATGCCGACCGGTGGATCCGCTTCAACGGTCACCGCGACCACAGTCCTGGCTGCCGGCAGCTATACGCTGACCGCCACCTTTACACCGACCAACACCACCCAGTACGCCACGCCGCCGCCGAAGTCGGTGCCCCTGACCGTCAACCAGGCGCAGCCCACCATTACCTGGACGCCGGCCACCACCATCGCCTACGGCACCAATCTGTCGGCCCTGCTCAACGCCACCGCCGCCCTGAACAGCACCTCCGTCGCGGGTGTCTTCGCCTACACGGCGACGCCCACCGGCGGCTCTGCTGTTGCTGTCACCGGCACCACAGTGCTGGCTGAGGGCACCTACATCCTCACCGCCACCTTCACACCGACTGACGCCACCGACTACAAAACCGCGACAGCCACCTCACCCCTGACCGTGACCACCCAAACCCTGACCGTCTCGGCCAACAATGCCAGCAAGGTCTACGGCACGGCGAACCCAACCTTCACCGGAACCATAACCGGCCAGCAGAACGGTGATACCTTCACGGAAAGCTTCACGACCACCGCGACGACTCTCTCCAACGTTGGAACGTACCCAATCGTCCCCAGCCCCGCCGGAGCGAATCTGAGCGATTACACCGTCGTGATCAATGACGGAACCCTCACCGTCACCCAGGCGGCCAGCACCACCACGCTTGCCGTGAACAACACCTCCGTCAACCCCGGAGCCACGGTCACACTCACGGCGACCGTTGCCTCAGCGACCACCGGTACTCCGACAGGCACCGTTAGCTTCTACGACGGCACCACGCTGCTCGATACGGCAACCCTGGCCGGAGGCATCGCCACCTACTCCACCACAACCCTGGCGCCGAATTCCTCGAACTCGCTGACGGCGGTCTACAGTGGCGATACGAACTTCACCGGCAGCAGCACTGCCTCTCCGATCATTGTCACGGTCGGCGGGCTTGACTTCACCATCTCCGCCACGCCGGCCACCCAAACCGGGCTCGCCGGCACCACCTTCACCTATCAGGTTGCAGTGGCGCCGTCCATCGCCGGGCAGCCGTATCCTGGTCAGGTCACCTTCCTGGTAACGGGTCTGCCGCCGGGTGCGACCGCCACCGTTACTCCGTCCACCGTTGCTGTCGGTGCCGGTCCACAGACCGTCTCCGTGGCCATCGCGACCGCCAGCTCCTCGGCTGCCGTTCAGTCTCTCTCGACCGGGCGCAAGCTCATCCCGGTGGCGCTCGCATTCCTCCTCCTGCCTCTCGCGGGCACCCGGAGAATGCGCCGTCAGGGACGTCGCTTCGGTCAGATGATCTGTCTGCTTCTGCTCGCGCTCGGCGGCATCGTGGCCACCACCGTGCTCTCCGGTTGCGGCAGCAGCAACGGCAGCGGGTTCGGTGGGGGCGGGAATAAGGGAACACCGTACACCGTCGCCATCAAGGCGACCAGTGGAACCGTCAGCCACTCGACCACCGTCACGCTGACGATCCAGTAGTCAGAGCCGCGGCTCCTATCACCTCAACCCTTAATGGCCGGACCGACAAGGTCCGGCCATTTCATTTTGCCCGCCCTCCCGCACACCCCGCCTGCGGCCATCCCAGGTGACGATCCATTCCCGCGATGCGATAATCTCATCTGGAGCCTCCCACACCGCGTGCGTTCGGAGAGGTGGCAGAGCCCGGT
>PMAD01000319.1 GCA_003152415.1 Acidobacterium sp.
GGCTGATTGTCAACGTCGGGGGTGGGCCCACGCCGGACAAGCCGTCGGTAACGCTCAGCGTCCCCGTCGACCCGGATAAGGTCAGCAGCTTCCTGAATATCCGCGTTGCGGATATTCAAGTGTGCTATGAATTATGGAAAAGTNNCGCTGCTACATCCGCGATCCTGACGGTTACATTATCGAGGTCGGACAGAGCACCGACCTCACGTAAGGCTGACGCTCGGCCGCATGCCAATACATCGACAACAGGAGGCGTCGCATGAACCTACCTAACGCGCCGGTTGCACACGAAGGCTTCTTCACATGTCACTTTTTCACCGTGAGGGACCAGGAAAAATCGAGGGATTTCTATGTCCGAATTCTTGGCTGGAAATTGATCAAGCCAGAAAATCCCTGCTACATCAAGCTGGTGAATTCGTGGATCATTCTCAATTGCGGGGGTGGCCCAACTCCCGACAAGCCAGAGGTCACTCTTGAAACACCGCCGGATCTGAACAGAGTCAGTAGCTTCCTTAATTTGCGTGTCGCCGACATCTGGGCTTGTTACAAAGAATGGGGCGACAAGGGAGCGTTCTTCATTACCGAGCCATTACCCAATCCTGACGGCTGGGAATGGCGCTGCTACATGCGCGATCCCGACGGCTACATCATTGAGGTCGGCCAATATACTCAACTTGCCATCGACTGGTTCAATAGCCACAGTTAGTTTGGCAAGCGAGACAGAGGGTTCCATCTGCGCAAGGGAGGTCGGGCTCAAACATTTTTCCCGTGAAGGAGAACACACCATGCCTGAACGTATGACGAAATCTGTGACGCAAGAACCACAAGAACAGAAGATAGAAACACGCACGGCCGTCGAACGTATCGCCGGCTTTACCATTGTTGCGACAGCCGTGGCAGTGCTCGCCGTCCTCGGCGCCACGGCCGCTTACGCGCAGGATAAGTACCTGCTGCAATCGCCGAGCGGAATCGCGTTCTCCGACTTCAGGGGATACGAGGACTGGGCGGTGGTCTCGTCCGCCCGGACCGACCAAATACTCAAGGTGATCGTCGCCAATCCGACGATGATCAAGGCATTCAAGGCCGGCGTTCCGGGCAACGGCCAGCCTTTCCCGGAAGGCTCCATGATCGTGAAGCTCCAGTGGACGCAGAAGAAGAGCACGGAGGCGCCCTTCGTCGTGGATGTGCCAGACGTCTTTAGCCAGGCTTTCGTTATGGAAAAGGACAACAAGAGATTTGCGGCGAGCGCTGGGTGGGGATATGCGGTGTTCAACTACGATGCCCCATCGGACAAGTTCTCGGCCGATCCCAAAAGCTTCTCAGACTGCGGATACGCATGCCATACTCCGGTGAAGGCGAAGGACTACATCTTCCACCCTTACCAGAAGCGTTGAACCGCGCCTGCTGACGACATCAAGTACCCGGCGCGGCGGCATTGAATTGAGAACTGCACAGGCGAGCGCAACTTTTCCGTCGAAAGTTGTGCGTGTGCCCAATCCGATGAAATGGTTCGGATAAGGGGTTCAGTGTCATAACATATGAATCCCCGAGGGGTAGTCAAATTCTGACAATTTGGGAGATGATTCTGGGCGGAGCCCTGGTGATGCGGGTCTGAGGCTCGCGCTTGATGATTCGGCGCGGCAGGAAGACAATGCCGCTGTCTTCCTGATCCAATGTCAGGAGCATTGAAGAGGTCGGGAGAAACGGAGCTTTTGGTCATGAAGAGATTCGTCTATGGAGTTCTTTGCCTTATGATTCCCGCATTATTCGCCGCAGCGCAGGGCACCAGCAGTGCGGGGCTGCCGCCGATCATCGATCGCGAGCTGATTTTCGGGAATCCGGAAATCGCGGCGGCGCAGATTTCGCCGGACGGCCGGTACATCGCGTTCCTGAAGCCGTGGAAGGATACGCGCAACGTTTATGTGAAGGCGGTGGACGAGCCGTTTAGCGCGGCGCGTCTGCTGACGACGGAGACCAAGCGCCCGATCCCGGGCTATCTGTGGACGCGGGACAGCAAGTTCATCATCTACGCGAAGGATCACGACGGAGACGAAAACTTCAATGTGTACGCGGTCGATCCGGCGGCGCAGCTCGCGACGGGAGCGGACGCTCCGGCGTCGCGCGACATGACGGGGCTGAAGGGCGTGCGCGTAGAGCTGGTCGAGGCGCCGAAGACGGATCCGGACATTGTGTACATCGGGCTGAACGACCGCGACAAGGCGTGGCACGATCTGTACCGGCTGAGGATTTCGACGGGCGAGAAGACGCTGATGCGCAAGAACACGGAGCGCATCACGGGATGGGTTTTCGACGTGAAAGGGAATCTGCGGCTGGCGACGCGGAGCGCGGATAACGGCGACACTGAGATCCTGCGCGTGGATGCGGACAGCTTCACGAAGATTTACTCCTGCTCGGTGTTCGAAACGTGCGGTCCGCTGCATTTTTTGCCGGATGGATCGCGCGCCTACATCGAAACGAACAAGGGCACGAATCTGATCTCGCTGGCGCTCATGGATCCGGCAACGGGGGAGACGCAGATTGTGGAGTCGGATCCGGAGAACAAGGTCGACTTCGGGGGAGCGATGTTCTCCGAGGCAACGGACGAGCTGGTGGGGACTTCGTACTACTACGACCGCGAGAAGCGGTTGTTCCGCGATAAGCATTTCGCAGCGGATTATAAGTGGCTGGAGAAGCGGCTGCCGGGCATGGAAATCGGCATGGGTTCGCGGACGCGGGATGAGCAGGTGTGGCTGGTGACGGCATCGAGCGATACGGAGCCGGGGCAGACGCTGCTGTTCGATCGCAGGACGCACAAGCTGACGCCGCAATATAAGGTGCGGGAGAAATTGCCGCGCCAGGATCTGGCGGCGATGGAATCGGTGACGTACGCGTCGTCGGATGGTCTGGAGATTCCGGCGTATCTGACGCTGCCGAAGGGCGTGGATGCGAAGAATTTGCCGGCGCTGGTGATTCCGCACGGCGGGCCGTGGGGACGCGATGTGTGGGGCTACAACTCGCTGGCGCAGTTTTTCGCGAACCGCGGGTACGCGGTGCTGATGCCGAATTTCCGCGGTTCGACGGGCTACGGGCGGAAGTTTCTGGACGCGGGCAATCTAGAGTGGGGCCGCAAGATGCAGGACGACGTGACCTGGGGCGTGAAGTACATGGTCGCGCAGGGCATCGCCGATCCGAAACGGGTGGGGATTCTGGGCGGATCGTATGGCGGCTACGCGACGCTGGCCGGCGTTACGTTCACTCCGGATGTATATGCGGCGGCGGTGGACATTGTGGGGCCGTCGAATCTGATCACGCTGCTCGGATCGATTCCACCGTACTGGGAATCGATCCGGAAGGTTTTCTACCAGAGGATGGGGAATCCCGACACGCCGGAAGGGAAAGCGCTGCTGGAGGCCGAGTCGCCGATCCACTCCGCGGACAAGATCAGGACACCGCTGCTGGTGGCGCAGGGAGCGAACGATCCGCGGGTGAACCGGCGTGAGGCGGAGCAGATTGTGGTTGCGCTGCGCGATCGGGGATTTCCGGTGGAGTACATTCTGGCTCCCGATGAAGGGCACGGTTTTCAGCGGCCGGTGAACAATTCGGCGTTGTTTATGGAGTCGGAGAAATTCCTGGCGCAACATCTGGGCGGGCGATACCAGGAAGGTGGAACGCCGGAGGCGGTGGCTCGGCTGAAGGAAATCGAGGTCGATCCGAAGACGGTGGTGCTGGCGCAGACGATGCAGGCGGGCGCGGTGGGAGTGCCGAAGACGGCGACGGATCTGACAGCGGCGACGTTTCATTATCAGGTGAAGATCGCAATGGGTGGCCAGGAGATGTCAATGAAACTGGCGACGACGATTGAGGACGGCGGCGGCACGTGGACGGCAACCGACACGATGGATACGCCGCAGGGAAGCGTGACGGACATAGCGACAATCGACAAGTCGAGCCTGATTGTGAAGAAGCGCAGCGTCAGGCAGGGGCCGGTGGCGATCGATGTGGATTTTGCCGGCGACAAGGCGGCGGGGCAATTCAGCATGAACGGGCAGACACGGCCAATTGCGGTGGACCTGGGAGGGCCGCTGTTTGGCGATGCGGCGGGCGGAGATCAGGCGATCGCGTGCCTGCCGCTGGCGGAGGGGTACAGCACGACGTTCCGGAATTTCGATCTGCAGTCGCAGAAGGTGCAGCTGATGCAGCTGAAAGTGGCGGGCGTGGAGAAGGTGACGGTGCCGGCGGGAACTTTCGATGCGTATCGGGTGGAGATTGCGGCGTCGGATGGCGCGGATAAGAAGACGCTGTGGGTCGACAAGGACTCGCGGAAAGTGGTGAAGGCGTCGGCGGTGGTGGCGTCGATGGGCGGCGCGGTGGTGACGGAGGAGCTGGTGCCGTAGCGGGATCGCAGGCGAAAATCGCGAACAGCCGTCGGATCACGAATCGCGATGTCCAAATCGCTGGGCATTGACCGTCATGATGGTGAAGGCCGGTGCGCGGCTTTGACGGGCGCTGGCTGAGATTCCGGGCTGAGATTCTGATCCGATGACCATGGATGGCGGCGCGGCGCGGGCGCGCGAGACAGCGGATGAGGTTGCGCGGCGCAGCTACGGGAAGCTGGTTGCGTTCCTGGCGGCGCGCACGCGGGATGTGGCGGCCGCGGAGGATGCGCTGTCGGAGGCGTTTGCGGCGGCGCTGGCGGACTGGCCGGTGAAGGGGTGCCCCGACAATCCTGAAGCGTGGCTGATGACGGTAGCGCGGCGGAAATGGATTGACGCGGGGCGACAGCGCGAGCGCAGCGGCGTGGTGGATGCGGACCTGGAACAGATTGCAACGGCGATGGGCGCGGCACCAGAGGGCGGAGAGATTCCGGACCGACGGCTGGCGCTGATGTTTGCGTGCGCGCACCCGGCCATCGATGCGGGGATTCGCGCGCCGCTGATCCTGCAGACGATTGTGGGCCTGGATGCGGCGACGATTGCGTCGGCGTTTCTGACGTCGCCGGCGGCGATGGGCAAGCGGCTGGTGCGCGCGAAAAATAAGATTCGGGAGGCGGGATTCCGCTGCGCGTGCCGGAGCGCGAAGAACTCCCCGAGCGGCTGGGAACCGTGCTGGAGGCGATTTATGCAACGTTCGCGGAGGGATGGAGCGATGGCGCGGGCACAGACACGGTGCGGCGTGAACTGACAAGCGAGGCGCTGTTTCTGGCGCGGCTGGTGGCGGAGATGCTGCCGCAGGAACCGGAGGCGCTGGGCTTGCTGGCGCTGATGCTGCATGCGGAGGCGCGGCGGCGGGCGCGCAGGAACGAGCGCGGGGAGTATGTGGCGCTGGGGAGCCAGGATTCGTCACTGTGGGACGCACAAATGATCCGCGAAGCGGAGGCGCTGCTGGTGCGGGCCAGCGAGTTGGGCGCGATCGGGCGGTATCAACTGGAGGCGGCGGTGCAATCGGCGCACGTGGCTCGTTGCCGCACGAGACGCGCAAACTGGGCAGCGGTACTGGAGATTTACGATGCGCTGCTCGCGATTACGGGCTCGCCGGTGGTGGCGGTCAATCGCGCGCTGGCGGTCGCGGAGGTGCGGGGAGCGGAGGCCGGACTGGCGGTGCTGCCGGATCCGGGGACGGATGCGCGGCTGGCGGAGTATCAGCCGTATTGGGCGGCGCGCGCGGAGTTGCTGGCGCGGGCGGGCGCTGTAGCGGATGCGCGGCATGCGTACGATGTGGCGATCGGCCTGGAGCGGGATCCTGCGATTCGGAGTTTCCTGGAGGAGCGGCGGGCGGCCGTGGCGGAGTGAAGTGAAGCACGGCGGGAGGTGTGAGGCGGGAGTCGTGCTATCCCACATCTGCCCAACTGCGGGGCAGACCTGTTCGACTCGCCTCGCCTTGCTCGGCCTCCGCTCAGGGCAAGTTATGGGGCACCCAGGCTGCTGAAAACCCCCACCCTGCTGCGCGAAAACCACGCGCACCAGGATGGGGCACCCAGTTGGTGCCTGGTTAGGCTTCGTGGCGGAGTTGTTCGCAGGCGATGGCGGCCTGGCCGAGGGAAATGCCGCCGTCGTTGGCTGGGACTTCGCGGTGGGAGAAGACTGCGAAGCCTTCGCCGCGCAGGGATTCGATGCAGCCTGCAAGAAGAAGCGCATTTTGAAAGCATCCGCCGCTGAGGCAGACGCGGTTGAGATGCAGATCGGTTCGCATGCGGCGGCAGACTTCCACGATGGCAGCAACGAGCGTGTGGTGGAAGCGGGCGGCGATGTGGGCCTGCGTCTGCCCGGCTTCGAGTCCGGCGACCATCTGGTGAATCATGGGGCGGAAGTCGATTTCGGCGGGAGACGCGCCAGTGAGTGCGAAGTCGTACTGATCCGGTGCAGGGTCGCGGTGGGCATCGGCGGCGGCTTCGAGCATCATGGCGGCCTGGCCTTCGAAGGAGACACTGTGACGGAGGCCGATGAGCGAGGCGACGGCGTCGAAGAGGCGTCCGGCGGATGAGGTAGGGATGGTGTTGACGCGGCGGGTGAGCATGGCGTCGATGACGCGGAGGCGCTCGGGTGCGGCCATCGCGGACCAACGGGGCGAATCGGGGATAGCGCCGAACGTGTCGAGGAGATAGCTGCGGGCGACGCGCCAGGGTTCGCGCACACCGGAGTCGCCGCCGGCGAGGAGCACGGGGCGCAGGCGCGCGTAGCGATCAAAGCCGAGGTAATCCGCGGCGAGGAATTCGCCGCCCCAGATGGTCGAATCGGCGCCGAAGCCGGTGCCATCCCAGGCCACGCCGATGACGCGGCCCTGGAGTTGATGCTCGGCCATGCAGCTGGCGATGTGGGCGTGGTGATGCTGGACGCCGATGCGGCGGAGGTTTTCGAGCTTGAGCGCGAATTGCGTGCTGAGGTAGCCGGGGTGCAGGTCGTATGCGACCGCGGTGGGCGTGACGTGGAAGAGTCGGGCCATGCGCTCCAGAGTTTCTTCGAAGAAGCGAAGGGTCTCGAAGTTTTCGAGGTCACCGAGATGCTGGCTGGGGATGGCGAAGCCGGCGCGGGTGAGGCAGAGGGTGTTTTTCTGCTGCGCGCCGCAGGCGAGGACTTCGGCTTCGCCGCGGCCGAGAAAGACAGGCTGCGGGGCGTAGCCGCGGGCGCGGCGCAGAAGCATGCCCTGGCCGGAGACTACGCGGACGACGGAATCGTCGACGCGGGTGTGAATGCGGCGATTGTGGTGGACAAAGGCGTCGGCGATTCCGGCGAGGTGCTGTTCGGCTTCAGCGTTGTCGATGACGATGGGTTCTTCGCTGATGTTGCCGCTGGTCATGATGAGCGCAGGGTCGGCGCTCCAGCGCTCGCGCAGGATGCGGAAAAGGAGATCGTGCATTGGGGTGCAGGGGAGCATGACGCCGGTGTTGGGGTTGCCGGGGGAGACTCCGTCGGCGAGGTCTGCACCCGGATGGCGGCGGAGCAGGACGATGGGGCGCTCGTGGCTGAGGAGGGCGTCGCGCTCTTCCGGCGAAACGAAGCAGAGGGAAGCGGCGACGTCGACATCGGCGACCATGATGGCGAAAGGTTTTTCGCTGCGGCGCTTGCGGCGGCGGAGCTCCTCGACCGCGGTGGCCTGGCGCGCGTCACAGGCGAGCTGATAGCCGCCGAGACCTTTCCACGCGACGATGCCGCCGGCGTGGAGGAGGTCGGCGACGCGGGAGAGGATGGCGCGGGAGGTCAGGTGCAGGGATGACGATGCGCCGGGGGCGGTCTCGTTTTTTTCGTGGAGAATGATGCGTGGACCGCAGACCGGGCAGGCATTGGGCTGCGCGTGGAAGCGGCGGTTCTCGGGGTCCTTGTATTCGTGGAGGCAGTCGGGGCACATGGCAAATTCCGCCATGGTGGTCATGGGGCGATCGTAGGGAACGTCGAGGATGATGCTGTAGCGCGGGCCGCAGTTGGTGCAGTTGGTGAAGGGATAGTCGTGGCGGCGGTTTTCGGGATCGCGCGTGTCGGCGAGACAGGCCTCGCAGACGCAGATGTCGGGCGGGACGAGGGCGAAGGCGGAGCCGGCGGCGTCGCTTTCGTGGATGGCAAAGGCGGAGTCGCCGAGGATGGGAATTTCGGTGCGGAGGATCTGCGCGATGCGAACGAGGGGTGGGGCTTCGGCGGGAAGAGCAGCGACGAAGGCTTCGACGGTCGCGGGGTTTCCTTCTACTTCAATGAAGACCCCGCGGGGGGAGTTGAGGACGAAGCCGGCGAGCGCGTGGCGACGGGCCAGGTTATAGACGTAAGGACGGAAGCCGACACCCTGGACGACGCCGCGAATTTGTAACTGCAGGCGAATTGTTTCGCTGTCGGGAATCGTCCGCGCTCCGTTGAACCCTGAGCATCATACTTTCACAGACAATTCCCGGGAGGAGGAAACAGCGACTGGGGAGCGGGATCAGGCGGCCTGGACGAATTCGAGCTCCAGGGTGATGTGGACCTCTTCGCCGACCATGACTCCGCCGGTTTCCATAGGGGCATTGAAGGTCAGGCCAAATTCCCTGCGGTCGATCTTTGTGGAGGCGGAGACGCCGACGCGGGTGTTGCCCCAGGGATCTTTCACGGGCGGGGTTGGACCTTCAACGGTGAACTCGACCTCGCGGGTGACGCCGTGGATGGAGAGAGGGCCGGCAACGATGAGGTGCCCATCGGCCCTGCGTGTGACGCGAGAAGAGCTGAAGGTGAGGGTGGGGAATTTCTCCGCATCGAAGAAGTCGGGGCTCTTGAGGTGGGTATCGCGCTGGGAGTCGCGGGTGTCGATGGTGGCGACATCGATAGACGCTTCGACGCGGGATTTGGGGATGTCGGTGGAATCGTAGGTCAATTTGCCAGTGACGCCGGTGAACTGGCCGCGGACGTGGGAGATCATCAGGTGGCGAACGCGGAACTCCGCGTTGGAGTGGACCGGGTCGATGGTCCAGGTGGTGGTCGTGGCCGGTGCAGCGGTGGTGGTGGCGCTCATAGCTGTGTTTCCTCCTCTGGAATGGATGCGCGAGGAGGAGATTCGTTGCAACCGTGGGCGAACGCTGCAAGAGGGTATTGAGCGCGATTTGCGGGGGCGAGTTAGTTCGAGAGAACGAGCTGGTCGCCGGGCTCGATGTTGAGTTGGCTGATCTGGCCGGGGGCGAGCTCAAGGACGCTGTGGGTTTTGAAGCTGACGGGGGTGAGGCGCCAGGGGCGGAGGCGCTGCCAGGTATTGAGGACGCGCAGATTTTTGTCCAGAGCGATGACGTCGATGGCGAAGCGCATCCACATGGTGTGGACGCCGGAGGAAGGGCGGATGAGGAGGCCGGCACCGTCGTCGAGGGAGGATTTTCCGAGAAGGCCGAACAATCGCGTAAGCCAGGTGTCAGCGAGTCCGATGCGGGAGCCGACGGTTACGGCCTTCTCCGGAATGGTGACAGTCAGATATTGCACAGGGCACAGCCTCTCCGCCGGCTTGCAGGCGGGTTATCGCCTCCGATGCGCGGGGGATCTCCGGTGACGGACAGGAAGCGGGTCCGCGGCTGGAGGATCCACGTGGCCGGTACTGGGTTGGGGTCCTGAGCAACGGAGCTCAGGACGCAGTGGGAGCCTGAGAAATCAGGCCGTTCTCTTTCTGCGCAGCACGACCACACCGAACACCAGAACCGCAAGTGCACCGGCGACCGCACGGATCATCAGCGATCCAGCCATGGCATACTCCTTTCCCGGCATGTGCCGTAGTGAGGGGAGTCAGCTCCCGAGAAGAGATGAGACTAAGCAGACTTCGACTTCCTTCTGCGCAGAATGATGACGCCGACGACAACCACTGCGAAGGCAAGCGCGACAACACGAACAATCATGGACGATTCCATCGTGAAACTCCTTTCCGGTTCGCCCAGGAGCAGCGGGCGCACGCGAATTCCAGCAAACTTGTCGTTTCCCTGTTCATTTGAGGTTGCTGCTCAGAGTGAGGATTGCCGGAGCCAGCAGCACAATGAAAAGGCAGGGGAAGATGAAAAAAACCAGGGGAAACAGAATCTTGATTTTGGTTTTGGCGGCCGCCTCTTCGGCGCGCTGACGCCGCGAAGTGCGAAGCTCCTCGGAATAACGGCTGAGGGCGCGGACGATGGGGGTGCCGAAACGGTCGGTCTGCTGCAGCATGGTGACGAGGGAGGTGAACTCCTCGAGCTTGGTGCGGTCGGCCATGCTTTGCCACGCATCGAGACGGGGTTTGCCGGCGCGCTGCTCGAGGTTGATCTGGTTGAACTCCTCGTTGAGTTCGGGATAGCTGAGGGCGATTTCCTGGCCGATGCGCAGCAGGGCCTGATCGAGGCCGAGGCCGGCCTCGACGCAGATGACGAGCAGGTCGATGGCGTCGGGAATGCCTTTCTGAATCTTCTTCTTGCGCTTATTGACGGCGCGGGTAAGCCAGAGATCGGGAAGCAGATAACCGACGGCGGCCAGGGCGAGGCACCAGAATGCGGTATTGGTGTGGATGAAGGTGCCGCCGAGGATGCCGGCCACGGGGCCGACGAAGCGCGCGGTGAAATAGAGGTCGAGCTGGCTGCCGCCCTTGAGGCCAGCGGTTACGAAGCGCTGGCGGAGCTTCTCATCTTCTGAGAGTCCGAGGCGCGCGCGGAAGGACCGGGCGAGGTTGAGGAGCCTGTCTTTGGCTTTCTCCTTGCTGCGGACAGTGCGCTTGTCGGGGCGGTCGCTGGTGACGATGTCGAGAATGCGGCGAGCCTGCTGCGAAGGGCGCAAAAGGAGGGGGGCGCACAGCAGCGTAATCACGCAGAAGACGGTGAGGGAGAGCGCAATGTAGAAAAAGATCACCATAATGGTCTGCCGTTATACGTCGATGGAGTTGATGATGCGATTGATGAAAAACGCTCCCAGGACGATGAGGCAGCCGCAGAGCATCAGGAGTTTGTGTCCGAACGGGTCATGGAACAGGGGCTTGGAATAACCGGGATCCATGACGTTGATGAGCAGCATGACGACGACGGGAAGCAGGGTGAGGATCCAGCCGGTGAGGCGGCCCTGGGCGGTCTGCACGCGAATCTCGCCCTGGATACGCTGGCGTTCACGAATGACGTTAGTGGTGCGATCGAGGACCTCGACCAGGTTGCCGCCGGTTTCGCGCTGCACCACGATGGCAGTGACGAGGACGCGCAAATCCGGAGAGGGAACTCGATCGATGAGCTGCATGAGGGCATCGCGGAGGGGGAGGCCGAAGTTCTGCTGGCGAAAGACCTCGCTGAACTCGGAGCAGGCGGGTTCGGGAGCGCCCTGGGCCATGATTTCGATTGCGCCTGCGGTGGAATGGCCGGCACGGAGAGAGCGGGCCATCATATCGATGGCGTGGGGGAGGGCTTTTTCAAAGGCGCGGAGGCGGCGGTAGCGGGCGAAGGCGATGCGGGCCCAGGGCAGGGTGGCGCAAAAGGCGGCGGCCGAAGCAACTGCGGCGGCGAACGGGGCGAAGAAGACAGTGATGACGGCGCCGATGGCGGCGGCGGCAGCGGTCTGCACAAAGAGAGCCGAGGCCGTGGTATTGAGAGCGGCCTGGGAGATCCACTTCTGCAGCGACTGCATGGAGATGTATTTGGAGATGGACTGGGCGATCCAGTCGAAACGGCTGCTGGCGGTTTTGCGCAGGAGCTCGCCGGCCTGGAGGGCGGCGGCCCCGGGGATGCCGGACTTGTCAATGGAAATGGCGGCGAGGCGGGACTGCAGCGTCTTATCGAAACTGCTGGGCCCGGTCGCGAGCGTGACCACCCCGAAGGTGATGATGAGGACGACGAAGAAGCTGGAGGCGATGAGGATCATGAGCGCGGGACCTCACACTTCCACGTTGTGATCGAGGAGGCCGGGCGGGATAGGAATGCCGGCAGCCTTGAGCCGTTCGGTGAATTTCGGGACGATTCCCGTGGAGCGGAAGCGTCCTTTGACCTTGCCGCTTTCCGCGACGCCTTCCTTTTCGAAGACGAAGATATCCTGCATGCTGATGACATCGCTGTATGCGCCTGTGAGTTCGGTGACGTGGGTAATGCGGCGGGAGCCGTCGCTCATACGCGCGACCTGAATGATGAGGTGAATGGCGGACGCGATTTGCATGCGAATGGCTTTTTCGGGGAGGCGGATGTCGCCCATCATGCACATGGTTTCCAGACGAGCCAGGCCGTCGCGCGGGGTGTTGGCGTGAATAGTGGTGATGGAGCCGTCGTGGCCGGTGTTCATGGCCTGGAGCATGTCCATGGCTTCCTCGCCGCGGACCTCGCCGAGGACGATGCGGTCGGGGCGCATACGGAGGGCGTTGATGACGAGCTCGCGCTGGCGGATGGCGCCCTTGCCTTCGACGTTGGGCGGGCGGGTTTCGAGGCGGACGACGTGGTCCTGGCGAAGCTGCAATTCGGCCGAGTCTTCGATGGTGACGATGCGTTC